>DXCK01000129.1 GCA_019116045.1 Candidatus Bacteroides merdipullorum | reverse complement strand
CAGTCCCAGTGGTTGTCGGCCATTTCCTTGCGGTATTGGTCGAGGGCATCGGGGTAGTTTTGTTGCGGGTCGGCGTCGGTAAACTCGTAGCCTTTCTGGTGGGCCAGTTCGACGATTTCGGGGGCCAGGGGGCCGGGCAGTCGTCCGCTCTTGCCGAGTATCATGTCCCAGGTGTGGTTGTCAATCATGGTCCAGCGTTGTTCACCTTTGACGAGTTGCATGAGGTTCATGAGGGCTACGTTCTTGACGTATTGGCTGAAGGGGGTGACGAGTGGGGGATAGCCGAGCTTGGGCCAGACGTATTCCACTTCGTCGAAGAGCATGACGAGCAGGTCGTCCAGGCTGAGTTCGGGTTTGCCTTGCCCCTTGAGCAGCATGTTGATGCCGGCGTGTACGCCTTTGAGGTCGGCCATCATGGAGCCCATCATGCCGCCGGGCAGGCCGCATTTGAGCAGCAGGGAGGACATGTGTTTGTTGGTGGGGTCCATGAAGTATCCCAGGAAGTCGTCGATGAAGCTTTGCGTCATGCTGCGTGTCTCCATGTAGGCTTTCATGTTGATGTCGGGCACTTGGAAGCCGGCATCGCGCAGCATGGCTTGTACGGAGATGACGTCGGGGTGGACTTTACCCCAGGACATGGGTTCCATGGCTACGTCGATGATGTCGGCACCATTTTCGCAGACTTCGAGGATGGAGGCCATGGAGAGGCCGGGGCCGCTGTGGCCGTGGTATTGGATGAGGACGTCGGGGTGTTTCTCCTTGATGCGCTTGACGAGGCGGCCGAGCATGGCGGGACGGCCGATGCCGGCCATGTCTTTCAGGCAGATTTCGGGCGCTCCGGCGGCGATGAGCTGGTCGGCGACGTCGGCGTAGTAGTCGACGGTGTGGACGGGCGAGTAGGTGATGCAGAGCGTGGCCTGGGGAATCATGCCCGCCTCGAGGGCGTACTTGATGGAGGGGATGATGTTGCGCGTCTCGTTCAGGCCGCAGAAGATGCGGGTGATGTCGATGCCTTGCGCGTGTTTGACGCGGTACATGAGGCGGCGCACGTCGGCGGGCACGGGGTACATGCGCAGGGCGTTCAGGCCGCGGTCCAGCATGTGCGTCTGTATGCCGACCTCGTGGAAGGGGCGGGTGAAGGCGCGTACGGCCCGGTTGGGGTTCTCGCCATACAGCAGGTTCACTTGCTCAAAGGCGCCGCCGTTGGTCTCGACGCGCGCGAAGCAACCCATGTCGATGATGAGCGGGGCGACGCGCACCAGTTGGTCTACACGCGGCTGGTATTTGCCGGAAGACTGCCACATGTCTCGGTAGACAAGGCTGAATTTGATTTCTTTTTTCATGTCAGTTCTTCAATTACAGTGTTTCTACAATGTCGGTTAACTTGAACGATTGCAAATGTAGCTTTTTTCGTTGACATATTGTCATCTTTCCCTCCGAAAAAACAGGAGCAGAAGATATGTTTAATATCATATTATTGCCTCCCCACGGGGTAGCCGGACGCAGTCCGCCGACACCCGCCTCCAGACCCCTTCCGGGAGCACGTCGAGAGGCCGTCTGACATCACGCGTGATGCAAATCGGTAGTACGCGTGATGCAGACAAGTAACACCCGTGATGCATCCCGGCAGCCGCCGGCATCCCCCCTGTACACCATGCGGACAGCCCGCATCTTTTTTTACGAAAAAATCGTAGACCGTATGTGATTTTTTCATAGCTTTGCTGACAGATAACGAAAAACACATTTTATTCACTTAAAATCAAATCAAGCAATCATGAAGTCAATCAAACACCAAGCACTTCTTCTGCTGACCCTCCTGCTGGCCGCCGCGCCCGCGTGGGGACAAGGGCTGAAAGCCTTCAAACTGAAGAACGGTCTTTCCGTATATATATGGGAAGACAACACGAAATCCGACGTCTACGGCATCGTGGCCGTCCGCGCCGGCTCCGTCAACGAACCCGCCGAATACACCGGACTTGCCCACTACCTGGAACACGTCATGTTCAAAGGCACCGACCAGATAGGCACCCTCGACTGGGCCAAGGAAAAACCCCTGTACGAGCAAATCATCGCCAAATACGACGAGCGGGCCGCCACCGACGACCCGGCACAAAAAGAAGCCATCAACCGCGAAATCAATGAACTGAGCGTCGAAGAAGGCAAACTGAGCGTCTCCAACGAATTTTCCGACCTCATGGAAAGCATCGGCGCCAAAGAACTGAACGCAGGCACCACTTACGACCTGACGTACTACCACAACTCCTTTCCCGCCTACCAGATAAACAAATGGCTGGAAATCTCCTCACAACGCTTCATCAACCCCGTATTCCGCACCTTCCAGTCCGAACTCGAGAACGTGTACGAGGAATACAACATGTACCAGGATGACCCCGGCAGCCAGCAACGCAACTTCCTCTTCTCCAAAGCTTTCGAAGGACATCCCTACGCACGCGACGTCATCGGCCTGCCCGAACACCTGAAAAACCCGCACCTGAGTCGGCTCATCGACTTCTACAACCAATGGTACGTCCCCGAAAACATGGTACTCATCCTCGTGGGCAACGTCAACGCCCAGCAGATAGCCGGACGCATCGCCGGAACCTTCGGGCGACTGCCCCAACGCCCCCTGCCCGAACGCAAGGCATGGCCCGACCTCAACATACAAGGACGCACCCAGCACACCGCCAAAGTCGGCTACTATCCCAGCGTCTGCCTAATATATAAAGGTGTACCCGCCGGACATCCCGACGAAATACCCCTCGAAATAGCCATGTCATTGCTGAGCAACAGCAGCCACACCGGCACCCTGGACAAGCTGGCCCTCGACGGCGAACTGACCGACTGCGCCGCCATGCCCCTGACCATGCGCGAACAAGGCCGCAACCTCGTCCAGTGCATACCCCTGTACGACGAAAACCAACGCCGCTTCGAATCCAACAAAAGCACCGAGAAAAAAGCCCTGAAAGCCATCCGGCAAATCGCCGACGGACAGTTTGCCGACTGGCAAATCGAAGCCATCAAAATGAACATGTGCCGCGACTTCGACGTACAAATGGAATCCAACACCTTCAAAGGAAACCTCCTGATGGACGCCTTCATCAACGAAAAAGACCTGGCACGCGTCCTCAACTACAAAGACGAAGTCATGGCCGTCACCACCGACGACATCAAACGCGTCGTCAAACAATACCTGAACGACAACTACCTGGCCCTCTACATCGAACAAGGCAAAACCAAAAAAGGCGAGAAAATCCAGAAGCCCGGCTACAAACCCATCGAGCCACCCGCAGGCAAGCAATCGCTCTACGCCATGCAATTCAAAAACATGCCCATCGGACAAGTAGAAGAAAAGTTCATCGACTTCAGCGACGTGCAAGTCAAACCACTCAACGACCGCTCCAAGCTCTACTACACGCCCAATACCGAGAACAACGTCTTCAGCCTCACCCTGCGCTACGGAGCCGGCGAACGCGAATTCCCCAAATTGGGCATCGCCGCCGACCTCATGAACAACGCCGGCGTGATGGGAGCCTACGAACCGCAACAACTGAAAGAAGAACTGAGCAAACTGAACGCCACTTGCCAAGTGTGGGCCAGCGACGACTACCTATACATCATGATGCGCGGCTACGAAGAGACACTTCCCCAAGCCTGCCAACTGCTGTCGCGGCAGATTCTCATGCCGCAGTTGGACGACAAACAACTGAGCCGCATTAAAGGCTCAGTGCTCGGTTCGCGCCAACAACGCAAAGAAAACGTCAACACACTGGCCGACGCCCTGTCACAATACATCCGTTACGGGGAAAAATCCTCCTACATCGAAGAACTGACAGACAAACAGATGCTAGAACTCCAAATCTCCGAACTGACAGGCGACATCAACCGTGCTGCCAATTACGAGGCAGAAATCTTCTATTGCGGAACCCTGCCCTTCGAGACAGCCTACAACGTACTGAGCCAAAACCTGCCACTCGTTGCCAACGAACGTCCCACGACCTCGCCCCAAGACAAGCCATTGGCTTCCGTGACAGAAAACACCATCTACTTCCTGCCTAACGACGATGCCGAACAAGCACAAATCTTCTTCTTCATGCCCATGGGCGCTTATGACAAGAAAGACGACGTGCAGCGCGATGCGTTCAACCAATACTTCTCCGGAGGTTTCGGAGGACTGGTGATGAACGAAATCCGTGAAAAACGTTCGATGGCCTACTATGCAGGTGCACAAGTGGTAACCCCTTCCTTACCCGGTAACCCAACATATATGTACGGACATATCGGCACCCAAAACGATAAAGCAAACGATGCCATTGACGTATTCATGGGCCTGGTAAATAACATGCCCCGCAATACAGAACGCATCGACAACATTAAAAGCTATCTGAGGCAAGAAGCATTGAGCAGCCATCCCGACTTCCGCGACAAAGCTCAATACTTACGCATTTTCCAACGTATGGGCTACGAAGGCGACCCAGCCAAGGAAAACTTGCCGAAAATCGATGCCCTGACATTTGACGATATTGCCAATTTCTATGAACAAAACGTGCAAGGCAAGCCTTACGCCATAGGCATCATTGGCAATCCGAAGATGATCGACCTCGACCGGCTTGGACAGTATGGCAAGGTTGTTCGTTTAAACAGCCGTAAACTGTTCAACACCGAAGATACACTCTTCTAAAAAAACGATTATCCCCGCAAGCAGTTTCAAACTACTTGCGGGGATTTTTATGTAGATATCAAGTCCGTGAAAGACAATCATTCATCTTCATTTCCGGAAAGGATAGGAAGGCAAATATTATAACGCACAGCTAGCACACGGACCAGAAAGACCGTGATGCCGCCTACCAGTTGGCAAATGAAAGACTCGGCACCCAATTCCCAACATGCCCAATAAGCTGTTCCTCCTACGACACAAGCCATAGCATAAATCTCTTTGCGAAAAATAAGCGGCGTTTCATTAATAAGCACATCACGGATAACCCCCCCTGCCGCTCCAGTGATACTGCCCATGATAATCGCTACCCAAAATGGATAACCCAAAGCCAAAGCTTTGCCACATCCTACGACCGTGAATAGTGCTAAACCAATAGCATCGAATGTAAAAAGCGTGTTGTTCATGTGTACAATATGTTTTCCGAAGACAATCACCCATACCAAGGCCAAACCCGTGCAAAGCAGATAAATCGGGTTTGTCATCCATGCAGGGGTTACATCCAGCAACAAATCGCGGATGGTTCCTCCGCCAACTGCCACTGCAAATCCACACACATAAGCTCCAAACCAGTCGAAGCGTTTAGCGGAAGCTAGCCGTATACCACTGACGGCAAAAGCAAAGGTTCCTATGAAATCGAGTATTTGAACAAATGTAGGCACCGTATCTTTCTTTAAAAATTCAGGCAAAGAAACGAAATTTTCATGTAAAAACGTATATTTGCACCGTCATTTATTTATAACTACACCGATGAAAGTAACTATCATCTCAGGAGCCCGCCCTAATTTCATGAAAATAGCTCCCATTTGCCGGGCCATTGACTCTGCACGAAAAGCAGGGAAAGACATTTCTTATCGTGTCATCTATACAGGTCCGCAAGATGACGTAGCATTAGAACCTTCTTTGTTCAGCGACCTAGCCATGCCCGTTCCGAACGGTTACCTGGGTGTTTCCGGACATGAGCATTCTCAAGTGGCTGCAGCTATTATGCTGGCATTTGAAAAGGAATTGGACAATCACCCAGCAGACATTATACTGGTGGTCGACGACATGACTGCTACCATGAGTTGTGCCATTGTAGCTAAAAAGAGAGGTTTGAAAGTGGCCCATGTGATTGCTGGTACTCGCTCGTTCGACATGAATATGCCCCGTGAAGTAAACCGTACGATTGTCGATGCCATTTCCGACTATCTTTTTACAGCAGGAATGATTGCTAACCGGAACCTGAATCAAGAAGGTATGATACCTGATTACATACATTATGTAGGCAATATACTTATAGATACTATTCGCTACAACCGTAACCGCTTATTGCAACCTTTGTGGTTTGAAGCCCTTGGACTTCGTAAAGGCAACTACATTCTTCTCACTCTTAACCGACATGATTTGTTAGAGAAGCGAGCCGTGTTACAATCTCTTTTGCAAACTCTTGTTAACAAAGTTGGGAATTTACCCATCGTCGCCCCTTTGCATCCTTATGCAGAGCAAACTGTCGCGTCGCTGAATCTGGCTGTACCAACTCTTCATCTACTTCCTCCACAAAGCTACCTTCATTTCGGTTTTCTCATCAACCAAGCCAAAGGTATCGTGACCGATTCAGGCAATATCGCCGAAGAAGCTACCTTCCTTGATGTCCCCTGCATCACTCTTAACACTTATGCCGAACATCCAGAAACATGGCGCATCGGTACCAACGAACTTGTGGGAGAAAATACTTTTGCCTTGTCTGCGGCTCTTGACAAATTAATGCGTGGTGAGTGGAAGCATACAACATTACCAGACCGCTGGGATGGACGTGCTGCGGAACGGATAGTGCAAACCTTGTTGAAATAACCGCCCTACAATTTCCCCAATGCAGGAAATGTTGCCTCTGATAAATAATAAGCTCTTAAAGATTCCTGTTTTTCTTTAGAGTATATTTGCTTCAAGGATTACATCTATTTGCTATTTTTGCGCCCTGAAAATGAAAGATATGAAGCAACTACATATATATTACGTTCTTTTTCTGCTGCTAACATTCATTCCACAGGATGCAATAGCCCAAATTCGGGGAATCATCACCGATTCGCTTACTCATGAACCGCTGATGTTTGTCAACGTGCAATACAAAGGTTCTACTTTTGGTACACGCTCGAATGAAGAAGGCGAATATCGCTTGACTATCAGAAAGGGTTTTGATGAAATCATCTTTTCCTATATGGGCTATATAACAAAAACTGTAAAAGTACAGCCAGGAGTAAGCAATCTGGATATACAATTATGCCCGGATAACATTGTGTTATCAGAATTAGTGGTAAAGCCTAAACGCGAACATTATTCTCGCAAAAACAATCCGGCAGTTGATTTTATGCGTAAAGTTATTGCACATAAAAGAAATTTGAAGCTGGAAGAAAAAGATTTCTATCAATACCAGAAGTATGAAAAAATGAAGCTGTCTCTTAATGACATTACTCCGGAGAAATTA
>DXCK01000128.1 GCA_019116045.1 Candidatus Bacteroides merdipullorum | reverse complement strand
ATGGAGAGTCAGCCTGAACACTTGCACCAACCAGGAACGAAAGAAGAAACGTAGTGTACAGACGGTTCCTCTTTCGGTCGATATCGACCTGTACAACGATACCGACACCCACAGTAAACAGATTCAGCAGTTGTACGACCGCATCAATCGGCTCGATGTCTTCGACCGCGCCATCATTCCTCTTTGGCTGGAGAATATGAGCTATCAAGACATAGCCAACGTAGTCGGCATATCGCTGCCGGCCGTCACCACCCGCCTGTTCCGCATCAAGGAGCAGTTGAAAGCCATGTCGAACGATTAAAAACACTGAATGATTATGACACAAGAAACGAACTTTGCCGAATTGCAGACGTTGAAAGAACAGTTTGCCCTGCTCAGCCGGAAGTTGGACAAGCAGGCTATCATCAATGAGAACATGATTAAGAAAGCGATGGCCCAGAGTATCAGCGTCATCGAACGGAAGTACAAATCCAGTTTTCAAGTCGCCTTGATTGGGGCACCTGTCCTGACAGTTTTCTTCCTCGTCATGGGATTCCACTGGGGGTTCATCCTGTTGATGGATGTGATAGCCGTGGCCGAGTTCCTGTTGGACAAGCGGTGCTACAAGGCCTTGGCACCACAGCAATTGGTGACGCTCAACATGACCGATGCCGCCGAAAGGGCTATCCGCTACCGGAAGCTGCGGTCGCTTACCCACCGGATTCTGCTGATACCCAACATCGTCCTGATTGTGTGGACTATACTGATAGCCTGCGATTATAGTTGGAATGTGCCAATCCTTTCGCTTTGCCTGGTCGTGATTGCCGTAGCGGTTGAAATACATGTTTATCGAGAGAAGAAGGTCAACCGGAACCTGGACAGCCTGCTGAAGCATATCCAGGAACTGCGAGAGTAAATCGGCACTCAGATAGCACAAATGAAGGCAGATGACCACAGATTTATCAGCGTTTAAAATCTAATCAGCGGGCATCTGCCTTATTTGCGTGTCAGAAGGTATAGGACACGCGGCGAATTTACTTACACACCATCTTGCAATCCCTGCACCGCCCCAGCTCGCCGCGGAAACGCTTCTCCACCAAGTGGTGCAGGCGGTCGCGCAAGGCATCGAGGCGGATGGTGTCCACCACCTCGCCCACGAAGGCAAACATCAGCAGCAGCCGGGCTTCGCGCAAGGGGATGCCGCGCTGTTGCATGTAGAACAGGGCCTGGTCGTCCAACTGGCCCACCGTTGCGCCGTGACTGCACTTCACGTCGTCGGCATATATCTCCAACTGGGGCTGGGTGTACATGCGGGCCTCGCGGGTGGCACAGAGGTTGCGGTTGGTCTGGCGGGCATCGGTGTGCTGCGCGCCGGGACGGACAAGGACAAGCCCGGAGAAGGCACCCGTGGCCTGCCCGTCCAGCACATACTTATAGAGCTGGCGCGAGGTGCACGAGGGCACGGCATGGTCCACGAAGGTGCGGTTGTCCACATGCTGGTTCTGGTCGGCGATGGCCATGCCGCAGAGGTCCAGCGAGGCTTGCTCGCCGCCGAGGATGACGCGGGTGGTGTTGCGCGTAGTGCCGCAGGTCAGGGTCATGCCGTTCAGCAGGACATTGCTGCCGGCCTCCTGGCGGACGTAGAGGTTGCTCAGGCGGGTGGTGCCTGTGTGCGTCTCCTCCAGCTCGTAGAGGTCGAAGGTGGCGTTGCGGCCCACGAATACTTCAACGACCTGCGTGGCCAGGAAGTTCACCTCGTCCATGGCATGGTCGCACACCAGGAGGCGGGCCTGGGCACCGTCTTCCAGCACGATGAGCACACGGCGGTTGACCAGCAGGGGCACGGTGCTGCGCAGGATGTTGATTAGCTGGATGGGCTTCTCCAACACTACGCCCCGGGGCACGTAGAGCACCACGCCGTCTTGTGCGAAGGCAGTGTTGAAGGCGGTCAGTCCGTCGTTGGACGTGTCGGCCAGGGTGCCAAGGTAACGGGAGACAAGTTCGGGATGGTCGCGGAAGCTGCCGAGGATGACGCCTTGGTCTGCTACGAGTGACGAGCTGCGAGCTACGAGCTTTTCTGCACCACTACTACTTGTAGCTTGTAGCTCGTAGCTTGTAGCTGTATTGTGCCTGTGGCTCGTAGCTGCATAGAACATGTCGTTCACCACAAAGAAGAGCGAGGTACTCATGTTGGGCACATCGCATTTGAACACTTCGTAGGGATTGACAGGCATCTGCAGGCGTTTGAAGTTCATGCCGTAGTCGGGCTCGAAAGCCTGTGCCACGTCGGTGTACTTGCAGTCTTCCTGCTTCCGCGTGGGGAAGCCCAGGCGCTCGAAGTCGGCAAAGGCCCTGGCGCGCAGTTCGTTCAGCGGGTCGGCGCTATGGGCACGCAGCAAGGCTTCTGCCTGGGTATATAAGTCGATGTATTGCTGTTCGGGTTTCATATATCTGCATATTTTTAGGCGCTCAGGTATCTGTCATGTTGAGCGGAGCCCGTAGGGCGTAGTCGAAACATCTCCCGAAGGGAACGGCAAGAAGGAGATCCTTCGACTCCACTCCGCTTCGCTCAGGATGACAGATACCCCGCGCCTAATTCATTCTTCATTTATCTGTTCCTTCTTTATCCAGTCGAAGCCGCGCTGCTCAATCTCTTGCGCCAGTTCCGGCCCTCCGGTCTTGACGATGCGTCCGCCGAGAAGGACGTGCACCGTGTCCGGCTTCAGGTAATCCAGCAGACGCTGGTAGTGCGTGATGACCAGGGCCGAGGTCTGCGGCGTGCGCAGCTTGTTGAAGCCTTCGGCCACGATGCGCAGGGCATCGACGTCGAGGCCGGAGTCCGTCTCGTCGAGGATGGCGAAGGTCGGTTCGAGCATGGCCATCTGGAAGATTTCGTTGCGCTTCTTCTCACCCCCGCTGAAGCCTTCGTTGACGGAGCGGTTGGCCAGCTTGCTGTCCAGCTCGACGATGGCGCGCTTCTCACGCATCAGCTTGAGGAACTCCGAGGCGGAGAGGGCAGGCAGGTGGCGGTACTTGCGCTGCTCGTTGACGGCGGTGCGCATGAAGTTGACCATCGACACGCCGGGTATCTCCACCGGTGTCTGGAAGGAGAGGAAGAGGCCCTCGTGGGCGCGGTCTTCGGGTGAGAGGGCCAGCAGGTCCTTGCCGTTAAACAGGACGGTGCCGTGTGTCACGCGGTAGGCGGGATGGCCCACAAGGACGTTGCTCAGCGTGCTTTTGCCCGCGCCGTTCTGTCCCATCAGGGCGTGCACCTCGCCGTCGCGGATGGTGAGGTTGATGCCCCGCAGTATTTCTTTGCCGTTTATCTCGGCATGTAGGTCTTTGATTTCTAACATAAGCTATATGGTTATTGTATGTATAGTTAAGTCAATTTACCCCACGCTCCCCTCGAGCGACACGCTCAGCAGCTTCTGTGCCTCGACGGCGAACTCCATGGGCAGTTTGTTGAGCACCTCTTTGGCATAGCCGTTGACGATGAGGCCTACGGCGTCTTCGGTGGAGATGCCGCGCTGGTTGCAGTAGAATATCTGGTCTTCGCTGATTTTCGAGGTGGTGGCTTCGTGCTCTACGACGGCTGTCTCGTTGTGGATGTCCATGTAGGGGAAGGTGTGTGCGCCGCAGGCCGATCCCAGCAGGAGGGAGTCGCACTGGCTGTAGTTGCGGGCGTTGTCGGCACGCTGGCCCACACGGACCAGGCCGCGGTAGGAGTTTTCGCTCTGTCCGGCGGAGATGCCTTTGCTGACGATGGTGGAGCGGGTGTTGCGGCCCAGGTGTATCATCTTCGTGCCGGTGTCGGCCTGTTGGTGGTGGTTGGTGACGGCCACGCTGTAGAACTCGCCCACGGAGTTGTCGCCTGCCAGTACGGTGCTGGGGTATTTCCAGGTGATGGCCGAGCCGGTCTCTACTTGTGTCCAGGAGAGTTTGGATGATTCGCCCTTGCAGAGTCCGCGTTTGGTGACGAAGTTGTAGACGCCGCCGCGGCCTTCGGCGTCGCCGGGATACCAGTTCTGGACGGTGCTGTACTTCACTTCGGCGCGGTCGTGGACGATGATTTCGACGATGGCGGCGTGCAGTTGGTTTTCGTCGCGCATGGGGGCGGTGCAGCCTTCGAGGTAGGAGACGTAGGAGTCGTCGTCGGCCACGATGAGGGTGCGTTCGAACTGGCCTGTGTTGCGGGCGTTGATGCGGAAGTAGGTGGAGAGTTCCATGGGGCAGCGCACGCCGCGGGGGATGTAGACGAAGGAGCCGTCGGAGAAGACGGCGGAGTTGAGGGCGGCGAAGTAGTTGTCGCGGTAGGGCACGACCGAGCCGAGGTAGCGTTGCACGAGGTCGGGGTGTTCTCTGACGGCTTCGCTGATGGAGCAGAAGATGATGCCTTTCTCCAGGAGGGTTTCCTTGAAGGTGGTTTTGACGGAGACGGAGTCCATCACGGCGTCGACGGCCATGCCGCTCAGTGCCATTTGTTCTTCGAGGGGGATGCCCAGTTTGTTGAAGGTTTTGATGAGTTCGGGGTCGACGTCGTCCATCGAGCGGGGTGCGTCTTTCTTCTGCGCGGTGGGGTCGGCGTAGTAGGAGATGCTTTGGTAGTCGATGTCGGGGATGCGGAGGTGTGCCCACGTGGGCATGTCCATCGTGAGCCAGTGGCGGTAGGCCTTGAGGCGGAAGTCGAGGAGCCACTGGGGTTCGCCCTTCTTGGCGGAGATGAGGCGGACGGTGTCTTCGGTGAGGCCACGGTCGATGATGTCGGTGTGCACGTCGGTGGTGAAGCCGTACTTGTACTTCTCTTCGGCCAGGCGGCGCACCAGTTCGTTGTCCGCCCTGAGGGTATCTTTGTTGTTGTCAGATTCGTTGGGTTGCATCGTTTATCTCGTTATAGATTTGTCTGGTAAATTCTTGCGCGGCGGGCAGGAAGAGCCCGGCCAGGGGTTTGAGGCGGTCGTAGAGCACGGACTGCCGTTTGGCGTCGCGGCCGAGCAGGGTGCTGTCGGGGTCGACCACCTCGATGACGCACACCAGCAGGCTCAGCGCCAGGGCGTGCAGCAGTCCGCCCAGCGCGGCGCCCAGCAGGCGGTTGAGCCAGCCGAGGGAGACGGCTTCCATCATCTTGGTGAGCAGCGCGGCCGCCAGCCAGAAGAGCAGGGGGACGGCCAGCCAGATGGCCACGAACGACAGGAGCTGCGCCACGGAGGGGTTGTCGGTGACGTGGCTGAACACCCGCTCGGCCACCGAGGCGTACAGCGCCCGGGCCGCCAGCAGGCCCACCACCAGCCCCAGGAGGCTGGCCAGTTGCTTCAAGGCCCCGCGCAGGAAGCCCAGCACGGCGCCCAGGGCGATGAGTGAGAGGAGGATGATATCGAGTGTAGCCATGCGTCTTCTTTGTTTATCAAGCGGCAAAGATACAAATATTCCCGAAGAAAAGCCTCACCGGCTCTTGCATATTGCGCAGAAAACCCTATCTTTGTCACCGTCAACGCGGGAAGAGGGGCCCGTCCCCCTCCGCCCCCGACGGCTGCCCGGGCCGCACACCGGGCGGGGTGGCAGCCCCCTGAGCGGCCGGCCGACCGGACCGGCCAGGTGTCCGGATGATTCGTCAATCAATCCTTACAAACGGAGGCTTCGGGGACGGGGCCGGCGGAAGTGCCTGCCACAAACGGCGTCTGTGACCACCACAAACGGCGTTTGTGACTACCACGGACGGCGTCTGTGGTCCGGACCAACGGCGGCGGAGGCGGACATCTCCCCCAAACCCGCCAGGAAGCATCTGTGGAGGGGATTGACAGCGTATTTTTTCAAGAAAGGAGGCCTTTATGTCTTTTTTCAAAAAATTCAAACTTAAAAGCAACGGCAAATGGTATCCGCGTTCGCTGGTAGTGGGCGACCCTGCCACGACGGACGAGGTGGCCGACCGCCTGGCGCAGATTTCCACCGTGAGCCGGGGCGACACGTACAACGTGTTGAAAGACCTGGCGATGGCGATGAAATCCTTCATGAAGGAGGGACGCTCGGTGAAGCTGGACGGCGTGGGCACGTTCTACTACACCGCCGATGCCAGCGGCCAGGGCGTCGACACGCCCGAAGAAGTGAGCGCCAAGCAAATCAAAGGCGTGCGCGTACGCTTCATCCAAGAGTTCAGCCGCACCTCGAGCAACAAGGTGAGCACCCGCTCGCTGGTGGACGACGACATCCAGTGGCTGGACATCGACACCCTGGACCCCGCCAAGCAGGGCAGCGGCACCACCACCACGCCCGGCGGCTCGGACAACGAAGACGGCGAAGGAACCTTCGGATGACAACGCCGCACGCGGCGCAACCACACCCGGGGCGCGGACCGGGGCAGACGAATTATCTGCCCGCCGCGCCCCGCGGTTTGCAACAATATGCGTATCTTTGCACCGCATATAACCAAAGAAGAAACACCTATGTACGACATTCAACAGATACGCGCCGACTTCCCCATCCTCGGCCGCACCGTCTACGGCAAGCCGCTGGTCTACCTCGACAACGGCGCCACCACCCAGAAACCCCGCGCGGTGGTCGAAGCCATCACCAACGAATACTACAACACCAACGCCAACGTGCACCGCGGCGTACACTTCCTCTCCCAGCAGGCCACCGAACTGCACGAAGCCAGCCGCGAGACCGTCCGCCGGTTCATCCATGCACGCTCCACCACGGAAATCATCTTCACCCGCGGCACCACCGAAAGCATCAACCTCCTGGCCGCCACCTTCTGCCAGTCGCAGATGCAGGCCGGCGACGAAGTCATCATCTCCACCATGGAGCACCACAGCAACATCGTCCCCTGGCAACTCCAGGCCACCCGCCTCGGCATCCGCCTCCGCGTCATCCCCATGGACGACCAAGGCAACCTCCAGCTCGACGCCTACGAACAACTCTTCACCCCAAGGACCAAACTCGTCAGCATCGCCCACGTCAGCAACGTGCTCGGCACCATCAACCCCGTCAAGGAGATGATACGCACCGCCCACGCCCACGGCGTCCCCGTACTCGTCGACGGCGCACAAAGCATCCCCCACATGCCCGTCGACGTGCAAGCCCTCGATGCCGACTTCTACGTCTTCTCCGGCCACAAAGTCTACGGCCCCACCGGCGTCGGCGTGCTCTACGGCAAGGAAGACTGGCTCGACCGCCTGCCCCCCTACCAAGGCGGCGGCGAGATGATTCAGCACGTCTCCTTCGAGCGCACCACCTTCAACGAACTCCCCTTCAAGTTCGAGGCCGGCACGCCAGACTATATCGGCACCACCGGACTGGCCCGCGCCCTGGACTACGTCACCGCCCTCGGCATGGACACCATCGCCGCCTACGAGCACGAACTGACCGACTATGCCCTGCAACGCCTGCGCGAGATCCCCGGCATGCGCATCTTCGGCGAAGCGCCCGAACGCGGCGGCGTCATCTCCTTCCTCGTGGGCAATATTCACCACTTCGACCTCGGCACCCTGCTCGACCGCCTCGGCATCGCCGTCCGCACGGGGCACCACTGCGCCCAGCCGCTCATGACACGCCTCGGCATCGAAGGCACCGTGCGCGCCTCCTTCGGCCTCTACAACACAAAGGAAGAGGTGGACACGCTCGTGTCCGGCATCGAACGGGTCCGGAAGATGTTCTGACAGTCGTAACCCATAACTCGTAACCCGTAGCTCGTAGCTTGTAGCTTGTAGCTCATAACTCGTAACTATATACAATATGAAAGGATTCTACACCATTCTCTTGCTCATCGTCTCCAACATCTTCATGACCTTCGCCTGGTACGGGCACCTGAAGCTGCAGGAGATGAAGATTACCACCCATTGGCCCCTGTTTGCCATCATCCTCTTCTCGTGGGGCATCGCCCTCTTCGAGTATTCCTGTCAGATTCCGGCCAACCGCATCGGCTTCACCGGCAACGGCGGCCCCTTCTCGCTGATGCAGCTCAAAGTCATCCAAGAAGTAGTGACGCTCATCATCTTCACCATCTTCACCACCCTGTTCTTCAAGGGCGAAGCGTTGCACTGGAACCACCTGGCGGCATTCATCTGCCTCATCCTGGCCGTGTACTTCGTCTTCATGAAATGACAGCGAGCCCAAAGACCGGTTCGAAGTTATATGCTGCGTGCGGTGCAACTTTTCGCCTCGCGCTGCGTCTAATAGCAAGAACAATCACATTAAACGTCAACACTTATGTTAGTAACTACCACCAACATCGTCGAAGGCAAGCGCATTACGCGTTACTTCGGCATCGTATCCGGCGAAACCATCATCGGCGCCAACTTTGTCCGTGACATCTTTGCCAGCGTCCGCGACATCGTGGGCGGGCGTAGCCATTCGTATGAAGAAGTGCTGCGCGAAGCCAAAGAGACAGCTTTGCAAGAGATGCAGGAACAAGCCCGCCTGATGGGTGCCAATGCTGTCATTGGCGTCGACCTGGACTATGAGACAGTGAATGGCTCCATGCTGATGGTGACCGCCGCCGGTACGGCTGTCTTCATCGAAGATTAAGCGTAACAGATGCGGCACGCCTGTTCCGGCAAGGGATTGTCTCTTTGCCGGGCGGCGTGCCGTTTTTCGTACAGACAGTGCGTTTGCTGTCTTTTTCTGCTTTGTCGGGGAAGATTCCGCGGTGAAACCGCCTTTCTTCGGCGGAAAAACCGTACTTTTGCAAACCAAAACCACCGCATTGTCGATATGAGAGTCCTACTTATCAATACATCCGAGCGTATGGGCGGCGCCGCCATTGCGGCCAGCCGTCTGATGGAGGCACTGAAGAACCACGGAATCAAGGCCAAACTGTTGGTGCGCGACAAGCAGACCGACCAAATCACGGTCGTGCCCCTGAAACGCAGTTGGCTGCTGGTATGGAAATTTGTGTGGGAACGTATCGTCATCTGGAGTGCCAATGGTTTCCGCAAGCGCAACCTGTTCGCGGTAGACATTGCCAATACCGGTACCGACATCACTTCGCTGCCCGAGTTCCAGCAGGCTGACATCATTCACTTGCATTGGGTCAACCAAGGTATGCTTTCGCTGCGCAACCTGGAGAAAATCTTGGCATCGGGCAAGCCTTTGGTGTGGACCATGCACGATATGTGGCCGTGCACAGGCATCTGCCACCACGCCAATCAGTGTGATCACTACCGCACGATGTGCCATAACTGCCCTTACATCGGCGGTGGACGTCGCGAGCACGACCTGGCTTACCGCATTTTCGTGAAGAAACGCTCTCTTTACGCCCATCACCGCATACACTTCGTTACGCCCAGTCATTGGTTGGGTGAGCAGGCCAAGAAAAGTGCGTTGCTGGCCGGACAGTCCGTCACCGTCATCCCCAATCCCATTAACGTCAATCTTTTCAGGCCTCATGATAAGGCTGCCGCGCGTCGGAAATGCCGCTTGCCGGAAGACCGTAAGCTGATGCTGTTCGGTTCGGTGAAGATTACAGACAAGCGCAAAGGCATAGACTATCTGGTGGAAGCCTGCCGTTTGTTGGCCGAGCGGCATCCCGAACTGCTGGACAAACTCGGAGTAGTCACGTTTGGCAAGTATTCGGAACAACTGAAGGCCATGTTGCCGTTTGAAACTTACCCCTTGGACTTCGTTCGTGACGACCATCGTCTGGTCGATATCTACAATGCAGTCGACCTCTTTGTGACCCCTTCGCTGGAAGAGAACCTGCCCAATACGGTCATGGAGGCGATGGCCTGCGGCACGCCCTGCGTGGGTTTCCATGTCGGGGGGATTCCGGAGATGATAGACCATCTGCACAACGGTTATGTGGCTACTTACAAATCGGCTGACGACTTGGCCAACGGAGTCTATTGGATTCTGACCGACCCGGGGTATGCCGGCCTGTCCGAACAGGCTTGGCGAAAGGCCGTAGCCTATTATTCTGAGAACACCGTGGCCCGTCGCTTCATTGACCTTTATAACAAACTCTGACTTTCCCCAGAACGATGCACAACCGTCCGACTCCCGTATTCAGCGTGATTACCGTCACCTATAATGCCGCTGCTGTGTTGGAAGACACTATCCAGAGCGTCATCGCCCAAACCTACCACCATGTGGAGTACATCATCGTGGACGGTGCGTCGAAGGATGGGACGACAGACATCATCCGCCGTTACCGTGACCGTATCGCCCGCGTGGTCAGCGAACCGGATGGCGGGCTCTATGACGCCATGAACAAGGGCATCGCACTGGCTACGGGCGATTACCTCTGTTTTCTCAATGCCGGCGACAGCTTTCACGAGGATGACACCTTGCAGCAGATTGTCCACTCGCTGGCGCCGCACGACAGCCTGCCGGGCGTCATCTACGGCGAGACCGACCTGGTGGACTGCGAGGGGCATTTCGTGCGCAAGCGTCGCCTGTCCGCTCCCGAAGTCCTGACGTGGAAGAGTTTCCGTCAGGGCATGCTGGTCTGCCACCAGGCTTTTTTCGCACGGCGCGACCTGGTGGAGCCTTATGACCTGCGCTACCGTTTTTCGGCCGATTTCGACTGGTGCATCCGGGTCATGAAGAAAGCGCACGTGCTGCACAATGCCCACCTGGTGGTTATCGACTACTTGGACGAAGGACTGACCACGGCCAACCGCCGTGCCTCGCTGTTGGAACGTTTCCGCATCATGTGCCGCCACTACGGCGTGTTGAGCACCGTGCTGTATCACGCGTGGTTTGTCGTACGGTTGCTGCTGAAAAAGTAAGTCTGCGGCAACAAATCATACCAATCTTCGAAACATTCCGGCGATGGCTTGCCGGCGCTATTCCTTACCTTTGTCCAGGCCGTTGCATGTGGCAGGCTGGGGGCTTGTCCCGTGTCTGTCAGACGGCTTCCCTGACATTTTAAACTTATCTTTATCATGAAACAATCCTTATTGAAAAGGTGCGCGGTCTGCGCGCTGGCTTTGGCGGCTTTGATGGCCGGAAGCATCCTGTCTGCACAGGAAAAAGAGAATCCTATCCCTCGGTTGATAACGAAAGACGGACGCCATGCCTTGCTGGTGGACGGAGAGCCTTACCTGGTCTTGGGAGGGCAGTCGGACAACTCGTCCACCTGGCCCAAGATGCTGCCGGGCGTGTGGCAGGTAATCGAAGAGATGCACGCCAACACGCTGCAAATACCTCTTTACTGGGAGCAGGTGGAACCCGAAGAGGGCAAGTATGACTTTTCGATGGTCGACCTGCTGCTGAAGCAGGCTCGTGAACACGAAGTGCGGCTCATCTTGACCTGGTTCGGGACTTGGAAGAACGGCAGCAACCACTACATGCCTGTCTGGATGAAGCTGCAGCCCAAGAAGTATCCCAACGTTGTCGGCAAGGACGGACGTCCCGTCGATTCTCCGTCGCCGCACGCCCTGGCCACGAGGGAGGCCGATGCGAAAGCCTTTGCGGCATTGATGCGTCACCTGAAGGAAGCCGACCCGCAGCGCACGGTCATCATGGTGCAAGTGGAGAACGAACCGGGCACGTGGGGCAGCGTGCGCGATTATTCGAAGGAAGCCCAGAGGCTGTTCGAACAGGCGGTTCCCGAGGCTTTGTTGCAGCCGGAGGTGCTGAAGGCGCTGGGGGTGGATGCCCGGGCCGAGGGTACGTGGAGCGAAGTGTTCGGCGAACGGGCCGATGAATACTTTCACGCCTGGTCGGTGGCTTCGTACATTGAATACGTGGCAGCCGCCGGACGGGAGGAATATCCCCTGCCGATGTTTGTCAACGTGGCGTTGCGTTGGCCGTTTGGCAACCCGCCGGCCACCAACTATGAGAGCGGCGGCCCCACGGACAACGTGATTCCCATTTGGAAGGTTGCCGCCCCGACCATCTGTCTGCTGGCTCCCGACATCTATTTGCAGGGTGACGAACCGGTGCTGAAAGTCCTCGAGCTTTACGCCCGTCCGGACAACGCCCTCTTTGTGCCCGAAACAAGCAGCGACCGCGTGAAGTACTTGTACGAAATTGTCGGCAAAGGCATCGGTTATTCGCCCTTCGGCATCGACAACCCGGCCAAGGTGGCCGTGCGCCAGCACGATGCTGTCGCGGCGGAATACAGGCTCTTGGCGCCGATGGCTCGGCAACTGGCGCGCTGGGGTTTCGAGGGGCGCATCTTCACCGCCGTCGAGCGGGAGGGCAAGGGCGAGCAGTGTGTCGGTCTGGGGCGGTGGGAAGCCGTGCTTCAGTTCGGCGACGGTCGTCGTGCCGGCCAGCAGCCCGACACCCGGCCGCGTCCGGCTGACGGCAAAGCCCTGTTGGTGAAGTTGGGCGACAACGAGTTCCTGGCCGTGGGCACGCATTGCCGTTTCTCCTTCCGCCCCGTGGGGAAAGGAGCCGGGAAACCCTGGCAGTATCTCCGGGTGGAGGAAGGGTATTACGAGGACGGCGAGTTCCGGATGATTCGCGTGCTCAACGGCGACCAGACCGATTGGGGCGGCCCCTACGTGGGCGACAAACCCAAGTTGCTGCACATCACGCTGACCACGCGCTGACTACGGCACGAGCATCTTCCGCAGTTCCTTGACGCCTTCCGAGGCTCCTTTCCGGATGACATGGATGGGGCGGTCGGAGTGGGCGTCGACGGGTTTGGGGTCGATGAGGTAGACGGGAGCCGTGTCGGGCACGTAGTACAAGAGTCCGGCGGCGGGATAGACATTGAGCGAAGTGCCGATGATGACAAAGATGTCTGCCTTTTGCACGAAGCGGATGGCTGTCTCGATTTCGGGAACAGCCTCGCCGAACCACACGATGAACGGGCGCAACTGGCTGCCGTCGCCGGCCAGGTCGCCCAGGCGGACGTCGTATTCCTCGGGTTTCAGCTCTTTGATGTAGGCCGGGTTATAGGGGTCGCGGCTGGAGCAGACCTTGGTCAGCTCGCCGTGCAGGTGGATGACGTGCGTGCTGCCGGCGCGTTCGTGCAGGTTGTCCACGTTTTGCGTGACGACGGTCACGTTGAAGTCGTGCTCCAGTTCGGCCAGGCCACGGTGGCCCTCGTTGGGCTGCACGTCCAGCAGTTGCTTGCGCCGCTGGTTGTAGAAGTCGATGACCAGTCCCGGGTTGCGCGCGTAGCCTTCGGGTGTGGCCACTTGCTCTACGGGATACTGTTCCCACAGCCCGCCCGCGTCGCGGAAGGTGCTGATGCCGCTTTCGGCGCTCATGCCTGCGCCGGTCAGGATGACAAGATTCTTTTTCATACGATGACTGTTTAAGGGTTTCCGTTTTTCTTCTTCCACAAAAATACGCTTTTCCCGTTTCTTCGTAACAGGAAATGTGCAGTATTTATTGTTTCTTTGCATTTTACGGACAGTTGAACCAAACTTGACAGACTATGGACAAACGTATTCTGACCGTCTTGTGCACGGCATTGCTTCTGCTCCTTTCTGAGTTACCGTTGCGGGCGCAGAGTGTGTTGGCCGACCATTCGTCGCTGAGCGTGCAAGTGGGCCCGGCGTGCTACACGGGACGTTTCCTGGGGCTGACCTTGGCCGAGGCGGGCTACCGCGACGACCTACGCCGGGGCGTGGCCTGGTCGGTGGACTATTGGTGGCGCGGCGCGCGGGGCGACGGTCACCGCGTGCGTGTGCAGCCGGGGTTGCTCTACCAGGGCAGCACGTACAGCAACTCGTGGCAGAACGGTTCCGACCGCCTGCATCTGCACTACCTGGCTCCCCAGTTCGGCCTGTTCGGCGGGCGGGGCCGCTGGCTGTGGCAGGCGTCGCTGGGCGCGGGCTACCAGTTCTTCAAAAACCGTAGTCAGGTTTACGGCCGTGACCGCCGCGTGTCGATGAACAAGCTGGCGGCCAACCTGTCGGCGGGCGGCGAGTATGCCTTTGCCCGCCACTGGGCGGTGGCGCTGCGGCTGCACTGGCTGCTGTCGACGGCAGACCGCTACCGGGTGACCTACCACGACGAGCATTGGAACGTGGAGCAGCCCAAGACGGGCACGGGCTATTTCGGGCAACTGTCCCTGCAGGCCGGGCTGGCCTGGCGTTTCTGATTTTTTGCCAACCGCCTTCCGCTGCGCGACAGCCGTGGCGCTTGTCCGGACGGGGCAGGCTTCGTGTGCGGACGGAGCGCGCCTCTTGTCCGGCAGAGGTGCGGAATCTATGAATATGAACTATCTGATTGATTTACAATGAAGACCCTTTATTCTCTTTTTCTGATTGTCTTGTCGGCCTGGCTGGTCTCCTGCGAAGAGGACAAGTCGGTCGATCCTACGCTGATGCCTGAGGCAACGGCAGAAGGGCTGGACACGTTCGGCTGCCTGATAGACGGCTGGGTGTACACCAGCGGCCGCTACGGCCTGCCGCACGTGTCGGACGAGAGCAGCGGCAGCGAGAGCCGCTTTGTGCTGACGGCTCCCGTGGCCCAGTTTGAGAACATCAGCCTGACCTTCTTCGCGCCCGTGGCGGGGCAGGAGTGTACGTACAGCGCGGCCTTGTCTTCTGGCGAAGACTTGGGCGAGGGGCGTGCCTACATCAGCCGCCATGACGGTTTCGTGTTCAGCGGGACATTCGCTGGCGGGCGCATCTCGGAGGGGCGCTTCGACGTTCGCCACGGTTGGGACAGTGCGGAAGAACTGCCCGTGGAGTAGGGCAGGACGTCAGTCGCCCAGCAAGTCTGCCAGCGGGATGGCCTGGAAGAGAATGTGCGCCGTGCTGCTTTCGTAGAGGATGCCCACCGTCTCGCGGTCAATCATCGTGAGGCACGAGTAGCCCCAGCTCTCGCCCTCGTCCAGCAGGACTTGCTGTGCGGCGGGCCACGTCAGGCCTCCGTCGGTGCTCAGCTTCACGGTGATGCGGTGGCGGCGCTTCGGGCTGTCGGGGTTCGAGAAGAGCAGCAGGTCGCGCCCCGTGGCATTGTCTTCGGCGCGGACATGCAGCAGGCTGGCCATGCAGACGGGTTCTTGCAAGGCACTGCGCGACGACGGGTGTTCCTGCCAGGTCTGCCCCAGGTCGTTGGTGGTGCACACCGCCCGGCTGCCCCCTCGGTTGTCGCGCATGTTCAGCATTAACTCGCCGGGTCGTACTTCCGCCACCTGGGCTTCGGTTGTGTTGCTCCGGGCCGGCTGGCTGATGCTCCACGTTTGTCCGTGGTCGCGGCTGTAGATGAGGCAGGCATGGGGCGTGCGGTCGGCGGCGATGAACTGTCCGGCAAAGACCAGCGTGCCGTCCGTCGTGCAGATGCCCCGTCCGGGGCCTTGCAACAAGAAGTGCCATTCGGGCTGCTTCACCTGGGCGGTGATGTTGATAGGGGGCGACCAGGTGCGTCCGTCGTCATCGCTGCGTGCCAGCACCAGTTGTCCCGTCTGCTCGATGTCCATGCCCGGTTTCGACTGGTTCCAGGCGCGGGCGTTGCCCATGCCGTGTGTCCAGGCGGCCATAATCCAGACAGTGCCCGTCGCGTGGTCTACCAGAATGGCCGGGTCGCCCACGCCGTTCTGTGCGCGGGGCAGTCCGTCGTATTCTCCGAAGCTCAGGGGGATGCGCATCTTCTCCCACGTCTGTCCGCCGTCGGTGCTGCGGCTCAATCCTATCTCGATGTCTTCCTGAAGGTCCACACTGCTGTTGTGACGCACGTCGTAGACGGCGAGCAGCGTGCCCCGGGTGGTCGTGGCCAGTCCCGGTATGCGGTAGGCGGCCGCGCCGTCGTCGCCGGCGTGGCGCACACCCACGGCCATTCGGCGCGTAGTGCTAAAGCCCGTGCCCGATATCGTAGCCTCGCGTCCGTCCAACTGTGCCCCGGCCAGGCTGGCGGTCAGCCGGGCGGTCAGCGGGGTCGAACGTTTCATCTGCAGGCTTACCCAGAAATAGTTGGTGCCCGGGAACAAGTCTTGTCCTGCCTCCAGGGTCACTTCGCGTCCGGGATGCTTCACTTCGTCTTTCAGCACCGAGTAAGACGGAGAGGCGGCTCGGGTCTGGCCGGGCTGGTGCAGGGGGATGTAGGCCACGGGGTAGAAGAAGTCGGCCGGGCGTTTGCGGGTGCGGTCTGTGCCGCCATAGTACAGTTTGACGCTTTCGATGCTGCTCAAGTCCGTCTCGTCGCCGAAACGCACCTGCACGCAGTCCAGCCGGCGGGAGTCGGCAGCCTCGATGCGGAGATACATCAGTTCGTTGTCCTGGCGGTCCAGCAGGATGGGAATGGCGGGCGTACGTACGAAAACAGTGTCGCCGGCTGCCTGTACGGACAGGGCTGCCCAGAGGCAGAGCAGAAGGAGGGATGCTTTGGTATTCATAAGGTAGCGAAGGATTAAAGTTCTTTTCACGCAAATGTACGGATTCTATTCGGATTTCCAAGCAAAGGGCGGGCGGAAAAGGGCGTCGGCGCCGGCAGAAGGGCAGATTGTCTCGTTTCTTTTGCGGGCTTTTTTCGTCATGCTAAGATTTTTTAAATCAGCGAAAGTTTCTTCATTCGGAGAAAAGACGTACTTTTGCGCCTTACAAAATGACAACCGGCTGGCAACGAACCGGAACCGGCCGGCAGATTAAAACGAAAACATGGACAAATTCAGCTACGCCATTGGCCTGGGGATAGGCCAGAATCTTTGGAGTATGGGCGCACGCGGCCTGGTGGTCGAAGATTTCGCCCAGGCAGTGAAGGATGTGTTGGACGGCAACGAGACCGCCATCAGCCATACAGAGGCTCGAGAGATTGTGAACAAGTATTTTGAAGAACTGGAAAAGAAAGTCAACGCCGAGAACATAGAGAAGGGAAAGCAACTGCTGGAGCAGAACAAGCAACGCCCGGAGGTGGTGACGCTGCCCAGCGGGCTCCAATACGAGGTGATTGTGCCGGGCAACCCCGACGCTCCGCGCGCCACGCTGACCGACCGCGTGCAGTGCCACTACGAGGGCACGCTGGTGGACGGCACCCTGTTCGACAGTTCCGTGCGCCGCGGGCAACCTGCCACGTTCGGCGTCAACCAGGTCATCCCCGGATGGGTGGAAGCCTTGCAACTGATGCCCGAAGGCGCCAAGTGGAAACTCTACATCCCCAGCAACCTGGCCTATGGCGCGCAGGGAGCCGGCGAACTCATCCCGCCGCACAGCACGCTGGTGTTTGAGATAGAACTTCTGAAAGTAATCAAATCATAATAAATAAATACGAAAAGCAACATGAAAAAGTTATCTTTCTTGGCCGTCGCAGCCATCGCTGCCGGCTTCGCATCCTGCACGGCGCAAAGCCCGAAGGCAAATCTTGAAAACAATGTAGACTCGCTGTCTTATGCCATCGGCATGGCCCGCACGCAGGGCTTGGAAGCTTTCCTGAGCCAACAGGGCATCGACTCGACGCAGATGTCCAATTTTATCAAGGGCTTCAACCAGGGCGCTTCGATGATTGACCCCGAAGACGTGGCCTACGTGGTCGGCCTGCAGGTGGGCAACATGGTCAGCAAGCAATGGGTGGAAGGCTTCAACCGCCAGATTTTCGGCAACGATTCCACGCAGACACTGAGCCGCGAGAACATGTTGGCCGGATTCGTGGCAGGCACCCTGCACCGCGAAGATGTCATGAAGCAGATTGAGGCCGAAGGCTACATGCGCACCCAGATGGAAGCCATCCGCGAGAAGGCTCTGGCCGTGGAGTTTGCCGACAACAAGGCTGCCGGCGAGAAGTTCCTGGCCGAAAACAAGACGAAAGAGGGCGTGCAGACTACCGAAAGCGGCTTGCAGTATAAGATTCTGACCAAAGGCAACGGCCCCGTCCCCGCTGACACGAGCCGCGTGCAGGTGAACTACAAAGGCACGCTTATCGACGGCACCGAGTTCGACAGCTCCTACAAGCGCAAAGACAAGAACGGCAAGAGCAAACCCGCTACGTTCTCGCCCAGACAAGTCATCAAGGGTTGGAGCGAGGCACTGACCATGATGCCTGTCGGCTCGAAGTGGGAACTCTACATCCCTTACGAACTGGCTTACGGTTCTCGTCAGTCGGGTAAGATCAAACCTTTCTCCGCATTGATATTCGAAGTGGAACTGGTGGGCATCGAGAAACCGAAGAAATAACGGCCGGCTTCAGCCCACGCCGTTTCGCGTGACAAACGGGCAGGACAAATGCTGCAAAAGCACGTGTCCTGCCCGCTTTTTTTGCCTTTTCCGCATTTTTCCTTTGTTTTGCATAGATAAATTAAAATAAAGTGCTATATTTGCTTACTATTTGACAATCGTTTTCATCTTATACTAAACATCATGGAAAAAATAGACAACCTTGATCGGCAGATTCTCGAGATCATCTCGCAGAACGCCCGCATCCCGTTTAAAGACGTGGCGGCAGAATGTGGCGTGTCGCGTGCAGCCATCCACCAGCGTGTGCAGCGCTTGATTGACTTGGGCGTAATCATCGGTTCGGGATACCACGTCAATCCCAAGTCCTTAGGCTACCGGACATGTACCTATGTAGGTATCAAACTCGAAAAAGGCTCCATGTACAAGTCCGTCGTGGCCGAAATGAAGAAAATCCCCGAAGTAGTGGAATGTCATTTCACCACCGGCCCCTACACCATGCTGACCAAGCTCTACGCCCGCGACAACGAACACCTGATGGAGCTGCTCAACAGCAAGATGCAGGAAATCCCGGGTGTCATCTCCACCGAAACCCTTATCTCGCTGGAGCAGAGCATCAAGAAAGAAGTGCCCATTTGCCCGGAATGAGCCTATGGAGATTCTGACAGAATACCGTGTAGGCGGACTGGTCATCGGCATTTGCACGTTTCTCATCATCGGCCTGTTCCATCCCGCTGTGATTAAGGCCGAGTATTACTGGGGCACGCGCTGCTGGTGGGCATTTCTGCTGTTGGGCGTGGCCGGCGTGGCTGCTTCTGTCTACGTGTCCGACCTGTTCTGGTCGTCCTTGCTCGGAGTTTTTGCATTCTCTTCCTTCTGGAGTATTAAAGAGGTTTTCGAGCAGGAAGAGCGCGTCCGTAAGGGTTGGTTTCCGAAGAACCCACGTCGGAAGTACACGTTCTGACTGAAAAATATCCGCCTAAGTCTTGCACAAGTCGGGGAAAAGTACTACTTTTGCCCCCGCTATCCCGCAGAGAGGATGCATCGGACTTGTAGCTCAGTTGGTTAGAGCAACAGACTCATAATCTGGAGGTCCCAGGTTCAAGCCCTGGCTGGTCCACGGAGCAGAGGGACGACGATTCGGCAACGGATGGTCGTCCCTCTGCTTTTGTCTGTCGGTGGAGGGGGTGGGAGGCCATTGTCGGGGTGGCGGGCAGGAGCTGAGGCTCTTGCCCGCCGGAAGCGCTGCTCGTGCGGACAAGAAGGACGGTCGTAGCGCGTCAGAACCAGGTTTGTTTTCCCCTCACGGTTTTCCGTGATACTTTTACTTATTTCGGGGGTGTTTTTGCGGGAAAAAGCCGGCAAATTCATGAGAAATGCTTTTTTTTCGTCCGGAATACTGTTTTTTTTCTGGAAAATGCTACCTTTGTGCTGTTGAAGATAAGTTAACGATTCGTAAGTACCATTTAAACACTATTTGTTCATGGGAGCTTTGTTTAATATCATCTCTTATTCCATCGGGAATCTTTTCCTGGGAGTCTTGTTGACGGCTGTCGGCGTTGCGCTGATGTTCTTCATCATCCGTTCGTGGTTTTCCAACCGTGCTTTCACGCTTATCAGTTACGGAGTGGGTGTCATCCTGTTTTTCTTTTTGTCGTTTCAGGCCATCCTGTTGTGTGGGGCTGTCACCATACGTTCTTATAGCGCCGATGTCGAAGAAGCCATCAACGGCTGGGTGCGCGACGTGCCCGAATACGTGACGTTTGACGAGGGTAACAGTCAGGAAATCTTGGGCATGATACAAGAGGAATGGCCGCTGGTGGGTTACTTTATCGGCGGGGCCGACTTTACGGGGCACACGCCGTTGAACATCGCTTCGGCCATGGCCGACGAGCTGCGTGCCTATATGACGCGTTTCATCTGGCGGCGTGTGGGCTGGAGCGCATTGTTTGTCGTCGTGGCTGCCGTTGTGGTTATCCAGACGATGGAGCAGACGGGCCGGGCCAGGCGTGCAACCTCGTCACGAGCCAGAAGCACCGGCGGAAGCCGGCGGAGGGGTGCACGGCCTAAACGTTACGACGATTTTTGATACTATTCATGCATGCAATATTATAATAATGTATAGACTGATATGGCAAATCATTTAGTTATTGGATTAGGAGGCACGGGCGGTTCTGTCTTGTGCGCCTTGCGTAAGCGTATTTACGAAGAGTTCCGCTCGAACGAACCGACGGGCGACGCTCACATAGAGTACCTGTATGTCGATTCGAGTCTGGCAGACCTGAACAACGAAGACCGCTGGCAAGTGCTGGGAGCTTCGGTGCAACTGTCGCCCGCCCAGCGTTTGTCCATCAACGGCATCGGCGCCGGCGTGCTGGACAACCTCGACCAGTATCCCGGCATCAACGCCTTCATCAATCGCCGCGACGAAGCGATGCTGAAGGAAGGCATCGGCGCCATCATCAGCGAAGGCATCGGCGGGCAGCGCCGCCGGTTCGGGCGTATGTTGATTGCCAACAACATGTGCGGTTTGCCGCAGAACACGTTTGTGGGGCAAGTGCATGCGCGCGTACGGGCACTGAAGGAACAGGAGAACGTGGACGACGTGACCTTCCACATCTGTGCTGGCCTCGGTGGCGGTACGGGCTCGGGTTCCATTGTAGACGCAGTGACGCAGATTCGCAACGAGTTCCAGCGCACCGGCGACGACCGAAGCAAGTTCAAGATACAGCTCTATCTCTACGTCCCCGAGAAAATCATCCAGATACCCGGCGGTGAAGACAGCAACCGCTTCTACCAGCCCAACGGATATGCCGCCCTGCTGGAGCTGAACGCCATGTCCGTACGGCGCTACCTGCCCACCGACGTCAAGGGCAACACTGATGAATACGGCAACGTGCGCCGCCTGCTGAAAGACCAGGACGCCTTCGACATGGCCTACCTCTACACCAACGTCAACGAGGCCGGCAAGGAAGTCAACCTGCACAAAGTCCTCCCGGGCATCGTGGGCGACTTCCTGTTCCAGAAGATTGTCGTTTCGTCGATGAACGGCGGAAAAATGGCACGGCTGGAGACGAACGAGAACAACGGCCTCCTGCCCGAAGCCAACGAAGTGGGCGAACCTGTCCACAGCCGCAAGTTCATGACCTTTGGTGTGAAACGTATCGAGTATCCCGAGACAGAAGTCGTCGAGTACGGAGCCTACCACCTGGCCCGTCAGGCATCCATGCAGATGCTCTACGGGCTGTGGGACGATGCCCGCGGATACATCGAGTGCGCGGAAGACATGGTCGGCAAGGATTACGTGGAGCTGGTCGAAAAGAGCAGCGAGCTGGAAGACAACCTGCTGAGCGAGGAATACCTGACGCTGAGCAAACCCCTGCCCTCCATCGAGAAGCACGTCACCAACTGGAAACCCATCGTTCAGGGCTGGGAAGTCTACGTGGACCGCTACAAGCAAGACGTGCAGGCCGAATGTCCCAAGAAAGAATGGTACGAAGAGTTCAACCAACTGTGCACAAACTTCTACGACAGCATGTACCGGGGCTGCGGCGTGAAGAAATTCTATGCAAACTATGAGTCGCAGCTCAGCGGATTCGCCGAAGAGATTTGCCGCCGCATCGAGAACAACCTGTTTGCCAAGTGGCGGACGGGCGAACTGTCCATCATCGAGGTGCACAAGTACATCAAGGTGCTTTCGACCAAGTGCGAAGAACGTATCGGCCAATACAAGCAGAAGATTAACAAGCGCACGGCCTACCTCAACGAAGACCTGGCCGCACAGTTGGAAGACATCCGCCGCGACTGGAACAACATCGGCTGGCTGCGCGATGCCGTGACCAACGCCTCTACCAAGACGTTCGGCCGCTTTGCCGACGCCAAGCGCGAGCAGCTCACGCTGATGACCACCATCACGGCCTACGCGTATGCCGCCAAACTGCTGTCCGAGATTGTAAACATGCTGACGCTTCTCAACGCCAACAGCGTGGAACCCTTGATGCGAGTGTTTGAGGAGTTCGCTGACAGTATGAAGAAACAGGCGGAAGACAAGTGCAAGCTGAGTGACGCCGAAGAAAACGACATGAAGGGCGAAGTCGTCAAAGAATACGACCCGCGCCAAGTGCGCGACACCGTGCAAGGCTTCCTCAAAAACGAGGAAAACCAACGGAAACATGCCGCCAGCCTGCGCAGCGACATCGTCGAGGCCGTGGGGGCCGCCAACGCTTCCTTCAGCGCCCTGGCCAAGAAGATGAACCTCACCGCCCTGCAAGAAGTGACGCTGAAGTCGTGCATCGAGAAGTCGCGCGACGAGTTGAACGAATACTCCAAGAAGAACGCCAACTTGCGCCTGGTCAACGTCAACATACTCGACAAACTGCGGAACTCCGACTGCAGCACGCCCGAAAAGCGCAAACGCTTCGTCAAGGAAATCTACAACGCCGCCCAGAGCTTCCTGACCTTCAACGGCTCGGAAGAAGGCAAGGGCAGCCCCGAGACAGCGGCCAACCACCAGAAAATCATCCAACTCTCGCTGCCGCTCTACGAAGACGACGACACCTTCCGCAACGACTTCATCAAGGATTTCGGCGAGAGCGGAACCATACCGTTCAACAAGGACAACGACGTGTCGGTCAACTTCAAGAGCAACCAGATTGTCGTCATCACCGCACACAGCGGATTCCCCCTGCGCTACGTCGACAACGTGCGCGTGCTGAAGGAGAAGTACGACATCCTGACACGCAACGAGGTCAACCGCATGGTGGTGCACACCGAAAGCTTCGCCAAGCCTCTGCCCGGCCTGTTCAACCGCAACAAGGAAGAGTCTGAGAAGGACCTCATGCCGATAGTCCTCCTGGCCTACACGCTGGACGACATCATCGTCTCCCGCGAAGATCCCGAGACCGGCGAGAAGACCAACTGCTTTGCCGGCGAAAAGAACCGCATGGGCCGCGTCAGCCGCTGGATTCCCGTTGGGGAAGACATCGTCACCACGCTCAAAGAGCTGAGCAAGATGAGCCGCGCCATGGACGCCGCCGCGTTGAAGAAAGCCGTCATCGAGGAAATGGATACGAACTACAAGCACATCGACAAGCGCAAGCAACTGATGCTGAAGCTGGGCGAGACGCTGGACACCGTACTGCTCCCGCTGGTCAACGGCAACGAGAACAATCCCGTCTTCGTCGCCTTCAACAAGGCGGCCGAGAAGCTCTGCGACGACGACCTGCGCATCGGTTGACCACCGCATCCCTGCGGCTGACGCGCACCGGGGCCGTGCCTCGTCCGAACACGGGGCACGACTCTTGCCCGCACGGGCCGCACTTCTGTCGGATAAGAAGCAACCGCTTGATTATGAATGAAGAAAAACAAATAACTATGGCAAAAAAGATAGGCATCTGTCAAAACCTGGATTGTGAATACTTCAACAAGACGTTTGAAGTGGAAGAAGGCATGGAGTTTTGCTGCCCGGTGTGCTTGTACCCTCTCCGCGAAAAGAGGGTCTATGTGAAGAAAGAAAAGAAAATCAGAATCATAACTAAATAAACATTTCGAATATGGCAAAGAAAACAGGTGTATGCGCAAACATTGATTGCGACCATTACAAAGAATCTTTTGAAATCGAGGCAGGCGGGGAGTTCGAATGTCCCTACTGCCACCAGCCACTGCGCGAGGCGCCGGGCGGACATAAAAAGGAGAAAGACAACGACGGAGGCAACGGCAATGGGAAGACGATAGCCATCATCGTGGCAGCCGTCCTCGTGTTGGGCGGCGGAGGCTACGGCCTCTATTCCTACCTGAACGGGGATAAAGAGCCCGAGGCTGTCGTTGAACAACCGAAGCCCGTCGCTCCGGAGACGCCCGAAGACACGGCCACCGTCGCTCCCGAAGAACCCAAGGTGGTGACGCCCGAACCCAAGCGTGTCGACCCCAAGCCCGCCACTCCGCAAACCGGCCGTGGCACCGTCGACTTGGGCTACGGAACCTACACCGGCGACCTGAAGAACGGCAAGCCCCACGGCTACGGAACCATCACTTACAAGAAGGAACAGAAAATCGTTCCGTCGAAAGACTTCGTGGCTCAGCCCGGCGACACCTTCGAAGGCGAGTTCCGCGACGGCCGAATCAGCGGCTTGGGCTATTGGAATCATAATGGTAACAAGACGGCTGTGAAACCATGATGATACAGCGTTGCTATATGGCATTGTTGTGGGTAGCGCTTGCCCTGAGCGCGGGCGCTGCCCCCACGTATCAAGTACCCTGCCTGGAGCGGCTGGCCCGAAGCATCGGCCTGAATCTGCCCGACAACCTGGAGCCTGATGCGGACAACGACTCGACATGGAGCTATCGCGGGCGTGCCCTGCGCGTACGCACCAATGCCTATGGCGACGTCTCACACATTGGCTACAAGCTGTTCGACACCTCCTGGGCAGCAGCCCACGACGCCCGTCCCGTGTTGGACTTCCTCGAACGCTACGCGCTGGAAGAAGACGTGCTGAAACCCGAAGACAAAGCCGAAGCCACCAGCCGCAAAGACATCACCTTCCTGAAAGGCAATGCCACCCTGCTCAAGACCCTGACGCCAGCGACGGCCTTCAGCCTCGGCGAGCAGGAACGCAGGGCCTACGTGGTAGAGTGGGAGGCCGGCAACGCCCCGGTGTCTCTCCGCATCTCCGCCGATTGCCAGACCCTCATGGGAGCCAATCTGATTGAGCTGGAAGAGATGCTGGAGCGCAACCTGCTGCGCACGGACGCCGCCCTGCCCGCCGACACCCTGCCCCAAGCCTGGCACGGCTGTCCCGTATCGACGGCCGACAACGTGGCAGTGGCCGACGGAGGCAGCTTCTTCAGCGACCTGATACGGGCGCGCCTCTATCTGCATGCCGACCCCGCCCGTCCGGGCGCCTACCGTGTCCAGACCGACCCCGCCCGCCCCGCCCAGGCCGTCAACAACCTGCTGCTGACGGGCTGTGCACGCCAAGCAGTCCCCCTGCGCCTGACGTTCGACAAATATGGCAACGTCCGGAAAACCCTGTCCGTCACCTTGCCGCAATACGTGCGCTATTGCAATGCCGAAGGCTGCCGTCTCTATCTGGGCGTCAAAGAACGCACCGAGACAGGCATCTCCGCCACCCTCTTTGCCGTCAACACCAAACTGGCTTATTGCCACACGCTCAGCCTGATTGTACCGTTCAGCGTGTTGCAAGGCAGCGGCACCGTGGTAGGGACGCTCTACGCCTTCACCCCTTTGCAAAACGTCACCGAAGACTTTTTCAAGAATAACCCCTAGTTAATAGAGCAAATGAGAATACTACTGTCAATCACCCTTTGTCTCCTTGCCCTGACCGCTGCGCAGGCCGGGCCGACGGATGACGTCAAGAAAGAGATAAACAAAGTCAAGAAGAGCTCGCAATACATCTACGCAGAGTCTACTGCCCCGACCGAAGAAGAAGCGCGTGCCTATGCCGAAGAACGTTTGTTCGACGAGGTAAACAAGTGGGTGTCCACACAAAAGAAAATGAAGGGCAGTGCGAACTTGGTGGTCAACAACCGCAAGGAACTGTGGACCCCGCTGTCCATGCCGCGCGGCACCAACATGTTCCGCTACTTCGTCTACGTCCGCAAGAAAGACATCATCGCCACCGACAACGCCGTTGTCATCGAGAACGAAAGCCGGCCGGCAGTCGAAGAGAAGCTACAGCCCGTCCTGCCCGAAGCCATCAGCCTGTTGGCCGGGATTACGGACTACTATGCCATGGCCGAGAAGGTGAAGCAACTGGAGGCCGAAGGCAAGATTAAGGGATACGACCGCTACGCCTCGCTGGACGACCCCGACAAGTACTACCTGATTATCTACAACAAGGAGGCCAAGGTTGTCGCCATCCTGACGCCCGGCCCTGACCGCCTCAATGTGAAGACCAACCAGCCCGACGGCGTGGCCAACTACCGTGGTTGCGGCGCCATCGGCATAGAAGTGGAATGACAAACTACGATACTTATAACAAATACTGGATATGAAGAAAATACTGATACGTGCAATGCTCGCCATGACCCTGTTGCTGGCATGGGGGGCGACTGATGTTAAGGCGGTGGAAGTCACTCTCACTGTCGATGAAGGTGTAGACCGCCCGGCCGGCTTGGAGGCTGCGCAGCGCAACCTGGGCCTGGTGCTGACTGAAATCAACCGCGCCCAGCAGGCGAAGGAAATCCTGACGACCAAAGACCTGCCGATGGACGACTTCTCGCTGCGCTCGCTGGTGCGCCTGTGGGCCGTTACACCGTTCTATTGCGACGACGACGAAGTGGTGGAGCGCTGCTGGGTCTTCAAAGACGGCTCGATGATGGTGAGTCACATCCCGCTGATCATTACGCCAGAAGGAGAGGACTTCGGCGTGGGAACGTACCAAGAAGCGATAGTGGAGTTCGACGCTCAAGGCAGGTTGACCGACTTCCGTCTGGCTTTGGACGCCCAACTGTCCGAAAGCTTGGAACACTGCGGAAGCGTGGTGGAGAAGGAGAAGCAGATGATAATCATGCAACAGATTGAACGCTTCCGCACGGCCTATAACCAGAAGGACATCGACGTAATTAACAACTACTTCAGCGACGACGCGCTCATCATCACGGGTAAGGTTGTCACCGTCCGCCCCAGTGCCGACAACAATTTCATGTCGCAAAAGGTGGAGTACACCAAGCAAAGCAAGGAGCAGTACATCCGTAACCTGAAGAAAGCCTTCCTGCGCAACAAGTGGATTAACGTCAAGTTCAGCGAAATCGGCGATAACGGGGAGGAGGGCGGTTGTGCCGGCATTACCCGTTCGAAGGTTAATCCTAACATGTATGGCGTGCGCTTGCGCCAGGAGTGGTCGTCGAGCACGTACAGCGACGAGGGCTACCTCTTCCTGCTCTGGGAGTTCCCGGAAGATGGCGGCAGCCCCATCATACACGTGCGCACCTGGCAGCCCGAATGGGTGGGCGGCGTGCGCCAGCAGCCGGACGACGACATTTCGACCCTGGGCGCCTTCGACCTTTGATTGCTAATCCTTTATACTTACCGACATGAAACGAATACTTTGGATGGTGTTTCTCTGCCTGTTGTCCCTGACCACGTGGGCGCAGTTGGGCACCAACGAACTGAACCGTTCGCCGGAGGACGACTGTTTTGAGGACTTGGGCGGCAACCGGGGCGTGCTCATCCTCTCGGAGCACAAAGACCTGGTCATCTCTGTGGTCAATAAGGCTTATCCCACCACCGTCGACCTCCGTGGCAAGGGCGCGGACGGCAACTACCGTTATTACGTCATCGTCGACGTGCGCGACACCAAGCAGCCCAAGCTGGAGGTAAGCCGTATGGGCAACCCCTACCGCGCCTCGTTGCTGGTCTCGCTGAAGACGACGGACTACCTGCAGGCCTACCGCTTGGAAGAGGTGGCCAACCCCATCCGCTACGACGACCAGACGATGGTGAACGATGTCCACAAAAGCGAGACCGAAGCCGCCCTGGAGTTTTCGTCCACGCTGAAATCGCTGCAAGTGAAATGCCCGCCCGAACTGGGTGCGCGCGTCACCAGCGAGGTCAGCAAGGAAGACGCTTCGCTGTTGGAGGTGCGCGTCATTATCCCCGTGGCCAAGCTGGACGAGGCGCGGGACCGGTTGGACAGCTTGCAGAAGCGCCAGGTCGAACTGGATAAAATCATGAACTCGGGCCAGTTGGCCGAGGACGCGCCCGAATGGGAGGAGATAGAAAGCACTGAGAAGAGGCTGGAGGAGGCCGAGGTGTACCTAGCCAACCTTTCCAACGTGACGGTCTACGGCGAGGGCACCAACCTGCTGTCCATCTACATCGGCGACTTGAAGCCCCGCATCCTGCGCCGCTACGTCGTCCTGCCCATCGTGGTGGAGAAAGAGGTCTTCACCAGCCAGTGCAGCGCCCTGATGGACGAGGGCGGCCGCCTCTTCGGGATGCGCAAGTACAAGCAGGCCCGCGCCGCTTATGACAAGGCTTTGCTGACGGGCGAATCGGTCGTGGCCGACCTGAAGCCCAACATACAGGCGGCCATCGAACTGTGCGACTCGTGTCTGTTCTACGACGACCTCACCGCCCGCTGCTTCCGGCAGATTGCCCGGATGAAAAAAGAAGGCAATGCCACCCAGGCCGAAGTGGCCGACTATGCCTCGTACGCCATCCAGTACATAGAGCAAATCTACCGCTTCAATCCGGACGACTATTACCTGAAGCGCATCGAACTGATGAAGGGACTGCTGATGAGCATGGACTTGCAAGTAAAGTTCACGTTCGTCGAATGGAAGACCTTCGCCGAGGGCAATCCGATTCCGGGAGTCGAAATCTGGATTTACCGTGGCTTCACGCCCCTTTCGTCCAACAGCTTTTCGTCGGACAAGCGTTTCCGCCGCATCTTGAAGAAGGAAGAGATGAACTTCCAGCAGGTCGGCGAGTCGGGTGCCGACGGCATTGCCGAAATCGAACTGGACCGCACCAATCTGCCCACCGGCATCCTTTTCCGTCCCAAGGAAGATGCCCCGCAGAAGATAGTCTACATGAGTTTCGAGGACCTGATGCGCCGCGCGCAGGGCACATACATGAAAAAACAGTTCCGCGTCAAGATGTACACCAAATAACCACTGTCCGGTTTCTGCGGACAGTGCCTTTGCTTCTGCCGGACAAGGGGCACGCTTCTTCCGCACGGTAGCCGCGTTTCTTGTCCGACGGAAGCACGGCTCGTGTCCGCCGGGCAGAACTTGGAATAGAAAAGTTGGTAATCAATCTATTAATAAATTAAAAACTTGTAAACGTATGAAGAGAATGATTTTGCAGAGTGTTTGTGCGTTGGCACTGGTGGCCTTCTGCGCAACGGGTGCTTCGGCACAGGGATTCTTGAAGAAACTGAAAAAAGCCGCCGAGACAGTGACATCTGTCATGGGTACGGATGAGCAAGCTGCCGATACCACAGCCGCCAGTGCTGCCGACAGCATCTCCCCCAAGGAGCTCGTAGCCACCATGCCGATGTATCGCGTGGTAGAAGTCGTAAAGACGGACGAGAACGGCGATACGCTCCGCAACGAAGACCAGACCGTCCAGAAGTATTATCTGCTGCTGGACCAGAATGATAAAGTGTGCGACGCCTCGACGGCCCGCAAGCACCTCAAGTCGGCCATGAAATCGGGCGCTGCCATCCTGGCCAAAGTGGGTGTGGGCGCCGCTGCCGGCGCATTGGCTGCCAAAGGCTCGGGCGGTTCGAAGAAGAAAGCATGGCTCAGCGCCGGCATCGGTGCCGCCGTGGGGTTGGCGGCTGCATCCGGCGACATCAAGGAGCTGAAGCAGCAGTTGAAACTCCGCAAAGAATGTTTGCGTGTGATAGCCAAGTATCAGAAAGACTTCACAGACGAAGGCTTGCCCGTCGATGCAGCGGCAGACCTGTCGGCCTACCAGGATTGCGAGACGATGACTCTGCCTGCCGCCCAGGTGCAGCAAGAACTGCTGGCTTCGCAAGCAGAGGGCGGGTCGATGGAAGACTTCTCTGACGAAGAGCTTGAAAAACTGCTGAGCGAAGAGAACGCCTGAGGCGTTTCTTCCGTCGACAAGCAAAATCACAGGCCCGGCAACGAATTTGCCGGGCTTTTCTTTTCTATTCCCGCCGGAAAAACGTACTTTCGCACACTGGATGCGCGTGCACTGCGACGCGCGCGCCTGCGGTTTATAAATCTATAAGAAACACTGATATGCGAAAACTACCTCTCGTCTCGTTCATCTTCCTGTTGTTGCTGGCCGCCTGCGGGGATAAGGAGAATCCACGGGTCGCCCACGTCAGCGGCGAAATCAAAGGCCTGGGCGACGACACGCTCTACGTCATCGGCATGGACCGATTGTTCGACCGCGTGGACACGCTCGTGGTGCACGAAGACCGCTTCTCCGACACCATTCCCGTCGACACGCTCGTGGGCGTCAGCCTGCTCTTTGCCGACGGCACCACCTATCCCCTCTACCTCGACCGGCGCGAACGCATCCGCATCAGCGGCTCGGCAGACCGCTTGCATGCCTTGCAAGTGACCGGCAGTCCGCTCAACGAAGAGCAGACCGCCTTCTCGCAGAGCCTGGCCGAGCTGTCTGCCCCAACAGACACCGCCGTGCAGCGCCGTGCAGCCGACTTCATCCGCCAGCACCCCGCCTCGCTGGTCAGCCTGTGGCTGCTGGAGAAGTACTTCGTGCAGGTGCCCGAACCAGACCTCGACCGCATCGAGTCGCTGATAGAACCGCTGGTGGGCGAGATAAAAGACCGCCCTCTGGCCAGTGAGCTGATGGAGCTGTTGGAAGACCACAAAAAGCTGTCTGTGGGACGCTCCTTGCCCTTCATCCAGACCACCGATGCCGACGGCGAACGCGTCGTGCGCACGCAGTTCAATGACCAGTATCTCCTGGTGCACGTCTGGGCTTCGTGGGACGCTGCCAGCCGGGCCGCCAACGACTCGCTGCGCGCGCTCCATCGCCGTCAGAAGCGCAACAAGGACTTTGCCATGCTGGGCATCTCGCTCGACACAGACCGCACGATGTGGCTGGACGCCATCAGCCGCGACACGCTGGACTGGACGCAAGGGTGCGACCTGCACGGATGGGAATCGGACGTGGTGAAGAAGTGTTATGTCTATACGCTGCCCTTCAATGTACTGGTCAACCCCAAGGGGCGTATTATGGGGATAAACCTCACGCCCGCGCAGGTGGAAGAAAAGATTAAGAAGAAATGACCCGAACGTTAAATCTGATACCATGTTAGTCAAAGTCTATGGCGCGGCCGTGCTGGGCATCGACGCCATCCCCATTACCATCGAAGTCAGCAGCTCCAAAGGCTGCATGTTCTACCTGGTCGGCCTGCCCGACGCCGCGGTCAAGGAGAGCCACCGCCGCATCCTGTCCGCCCTTCAGTCCGCCGGGCTGCGCCTGCCCGTCACCAGCCTGGTGGTGAACATGGCTCCCGCGGACATACGAAAGGAAGGTGCCGCCTACGACTTGCCTCTGGCCATCGGGATGCTGGCCGCCACCGAGGTGGTGCGCGATGCCGAAGGCCGTCTGTCCCGCTTCCTGCTGATGGGCGAGCTGAGCCTGGACGGCACGTTGCAACCCGTCAAGGGCGTGCTGCCTATGGCCATCATGGCTCGCGAGCGGGGCTTCGAGGGCATGATTGTGCCCCGCGCCAACGCCCGCGAGGCGGCTGTGGTGAACAGGCTCCAGGTCTACGGCGTGGATAATGTATGCCAAGTAGTTAACTTTTTCAACGGGAAATGTGCGCTGGAGCCGACGCTGGTCAACACGCGCGAGGAGTTTTTCGCCCGACAGAGCCACTTCGATTACGATTTCGCCGAGGTGAAAGGACAGGAGAACGTGAAGCGCGCCCTGGAAGTGGCGGCTGCCGGCGGCCATAACGTGCTGCTCATCGGTGCCCCGGGAAGCGGCAAGTCCATGCTGGCCAAGCGCCTGCCCAGCATACTGCCGCCACTGTCGTTGGGCGAGAGCCTGGAGACTACGAAGATACATTCCGTGGCCGGAAAGCTGGGCAGCGAGGGCGGCCTTATCTCGCGGCGCCCGTTCCGCGACCCGCACCACACCATCTCCATCGCGGCCATGACGGGCGGAGGCACCAATCCGCAGCCGGGCGAGATTAGCTTGGCGCACAACGGCATCCTCTTCCTTGACGAGCTGCCCGAGTACAGCCGCTCCGTGCTCGAGGTGCTGCGCCAGCCATTGGAAGACCGGAAGATAACGGTGTCGCGCGTCAAGTACAGCGTCGAGTACCCCGCCAGCTTCATGCTGGTCGCGTCGATGAATCCCTGCCCGTGCGGTTACTACAATCATCCCACCCGTGCCTGCGTCTGTACGCCCGGACAGGTGCAACGCTACCTTAACCGCATTTCCGGCCCTCTGCTGGACCGTATCGACCTCCAGATAGAAGTGACCCCCTTGCCGTTCGAGAAGATGGCCGACGCCCGTCCTGCAGAGTCGAGCGCAGCCATCCGCGAGCGGGTGGTGCGTGCACGCCGCATCCAGGAGGAGCGTTATGCGCAGGAGCGGGGCATCTATTGCAACGCGCAGATGAACAGCCGCCTGCTGGCCCGTTATGCCCGTCCCGACCAGGCCGGGCTGGAGTTGCTGAAGTCGGCCATGACGCGCCTGAACCTGTCGGCCCGTGCTTACGACCGTATTCTCAAAGTGTCCCGCACGATTGCCGACCTGGAGGGCAGCGAGGAGGTGCGACCTCCACACTTGGCCGAGGCCATCGGCTACCGCAACCTCGACCGCGAGGACTGGGCCGCGGGCTAATCGGCTTTTCGTTTCTCCACGCGTATGCGGGCATCCACGGCGATGACGTGCCGTTCGGTGCCCAGCAGCGGGTTGATGTCCATCTCCTTTATCTCGGTGGCAAAGCGCAGCAGGGTGGACAGGCGGACGATGATTTCGGCGAAGCGGTCTTCGTTCACCCCTTGCTGGCCGCGCGTGCCTCGGATGATTTTGTAGGCGCGCAGGGAGTGTATCATCGAGTATGCCTCTTCGTAGCTCAGCGGGGCGAGGCCGGAGGAGACGTCTTTCAGCACCTCGACGAAGATGCCGCCCAGTCCGCACAGCACCACGTGCCCGAATTTCTCTTCATACTTCGCGCCGATGAACAGCTCCGTGCCCTTCAGCATGGGCTGCACCATGACGCCTGTGGCGCCCTCTATCTGCATCATACGGTCGAACTCCAGGGCAAGGTGCTGCTCTGTCTTGATGTTCAGCACCACGCCTCCCACGTCCGACTTATGCACTGGTCCCACCACCTTGGCCACCACGGGGAAGCCCGTGCGGCGTGCGAAAGCCAGCAGTTCGTCTTTCTTGATGGACGCACATTCGTCCACCACGGGGATGCCGGCCGAGCGCAACAGGGCCTGCACCTGGTAGGGAGGCAGGTAGCCGTCGGTCGTGATGGAGTCGATGATGCGCCGGATGCGGGGCACGTCGACGCCAAACAGCTCAATCTCGTTGTTCGCCGGGCGTGGGGCGTTCAGCACGCGGCTGAGGGCGGTGCCCAGCGTCACCTCGTCGGCAAAGTTCACGTGCCCTTTCGCCAGAAAGTCGGCCACTTCCGCCCCGGCGGTGTTCACCGAGGGCAGGATGGGGAAGATGGGCTTGCGGCAGGTCTGCATCTTCTGGTGCAACACGTCGTACATCTGATACATCGTCACCAGTCCCGGTGTGCCGAAGATGGCCAGCACGGCGTCTATCTGGTCGAACTTCTCTTCGCAATACTCCAGGCAGAGGCGCAGGTGTTCGGGCGTGCCCGTGGCCAGGATGTCGATGGGGTTGCCCACGGCGGCTCCGGGGTATAGCTTCGATTTCAACTCTTCGACCAAGGGGCCTTCCAGCTTGGGCACGTTCAGGCCGCCTTTGCTCAGGGCGTCGGTCAGCATCACGCCCGGGCCTCCGGCATGTGTCACGATGGCAAAGTTGCGTCCGCGCAGCTCGGGCAGCGTGAATACGCAGCCCACGGTCGTCAGCTCCTCGCGCGAGAAGCAGCGCACGATGCCCGCCTTGCGGAACAGTGCTTCGACGGCCGAGTCGCTGCTGGCTATGGCGCCCGTGTGCGACGAGGCTGCCCGGCTGCCGCTCTCGCTGCTGCCCGCCTTGATGGCCGCGATGCGGCAGCCCTTGCGGATGAGCGACGAGGCGTGGAACAAGAGGCGGTCGGGGTCGCCGATGCTTTCGATGTACAGCAGCTTGATGCGCGAGTCGCGCTCAGGGTCGAAGTGCTCGTCCAGGTACTGGAGCACGTCTTCCACGCCTATCTGCGTGGCGTTTCCTACCGACCAGACCGAGTTGAACTGCAAGCCCTTGGTGACGGCGCTTTCGAGGATGAACACCGCCGTCGCGCCCGAACTCGAGATGAGGTCGACACCCTGCGGGTGCAGTTGTGGTATCGGTTGAGAGAAGACGCTGTGGTGCCAGCGGGTCAGCAGTCCGATGCAGTTGGGCCCGATGAGTGCCGCGCCGTGTGCATCGACCGTCCGGAGGATGCGTTGTTCCAGCTCGGCACCCTCGTGCGTTTCTTCCCCAAATCCGGCGGACAGGATGATAAAGGCTTTGACGCCTTTCTCCCCGGCCAAGACCTCCACCGCGTCCGGACAAGCCGCGGCGGGGATGGCCAGCACAGCCAGGTCGGCCGGGGGGGCGTCGTGCACCGTGGGGTAGGCGCGCACGCCTTGTATCTCTGTCTCCTTGGGGTTGACAGCGTAGAGCTGTCCGCCATAGTGCCCGCCCAGCAGGTTGCGCAGCAGGGCGCCGCCGGGCTTGTGTACGTTGTTCGAAGCGCCCACCACAACGATGCTGTCCGGGCGAAGGAGCTGTTTGTTAATCATAGTCGAACAGGAAAGCTTGTCGGGTTAGAATAAACTCCACGCCACGGTGAGTCCCGCCATGACGATGGCTACCATGCTCATCAGTTTCACCAGGATGTTGAGGCTGGGGCCAGAGGTGTCCTTGAAGGGGTCGCCCACGGTGTCGCCCACGACGGTGGCCTTGTGCACCTCGCTGCCCTTGCCGCCGAAGTTGCCTTCTTCTACGTATTTCTTGGCGTTGTCCCACGCACCGCCGGCGTTGGCCATGAAGATGGCCAGTACGAAGCCCGTGCTCAGGCCGCCGATAAGCAGGCCCATCACACCCGAAATGCCGAAGATAAGTCCCGTGCCCACCGGAGCGATGATGGCCAGCAGCGAGGGAAGAACCATCTCGCGTTGGGCACCTTTGGTCGAGATGGCTACGCAGCGCTCGTAGTCAGGCTCCGTGCGGCCCTCGAGTATGCCCTTGATTTCGCGGAACTGCCGCCTTACCTCAGCGACCATACGGGCGGCCGCACGACCCACAGCGTTCATCGTGAGCCCGCAGAACAAGAAGGCCATCATCGACCCGATAAACATGCCGGAAAGCACGCGCGGGTTCATCAGCGTGACGTCGTAGTAGCGCATGAAGTCGAAGAACGAAGCGTCTTGCAGCTTAATCTGCTCGCTGCCGATTTGCAGCACGGTGGTGCCCAGGCGGTCCAGTCCGATGCGTATTTCTTCTATATACGAAGCCAGCAGCGACAGTCCGGTCAGGGCTGCCGAGCCGATGGCGAATCCCTTGCCTGTGGCGGCCGTGGTGTTGCCCAGCGAGTCGAGGGCGTCGGTGCGGCGGCGCACTTCTTCGCCCAGGCGCGACATCTCGGCGTTGCCGCCCGCATTGTCTGCGATGGGTCCGTAGGCATCGGTGGCCAGCGTGATGCCCAGTGTCGAGAGCATGCCTACCGAGGCGATGCCGATGCCGTAGAGTCCCATGGCTACGTTGCCGAAGTCAAAGCCCGAGGCGAACAGATAGGAGGCGATGATGCCCACGACTACGGCCAGGACAGGGATGGCAGTCGAGAGCATGCCCAGCCCGATGCCGGAGATGATGACCGTGGCCGGGCCGGTCTTTCCGCTTTCGCTCAGCCGCTGGGTGGGCTTGTAGGATTGTGAAGTGTAGTATTCCGTAGAGCGGCCGATGATGACGCCTACCAGCAGTCCGACAACAACGGAGCAGGAAATCCATTGCCAGTTGTCTATGCCGAGCAGCCATAGGATGAGGAAGGTGGCCGCCACGATGAGCACCGAGCTGAGGTTAGTGCCCAGGGAGAGGGCGTTCAGAAGGTCTTTCATCTTCGCGTCTTCTTTGGTGCGCACTGCGAATATGCCGATAAGGGACAGCAATATCCCGACAGCCGCAATCAGCATGGGGGCGATGACTGCCTTGAATTGCATCACCGTGTCGTCGCTGTGCAGGAAGGCGGCTGCTCCGAGGGCTGCCGTGGCCAGGATAGAGCCGCAGTAGCTTTCGTAGAGGTCGGCACCCATGCCGGCCACGTCGCCTACGTTGTCGCCCACGTTATCGGCGATAGTGGCGGGGTTGCGCGGGTCGTCTTCGGGTATGCCGGCTTCGACCTTGCCGACCAGGTCGGC
>DXCK01000127.1 GCA_019116045.1 Candidatus Bacteroides merdipullorum | reverse complement strand
ACAAAAACGACAAGGACAGCATCCGTTATTACATTCTCGAATGTTTCCTTGTGGATGTACAAGACTTATGGGATGAACGCGAAGATACTTCCGTGGTCATGTGGATGGAACACTCGATCTATGGAACAGATGTAGAGACTATCCATGTATTTGTAGACAACCCCACCACCACGTCACTGACTTACGGAAGAGATTGGCATCTCTATCGGTGGAACGGGAAGGAATGGGTCATGCCGAAAATCAAAGGCTCGGATATCGCATGGCCCAGCGATGGGTTCGACAACAGGAAAGCCCCCTCGCGCTATTGGTTCTGCTTCCCCATCGGCAGCTATTATTACTTGTCAAAGGGGAAATATCGGATATGCAAATCTTTCTATGCCGGCAGCCAGAGAATAGCATTAAGCGCAGAGTTCGAAATCAGATGATACTGCCATAAACCAGCAACATTCAGCCTTCACAAATAATCCTCCAGCCGATACTGCCCTTTCTTCTTCGTACCCGTTCCATAGCGGATGGCGTTCACCGGACAACCGTGCAGGCAGGCCATGCAGTGAATACAGGCATCACTCCACACCGGGCGTCCATCCACCAGACGGATGGCAGACACGGGACAGTTTTGCTCGCAACGACCGCACGAAATGCACGCCTCATCCACACGGAAATCTTTGGTCTTTATACAAAATAGTTTGAACAATGGATAAACCACATAAGTCTTGCAGCGAGGGAAGCCGCCCTCGCGTACGCACCAAGCGCGCTCCTTCCGCACCACAGCCTCGGCTATGACGGACAAGAAGGCGCGAGCTCTGGCAACCTTCTGCCGGGCCAGCTCCGGAGCATCGAGGTCGAACATGGGCACATAGGTGTTGGGCATCTGCACAGACCAGGCAGCATCAAGCGGAAAATGACGGGAAAGACGGGAAAGCCCACGGCCAACATCGTCACCACAAGTGCAGACAGCATAACGATAGACAGATGCAGGGACGGCCAGTTGAGAAAGGAATCGTAAGACAGGAGCCGGGACGTACCAGGAATGGATGGGAAACACCACACCCACCCGCACCGTACCCGCTGACAAAGCAGGCACACGGCCTTCCCGCAGGAAATCGGCCATATTGAAAAGTTCGTCCCCCGTCAGTGCGGCCAACCGTTCGGCCACCCAACGAGAATTGCCAGTTGCACTAAAGTAGAATATCATATCCTTACGTCATACTTTGGTGCAAAGGTAAGAAATAAATGTTACTTAAGTAAATATTGGATAGAACTGCTGCGGAACTCACGTGTGGAGTCCAGCATCGAATCGCCCATATAGAGCAGAAACAAAATGGCAATGACAAGCATCACGATGCCTATGATTGCATTATGCCGTCGTTGGTTGTACTGAATAGATACCATGTTTACCTCCCTTTTTAAGATTGCCAGGACAAAAGTAACGCCGATGGATTACAAACTCCTTACACCTGCGTTACAAATATAACAAAAAAGGAGACACAACGGTCTCCTTCTAACAGTATTTATCAGAAAAACATTACGATTTAACGCGCAAGGACCTCTATCAGCTCATCCGGCGTCAACAAGCGTTGTTCGCCCGTTGCCATGTCCTTCAATGTCACTTTGCCCTCATGCATCTCGTTCTCACCCACCAGGGCCACGTAGGGGACGCCCTTGGCATTGGCATAGCTCATCTGCTTCTTCATCTTGGCGCTGTCGGGATACAGCTCGGCGCGTATACCGGCCGCACGTGCCTTCGACAATATGGACAGGCAGAAGGCGGCCTCGCACTGCCCGAAGTTGATGAAGAGCAGTTGCGTGCCCTTCACCGCCTCCTTGGGATAAAGGTCGAGCTGGTTGAGCACGTCGAAGATGCGGTCGGCACCGAAGGAGATGCCCACACCGCTCACGCCCGGCATGCCGAACACGCCCGTCAGGTTGTCGTAGCGCCCGCCTCCGGTGATGCTGCCTATCTGTACATCCAATGCTTTCACCTCGAAGATGGCGCCGGTATAGTAGTTCAGCCCGCGTGCCAGGGTCAGGTCGAGTTCCACTTCGTTCTTCAGGCCCAGGCTTTCGAGGGTGGTGAGGATGAAGGCGGTTTCCTCCACGCCTTTCAGTCCTGTCTCGCTTGTGGCAAGTGTCTGGCGGAGCGTGTCCAATTTCTCGGCGTTGGTGCCGCTCAGCAGGATGATGGGTTGCAGCTTGTCGATGGCTTCGTCGGAGATGCCTTTGTCGCGCAACTCGGCGTTGACGTTGTCCAGGCCAATCTTGTCCAGCTTGTCGATGGCCACGGTGATGTCCACTATCTTGTCGGCTTCACCGATGATTTCGGCCATGCCGGTCAGTATCTTGCGGTTGTTTATCTTGATGCAGACGCGGATGCCGAAGCGGGAAAATACGGTGTCGACAATCTGCATCAGCTCTACTTCGTTCAGCAGGGAGTCGCTGCCCACGACGTCGGCATCACACTGGTAGAACTCACGGTAGCGGCCTTTCTGCGGGCGGTCGGCACGCCACACGGGCTGTATCTGATAGCGTTTGAAGGGGAAAGTCAGCTCGTCGCGGTGCATCACCACGTAGCGGGCAAAGGGGACGGTGAGGTCGTAGCGCAGGCCTTTCTCGCAGAACTTGCAGGCCAGGCGCGAAGCGTTGCGGCTGAGGAGTTCCTCGTCGGTCAGTCCGGAGAAATAGTCGCCGGAGTTCTGAATCTTGAAGAGGAGTTTGTCGCCTTCTTCGCCATACTTGCCCATCAGGGTGGAGAGCATCTCCATGGCGGGCGTCTCAATCTGCTGGAAGCCATAGAGGTGGTAGACGCTGCGGATGGTGTCGAATATGTAGTTGCGCTTCGCCATCTCTACGGGCGAAAAGTCGCGCGTTCCTTTCGGAATACAAGGTTTTGCTGCCATAATCTTACTATTTCTTGGTTTTGTGCGGACAAAGGTACGTCTTTTTTCGGGATTTACTTTAATTTTGCCAGGCATATCTCAAGAAAGCATACAATCAATGACCGGTGTTTGCCATGCCTGAGTATGGCCGATTGCTACCCTCGAGGGTAGCTTGTTGTTACACTCCAGTGTAGCATCGAACTACACACGAGTGTAGCATCGTGCTACCCTTGAGTGTAGCGACCGGATATATTGGTGTGTCATAATAAGACTGACGGGTGGGTAGCCGCCATACGAGAAATAGGTTGTCTATGTCTTCTTCATGTAGGGCATCGCTGCTTGCTTCCTGACCCGACAGCCGATAAAAAAAGTCTGGCTCTGGCGGCTTCTTCCGTATATTCTTCCTACATTTGCAGGAACTAAATGCTTGAAATAACCATGCTGAAACCGAACAACAAAGACCGATGCTGGCAGATTCTGGACAGTGAGTACCTCATCCGTCGCCCTTGGCTGACGGCGCGGCGCGACCACGTGCGCCTGCCCAACGGCGCAGAAGTCCCCGAATACTATGTACTGGAATATCCTGACTGGGTGAACGTCATTGCCCTGACCCGCGACGGTCGATTCCTGATGGAGCGCCAGTACCGCCACGGCCTGCAACTGACCTGTTATGAAATCTGTGCCGGCGTCTGTGAACCCGGGGAAACGCCCCTGCAATCTGCCCAACGTGAACTTTATGAGGAAACCGGCTACGGAGGCGGTACGTGGATGCCGTGGATGGACATCTCTGCCAACCCCGGCACCATGACCAACCTGACGCACTGCTTCCTGGCCACCGATGTCGAACCCCTCTCCACCCAGCACCTGGAGACTACGGAGGACATCAGCATCGAACTACTGACCGTGGACGAGGTGCGCACGCTGCTGCTGGACAACCAAATCAGACAGTCGCTCATGGCCGCCCCCCTGTGGAAATACTTCGCAGTGAACCGGCTGCTGTAATCCCGCCCATAAGCAAACGGCGCAAACCCGATGGAGAGAAAGTTCCACGGATTTGCGCCGTTCCTTTATACAGGTCCAAGCCTCCGACCGCATCACTCGCGGCGGCCCATGAATATCATAATGTAATAGATGAGCGTGGCCAACGAACCAAGAGCAGCCACCACATACGTGTAAGCAGCCGAACGCAGGGCATCTTCGGCCTTGTCGTGGTTATACGAATTGGTGATGCCGGACGAACTGAGCCACACCAACGCACGCTTGCTGGCATTGATTTCCACCGGCAACGTGACGAAGCTGAACAACGTAGTCAGGGCAAAAAGGATGATGCCGGCCAGAAGAATCTGGGGAAAAGAGTTAATCAGCAGGATACCCGCCAAGATGACCCACGTCACCCACTGCGAAGCAAACGAGACCACCGGCACCAGCGCGCTGCGCATCTGCAAGGGACCGTAGGCACAGGCATGCTGCACGGCGTGTCCACATTCGTGGGCAGCCACGGCGGCAGCCATCACGCTGTTGCTGTTATAAACACTTTCGCTCAGGTTCACGGTCTTGTTGGCAGGGTTGTAGTGGTCGGTCAGATGACCCGGTGTGCACGTCACCTGCACGTCGTAGATGCCATTGTCATACAGCATCTTCTGCGCCACCTCACGGCCGGTCATGCCGTTGTTGGTGGGGATTTTGGAGTACTTCTTAAACTTGTTTTGCAGGTTCAACTGCACCAGCCAACTGACCACAGCCACGCCGATAAAGATAATCCATTGTATTCCTATCATTCTATTCTTGTTTTGGGTTAATATACTTTATTCAAACAAATTGTTTGCCAAAAATAAGGGGAAACTACGGACTAAGCCGCTGTTTCCCCTATCTTTTAGGAAGAATTAGCTAAAAATCAGTCCAATTCCAGTTCTATAACGGTGTCAATGTCCGTCGGCACGTCATTCAGCAAGAGCGTATAGCCTTCGTTATTTTTCTGGAACTTCACGGGAGTTCCGTCTGCAAAGTAACGGGCTTTCTTTACCTTCTTGCCCACAATAGGCAAAAACAAAGCCTTATCTTGCAAGTCAAGGATATGCACATAAAGTTTATTGCCCTTTTGCGTCGTGCCTCCCCACGGATGAGGCGCTACACAACCGCCACGCGTACCATAAATAGTCTCTCCATACACCTTCATCCACTCGCCCATCTCGGCCAGACGTTGCACGGCCACTTCGGGCAATTCCCCGTCGGGTTGCGGGCCTATGTTCATCAGCAGATTGGCATCTTTCACAGCGGCGCCCACCAGATACTGAATCAACTCTTTTGTCGACTTATAGTTCTGGTCTGTAATCTTGTAACCCCACATGCCATTCATCGTCTGACAGGTTTCCAATGGCAAGGCACTGATGCCTTGTCCCGAAAGTCCCGCCTTGTTTTCTCCCGGCAGGTCGCGCTCGAAGATTTGGATGTCTTCCCCCTCGAAAGGCGCCTGATGATGGTTGTTGCCCACCAGACAGGCGGGTTGCAGCCGGTGTATCAAAGCATATTGTTCGGGCAATTCCCAGTCGAAATCCGGATTCTGGTCTTGATCCCACCAACCGTCGAACCAGATGGCACCGATGGGACCATAGTTGGTCAGTAACTCGGTCAACTGGTTGTTCATGAAGGTGTAATAGCTGTCCCAGTCGCCTTTGGGGTTGGGACGGCCAGTACCACGGCCTGTGCGCCCCCACACGGCATCTTCCCGATACCAGTCGATATGCGAATAATACAGATGCAAGCGTATGCCCTGCTTCTGACATTCGTCAGCCAGTTCCTTCAACACATCGCGTTTAAAGGGCGTGGCGTCCACGATGTTGTAATCGGAATATTTCGTGTCAAACATCGAGAAGCCCTCGTGGTGACGACTGGTGAAACAGATATACTTGGCTCCTGACGCCTTGATGGCAGCCACCCATTCGGCGGCATTGAATTTCGAGGGGTAGAAACCGCCTGCCAACTTGGCATATTCCTTATAGTTTATTTTGGCATTGTTCATTGTCCATTCGCCCGTGGCGAGCATGGCATACAAGCCCCAGTGCAAGAAGACGCCGAATTTAGCGTCGCGGAATTCCTGCCGGGATTTCAGGTTTTCTTTGGTTGGCTGGTATGACTGAGCCTTGGCAGGAAATGCCAAACTGCATGCCATCAGGAGAGAAAGAAGTTTTGTTTTCATGTTTAAAAGAGATAAGAGATTACAAACAAAAAAGCTCTTTTCTGTCGGTTTAAGGACAGAAAAGAGCCTTTATTTTTCTGCATCAAGCTTCTTCCGTGTAGCGTTCGATAGTCTGCTCACGATCTGGGCCGATGGAGACAAATTTGATAGGCACACCGAGCTGATCTTCCAAGAACGAGATGTAGGCATTGAATTCTTCGGGGAATTCGTCTTCGCTCTGCATCTTCGTCATGTCGGTCTGCCAACCGGGTAATTCCACATAAACAGGTTCCACACCCTCGGCGATATCGAAGGGGAAGCGGTCGGTTTCTTCGCCGTCGATTTTATAAGCTACGCAAGCCTTGATAGTCTCAAACGAGTCGAGCACGTCACTTTTCATCATGATGAGCTTGGTCACACCGTCCACCATGACTGCGTATTTCAGCGCCACGAGGTCAATCCATCCACAACGGCGCTTGCGACCTGTCACGGCGCCGAACTCGTGTCCCAAGGCGCAAATCTTCTCGCCCGTCTCGTCGAACAGTTCCGTGGGGAAGGGGCCTGCACCGACACGGGTACAATAGGCCTTGAAGATACCGTACACCTCGCCTATCTTGTTGGGAGCCACTCCCAGTCCTGTGCAGGCACCGGCACAAATGGTGTTGGACGAGGTAACAAAGGGATAGGAACCGAAATCGATGTCGAGCATCGTGCCTTGTGCACCTTCGCACAACACAGATTTGCCTTGGTCGAGCAAGTGGTTCACTTCGTGTTCACTGTCCACCAGGTGGAATTGCTTCAGGTACTCGATGCCTTCCAACCAGGCTTTTTCCATGCCTTCCAAGTCGTAAGGGCCGTAGTTCAGGCTCTTCAGGATTTGGATGTGCCGAGCCTTGGCTGCTTCGTACTTCGCCTCAAAGTTATGCAGGATGTCGCCCACACGCAGGCCGTTGCGGCTTATCTTGTCGGTATAAGTGGGGCCGATGCCCTTGCCCGTGGTGCCCACTTTGGCGTCGCCCTTGGCCATCTCGTAGGCAGCGTCCAGCAGGCGGTGCGTCGGCAGGATGAGGTGTGCCTTTTTCGAGATGTGCAGGCGTTCCTTCAGCGGATGGCCCGATGCCTCCAGCGCCTCGGCTTCGGCTTTGAAGAGGGCGGGGTCCAGCACCACGCCGTTGCCTATGATGTTGATTTTGTCGCCCTGGAATATGCCCGAGGGGATGGAGCGCAACACGTATTTTTGTCCTGCGAACTCGAGTGTGTGCCCGGCGTTGGGACCGCCCTGGAAGCGGGCCACCACGTCATAGCGGGGGGTCAGCACGTCGACAACCTTGCCTTTGCCTTCGTCGCCCCATTGTAATCCTAACAGTACGTCTACTTTCATTTTTCTTTTTTATGTTGTGATTGATTATTGTTTTTTTTCCTCTTGTTGGCACGCTCGCACTTGCTGCACAAGCCGTAAAGGTAGAGCGAGTAGTGCGTCAGGCTGAACCGGCTTAACTTGGTGTTGGCAATGGCCTGCTGCAACTGTTCGTTCTGAAACTCCACGACCTTGCCGCACTGGGTGCAAATCTGATGATGGTGCGTGTCGCGGTTGTAGCACTTCTCGTACTGGGAGGAGTTTCCGAACTGGTGTTTGATGACCAACCGTGCGTTGATAAGCAGGATGATGGTGTTGTAAAGCGTGGCCCGGCTGACGCGGAAGTTTTCCTGGTCGGCCATGAGCGAATAGAGCGTGTCGATGTCAAAGTGCCCTTCGATGGAATAGATGGTGTCGAGTATGGCGTAGCGCTCGGGCGTCTTGCGATGTCCGTTCGCGTTCAGGTATTCCGTGAATATCTGCCGTACTGTATCTTTCACATTCTTTTCTTCCATATCGGCGGGTTGTGTAACAGCGAACAAAGTTAGTTCTTTTTCCGTGAAAGCAAGCGCGAAACGATGTTTTTTTAGTAGGAGTTAAGAAGTCACTCCGCCTCAGCCTTCACCAGATTGTAGAGTAATTGCTCGTCGGGCGATGCCGAGCCTTTCATCGCCTCCACGCGGCGGCACATACGGAAGGCGTTCTCCGGGCTGTGCTGCATGAAGCGTCGCAAGAGGGCGGCAGCGGCGTTGCGCACATGGTAGGAGCCTGACAAGAAGGCTGTGATGGCCTGGTCCAGCAGTTCGTTTTCGGCCCGTCCGTCCACGTCTCCTTTCTGCATCAGCAGGCGGGCGGCGGTCAGAAAGCCGCAGACCTGGACGTATTCGCGCTCGTCGGCCATCCATTGCAGGGATTTCTGCGGAGCGTAGGGCAGGCGGCAGAAGAGGTTCATGCTGGTCAGCTCGGCTATCTCGATGTTGTGGATGCTCTCCACCCAGATGTCGGCAATCTCCGGCAGGAAGGTGTCGACGGGCTGAAGCAGGGCGGCCAGAATTTTACACTCGCGGATGTCTTCCTTCCACAAGGCCTGGGCCAGTTCGTGGTCGGGCTCGTAGCGGGCGGCAATCTGCTTGATGCGGGGCAGTTCGACGCCAAAGTTCAGTTTATAGACCAAGCCTTTCTCGCGCATGCTCTGCGACACGGCACCATTCATGGCCAGGCGCAGTTGGGTCTTGATGTCTTTCAGTTGTTCGTGTAAATCCATGTTTTGAATATCTACTGAGTTTTAGCGGGTTAAAAATGAAGCACCGGAAGCGTGCCCCCTGTTCGGAAGAAGCGCGCTTCCGGTGCGGAAGGGCCACGGCTATGGTGCGCCGCAGCCGACGACGCACGCCGCAAGCCCGAAAGGTCAGTTGCGCACGGGCAGGGTGGCGTAGTCGCGGCTGTAACGAAGCATCTGCTCCACGTAGTCCTCGTCGTAGCTGACGGTGACGTCGGTGATGTTGCCCTGGTCATCGGTCACGGCCGTGTAGACGGGATTGACAAAGCCTTTGTAGGGAGCCAGGTTCAGCTTCTTGTAACGCTCCAGCACCTCTTTGTGCAGGGCGGGGTCGACTTTGACGGCGTAGTTTTCCACCAGGTCGCGGGCAGCGGCAAAGTCACCGGTGGACTTCACGCGCTGGATTTCGGCCAGCAACTGTCCAAACAATCCGCGCAGCTTGCCGTAGTCGTTCACCTGCACATAGGTCTTGCCGTCGCGTTTCACCAGTTCCACCACCTTGTCGGGCAGGCCTTTCTCATACACCCAGCGGGCAATGAGCTGGCGGTTGCGCATGTGCGCCTCTTCCACCTGGTTACCCGGCTCGATACGTACCAACTGGGTCATCAGGCCGTTCATCAGGTAGGTATAATACTGGGCGTGGTAGGCAGTGGTGTCCGGCAGCAACCCCAGTTCCACCAGTTTCGGGTCGGCCACGTAATAGAGGCCAAAAAGGTCGGCACGCGCCTCCTCGATGGTCGAGCCGTAGGCCTTCAGCGCGTCGGGGTCGGCACCCGGAGCCATCTTGCCCGAACCGTGGCCCAGACACTCGTGCAGGTCGGTGTGCAGTTCGTCCGTCAGGTCGGCATATTTGTCTATCAACTGCAATTCTTCGGGGCTGATAACGAACTCTTCGTTGAAGCCATTGCCGTGAGCGGCTTTGTTGTAGGCATCGGTGATGTTGCCGATAGTGACAGATTTCGAACCATATTGCGCACGAATCCAGTTAGCATTGGGCAGGTTGATGCCGATGGCCGTAGACGGATAAAGGTCGCCTGCCAAAATGGCTGCCGTGATGACCTTGGCCGACACGCCTTTCACCTGCTCCTTCTTAAACTGCTTGTCCACTGGCGAATGGTCTTCAAACCATTGGGCATTGCTGCTGATAACCTCCGTGCGGTGCGTAGCTTCCAAGTCTTTGAAGTTGACCAGGGACTCCCAACTGGCCTTCATGCCCAGCGGGTCGCCGTAGTTCTCGGTAAATCCGTTTACAAAGTCTACGCGCGAGTTGAGGTCCTTCACCCACAGGATGGCATACTCGTCGAACTTCTTCAGGTCGCCCGTCTCGTAATACTCCACCAGCTTGGCAATGACCGCCTTCTGTTCCGGGGTCTCGGCCACCGTCTCTGCCTTCTTCAGCCAGTAGACAATCTTCTCGATGGCCTGGCCGTAGAGGCCACCCACCTTCCAGACCTTTTCTACCAGCTTGCCGTTCTCCTTCACCAGCCTGCTATTCAAACCGTAAGAGATTGGGGTCTCATCTTTCGGGTCTTTCATGGCTGCATAGAAAGCTTCGGCTTCCGCTTGCGTCACGCCGTCATAGTAGTTGCAGGCAGAGGTCAGAATCAAGTCCTCGCCATCGGCCTGGTTCACACGCTTGGGCATCACCTTCGGGTCGAAGATAACGGGGAATACCTCGTCGCACAATTGCTCGACAGTCTGCCCCTCGGCCAGCGGCAACGTAGAAGCGTCTACGCTGAGCAACGCCTGTTTGAAGAACTCGGGACTGAAGCCAGGAACGAACTTCTCGCTTCCGTAATGATGATGGATGCCGTTGGAGAACCAGACACGCTTCAGGTAAACCTCCATCGCCTTGAAATCGGCCGACGTCTTGTCGCCCGTATAGCCGGTATAGACAGCCTCCAGCATCTTGCGAATGACGAGGTTGTACTTGCCGTTCTGGTCGAAAAGGATGTCACGCCCCTGCAAGGCGGCTTCCGTCAGGTAATACACTAATTTCTTTTGGTCAAGGGTCAGTTCCTCGAACCCAGGCACACGATAGCGCAAAATCTGTAAATCTGCAAACTGTTCCACGGTGTAATCGAATTTTTCAGTTTCGGCAGGCGTCTTCGGAGCGGTGCCACATGCACTGAACAAGGCAACGGCGAGTGCCGCCGAAATAAGATGTTTTTTCATAAAAATATAACGGATTGATTAAATATACATAGGGTCATATGCCTTAAAAAATAGAAAGGAGTACCCCGAGATTTGCCGAAACCTCGAAATATTCCTTTCCCTCTTTGTAGGGCGGTCTGCCCGGACAAGATTATTTCTTTCGCTCAGAATGTTTCCTGCGGTATCCATTGGGCGTCTCGCCTACATTCTTGTAGAACGCGGCATAGAACGACTGGCGGTTGGCAAAACCAACCATTGTGCTAATCTCTTCCACGTTCTTATCGGCATAACGCTTGTCTGTCAGCAAATGCATGGCCTCTTTCACACGATACTCGTTCAGCAAGCACGAATAGTTCATGCCAAAACGGGAATTGACCACCGCAGACAGATAGCGGGTATTAGTCTGTAAATCCTTGGCTAAATCTTTAGCGGAATAGTTGGGATCTCTGTACTTCTTCTGGACAACGATAATGTTCAGAATCTTGTCATACAACTCGTCTGCCAGCTCCGGACGTATCAACGAACGATAGGCAGCATCTTTAAGCTTCTTCTCGCGCAGGTTGTAAGGACGTTTTTTGACTTCCGGCTCCTGCACATTGTTTTCTAAATCACTCATTCAACTTTTAGGGTTAGGGTTGTTTAAACTGGAAAGCCGCGCTTTCTCTTATTACTTAGACTTTACAAAAGTCTGACATTTTTCTTAAATATGCAACTTTTACAAGCCTTATTTTTAGGGAGGAAACGGGCAGAAGGCTGTCGCCGCACCCAGAGAGGGGAACGACAAGAAACTTTAACAATTCTCAGTAAAAAACGGTAGAAAAAACAGTCAACGGCACAGCTTCAGCAGAGGGGCCACGTCGCTCGGCGGGATACCTCGCTCGACGGCTTTCTCAAAATCTTCCTTCGCTTCCGATTTCTTGTGTTGCGACAGATAGATTTGTCCCCGCATCAGGTAAGCTTCCGCACGAGAATCATCCAGGCGGATGGCCTCTTCCAAATCGAGCAAAGCCATCGAGAGGTTGCCGGCTTCCTGCTGCACGCCGGCCCGGGCCACGTAGACCACGGCATGTTGGGGCGCTGTCACCAGCGAAGTGCCCTCGCCTTTCTCGTTGACCATCGCGTCGAGGATGGCGAGAGCCTCCTTCAGTTTGCCCTCTTTCTGGCAGAGCATGGCCAGGCCCAGGCGGCCGTTGAAGTCCTGGGGCAGAAGGTTTAGCAGATGCTCGTAGTCGGCGCGGGCAGATTTATAGTCCTTCTGCTCCGCGTAGATATAGGCTCGCATCCGCAGGGCCTCGGTGTTGTCGGGCTGGAGGTCGAGCACCAGCGAATAGTCGATGCGGGCTTTGTCGGCCTCGCCCAGCTCGAGGTAGAGGGCGGCCCTGTCCAGGAGGATGGGGACGTTGCGCGGGACCATGTTCAAGGCATAGGTGTATGACTGGAGTGCCTCGCGCAGTTGTCCGCGAAGACGCTGCACGGTACCGAGATTGGCAAAGAGGAGCGCGTTGCTCCCGTTGGCCGGGTCGAGACGGAGAGCCGCGCGGATGCACTGCTCGGCCACGTCGAGACTGTCGCGTTCGATGGCTGTGGAGGCGCGTTCGCACAGTTCTTCATAGGTCTGCGAGGCGGCGGGCAGCGCCAGAGAGACGAGCAGGAGGAGGGAAAGAATCGGTCGTTTCATCGGGAAAAGTCAGTCTAATGGATAGGTGTCGAAGGCGAAGAGGTCGGTGGAGAGATAGCGCTCGCCGGTGTCGGGCAGGAGAACGACAATGAGCCGGTCGGCCATCTCCGGACGCTGGGCCAAGCGGGCGGCGGCGCTGAGGGCGGCACCCGACGAGATACCCACCAGCAGTCCGTCGGTGCGGGCCAGCAGGCGAGCGGCGCGCAGAGCGTCGTCGTCGGAGACGGGCAGCACCTCGTCGACCACGGAGGCGTCGAAGTTGGCGGGACGGAAGTTCGCTCCGATGCCCTGGATGCGGTGGGGTCCGGCCTGTCCGCCGCTCAGGACGGGCGAAGCGGACGGCTCGACGGCGACAACGCGCACGGCGGGATTCTGCCGCTTCAGGGCGCGGCCCACGCCGGAGATGGTGCCTCCGGTGCCGACGCCAGCGACGAAGGCGCCGACCTGTCCGTCGGTGTCCTGCCAGATTTCCGGTCCGGTGGTCAGCTCGTGGACGCGGGGATTGGCGGGGTTGTCGAACTGGCTGGGGATGAACGAGCCGGGGATGGTGGCGTGCAGCTCGTCGGCTTTGGCCACAGCGCCGGCCATGCCCGCCGAGCCGGGGGTGAGGACGAGCTCGGCGCCCAGCATGCGGAGCAGGTTGCGACGCTCGAGGCTCATGGTCTCGGGCATCGTGAGGATGAGGCGGTAGCGGCGGATGGCGGCGACCATGGCGAGGCCCACGCCGGTGTTGCCGCTGGTGGGTTCGATGAGGGTTGCCCCGGGACGGAGGAGGCCGCGGCGTTCGGCGTCGTCGATGAGGGCGAGGGCGGCGCGGGCCTTCACGCTGCCGCTGGGGTTAAAGGCCTCGACTTTGGCGACGAGGGGGCGCGGGAGGTTCATCTGACGACTGTATCCGGCCAGCTCCAGCAGGGGGGTGTGGCCGATTAATTCGGTAAGGTTCTTTGCGATATCCATAGGAAAAATGGGGATTGTTGGCACGCAGATGACGCAGATTCTACAGATGACCACAGATTTTTTTGTAGATAAAAATCTGCGAAAATCTGCATTATCAGCGTCATCGGCGTGCCATAAAGTGAATGAGTCAGCGCTTGATGTAGTCCACGAGCCAGCGGCCGACTTCGCGCGTGCCGTAGTGTGCGCCGCCGGGCACCTGTATCTCTGGCGTGCGGACACAGGCGTCGAGCGAGGCGTCGACGGCACGACGCACGAGGGCGCCCTCGTCCTTCAGGTCGAAATGCTCCAGGAGCATGGCGACGGACAGCACTTGTGCCAGCGGATTGGCGATGTTCTGCCCCTTGGCTTGCGGCCAGGAACCGTGGATGGGCTCGAAGACCGGGGTGCTCTCGCCCGTGGAGGCGGAGGGCAGGAGGCCCATGGAGCCGCTGATGACGGAGCCTTCGTCGGTGAGGATGTCGCCGAAGGTGTTCTCCGTGACGATGACGTCGAAGAAGCCGGGCTGCTGTATCATCTTCATGGCGGCGTTGTCCACAAACATGTAGTCGGTCTCGACGTCGGGCCATTGCGGCGCCATCTCCTGGGCAATCTGGCGCCACAGTCGCGAGGAGGCGAGGACGTTGGCCTTGTCGACCACGGTGAGGTGGTGGCGGCGACGGCGGGCGTATTCGAAGGCGACGCGCAGGATGCGCTCAATCTCCGGGCGGGTGTAGTAGTTGGTGTCCCAGGCTTTGTCGTTGTCCTGATATTTCTCACCGAAGTACATGCCGCCGGTCAGCTCGCGGATGCAGAGGAAGTCGGCGCCATCGACCAGGTCGGCACGCAGGGGGCTGAGGTAGAGCAGGCATTTGAACGTCTGCACGGGGCGGATGTTGGCGTAGAGTCCGAGCCGCTTCCTCATCGCCAGGAGGCCTTGTTCGGGGCGCACGCGGGCGGTCGGGTCGTTGTCATACTTCGGGTCGCCGACGGCGGAGAAGAGGACGGCATCCGAGTTTTTGCAAATCTGATAAGTGTCTTCGGGGAAGGGGTCGCCCACCCGGTCGATGGCATCTGCGCCGCAGAGGGCGTATTCATAACGGACTTTGTGTCCAAACTTTTCGCAGACCGCGGTGAGTACGTCGACACCCACGGCCGAGATTTCGGGGCCGATTCCGTCACCGGCCAATACTGCAATTTTCAGTTCCATAGCTGTTGTTGTTATAGTTTTCGTTATACTTCTTTCGCGCGACGGCGGAGACGGCGTACAAGCCAGTCGGCCAGGGCGTAGACGGCTGTCCCGGCGGCGGCCAGCACAGCGTTGACCAGCAGGTTGCCCCCCTCGGGGTCATCGCCGGGGAAGAGGCGCCAGCGCGTGCCGTTGACGAGCACCAGCAAAATAAATACGATTGCGCAACGCAACCAAAACTTCGAGAGAATTTTCTTCATACCGTTCTGTTTTTTTAATGATTCCATACTCTGGTTCAGCTTTCTGCCCAGGTGGGCTGAAACTCCGGGCAGGGTTCACCCAAACTCCGGGCAGGGTTCACCCAAACTCTGGGCAGGGTTTACCCAAACTCTGGTGCAGAGTTCACCCAAACTCTGGTGCAGGGTTTACCCCAACTCTGGTGCAGGGTTTGAGTGAACTCCGGGCAGGGTTTCTCACAACCCCGCGGGGCTTCTGAAAAAAGACCGCGGTGTTTTCTGAAAAAGACCACGGTGTTTTCTGAAAAAGACCGCGGTGTTTCTCCGAAAAGACCACGGTGTTTCTCCGGAAAGACCACGGTGTTTTTTCACGCCTCCCGCGGGGCGTCATCGTATTCGCCTTCGATGAGGTTCAGCATCTTCATCGTGGCCTTGATGGCGGCCTCCGTCTGGTCGGCGTCGAGCCCGCGTGTGCGGAAGACGCGGCCGTCGAACTGCCACGTGATGACGGTCTGCACGAACGCGTCGGTGCGCCCGCCGGGGGGGATGCTGACGGCGTAGTTGGTCAGCATCGGGAACGGGCGGCCGAGCGTGCCCTTGTAGACTTTGCGCAGCGCACGGACAAAGGCGTCGTACTGGCCGTCGCCGCTCGAGCTCTCTTCATACGGTGTGCCGTTGATTTCGACGCGGAGCGTGGCCATGGGCTTGAGGCCGTGCGCCAGATTGACGATGTAGCTCAGCAGGCGCACCCGCTCGCCCTGCACGTCGTGCTTGAGCACGTCGCTGACGATGTACGGCAGGTCTTCCTGCGTCACCAGCTCCTTCTTGTCGCCCAGCTCGATGATGCGCTCGGTCACTTTCCGCATCGACTCCTCGTCCAGCTCGAGGCCCAGGTCCTGGAGGTTCTTGCGGATGTTGGCCTTGCCCGAGGTCTTTCCCAGGGCATACTCGCGGCGTCGTCCGAAGCGTTCGGGCAGGAGGTCGTTGCAGTATAGGTTCTTTTTGTTGTCGCCGTCGGCATGCACGCCCGCCACCTGGGTGAAGACGTTGTCGCCGACTATCGGTTTGTTGGGCGGAATGACGACGCCCGAGTACGACTCGACCACGCGGCTCACGTCGTACAGCCGGCTCTCGTCGATGCGCGTCCGGGCCTGGAAGTGGTCCTTCAAGATGGCCTGCACCGAGGCCAACGGGGCGTTCCCGGCCCGCTCGCCCAGCCCGTTTATCGTCGTGTGCAGCCCTCTGCAGCCGCTGAGGACGGCGGCCAGGACGTTGGAGACGGCCAGGTCGTAGTCATTGTGCGCATGGAAGTCGAAGTGCTTCTGCGGATAGCGCTTCATCATCTTGCGCATGTACTCGATGACTTGCAACGGGTTGAGTATGCCCAACGTGTCGGGCAGCATGTATCGCCTGATGGGGCTGTCGGCCAGGGCCGCCATGAGTTGGAACACGTAGTCGGGCGAATCTTTCATGCCCCCGCTCCAGTCCTCCAGGTAGACGTTCGTCTCCATGTCCTGCTCCTGGGCATAATCCACCACGCGGAGGATGTCGTCGATGTGCTCCTGCGGCGTCTTCTTCAACTGATAGCGGCAGTGCTTCTCCGAGCCCTTGCACAGCAGGTTGATGACGCGGCAGCCTGTGGAGCGAATCCAGTCGACAGACTCGTGTCCGTCCACGAAGCCCAGCACCTCGACACGCGGCAGGAGGTCGCGGCGCGCGGCCCAGTCGCAGATGATTTTGACGGCGCTGCGTTCTCCCTCGGACACGCGGGCCGATGCCACCTCCACGCGGTCCACCTTCAGCTCCTCGAGCAGCAGGCGGGCAATCATGAGCTTCTCGTGCGGCACGAAGGACACTCCGCTGGTCTGCTCACCGTCGCGCAGGGTGGTGTCCATGATTTCTATTTCAGGATGGGTCATAGGTTCAATTTTATTTTATGGCACACAGATAACACAGATTAAGCAGATGACCACAGATTTCCTTAACTATAAAAATCTGCGAAAATCAGTAGCATCTGCGTCATCTGTGTGCAGATTCATTTACTTTTTGGCACGCTGATGACACAGATTAGGCAGATGACCACAGATTTTCTTAACTATAAAAATCTGCGAAAATCAGCAGCATCTGCGTCATCTGTGTGCAGATTCATTTACTTTTTGGCACGCTGATGACACAGATTCTACAGATGACCACAGATTTTCTTATTGAGAAAAATCTGCGAAAATCAGCAGCATCTGCGTCATCTGTGTGCAGATTCATTTACTTTTTGGCACGCTGATGACACAGATTAAGCAGATGACCACAGATTTTCACTTATGGCTGTTGGTAAAAATCTTGCGGCGCACCTGTGGTCTCTCGCCGAAATTCAGCAGCAAACCTACCTCAATATCGGTAGCTTTCAGATAGTTTATCAACTGAAGCTCGTGCTGGCGAAGCAACATATCTACAGACTTCAACTCCAAAATGACACAATCATTCACGAGAATATCGGCATAGTATTCACCGACTTCCCGCCCCTTGAACGTTACTTTAATAGGGTATTGAGCCTTGCAGTCGAAGCCACGCTGCTGCAATTCCAGGTAAAGAGCGTTCTGATATACCCGCTCCAAGAAACCATATCCCAGCGTATTGTACACCTCATAAAAGGCAGCAATGATGCCGTCAGTCTCTTCTTTATACAAATAGTCGGTGGGTAAAAAATCTGTGGTCATCGGCTCAATCTGTGTTATCTGCGTGCCATTTCTTCATAAGACTCTATCTTGTCCACGTTCTCCAGCAGGAAATCGATGTCGTCCAAGCCGTTCATCAGGCAATGTTTCTTGTAGGCGTTGATGTCGAAGTGCTCGGAGCGGCCCGTGGCCTTGTTGGTGATGGTCTGCGCAGGCAGGTTGACTTCCACCAGCGTCCCGGGGTCGGCAAAGATGCTGTCGAACAGCTCGCGGAGAAAATCCGGGCTGACCACGACGGGCAAGACGAAGTTGTTCAGCTCATTGTTCTTGTGGATGTCCGCAAAGAAGCTGCTGACCACCACGCGGAAGCCGTAGCCCGCAATGGCCCAGGCAGCGTGTTCGCGGCTGCTGCCCGAGCCGAAGTTCTGCCCGGCCACGAGGATTTGCCCGCCGTACTTGGGGTCGTTCAGCACGAAGTCCGGGTTCGGCGTCCCGTCCGGACGGTAACGCCAGTCGCGGAAGAGGTTGTCGCCGAAGAACTTTTCATCGCGGGTCGTCGCCTTCAGGAAGCGGGCGGGGATGATTTGGTCGGTGTCTACGTTCTCCAAAGGCAGGGGGACGCAGGTGGATGTCAGTATGTCGAATTTCTGTTTCATAATCCTATTTTTATGATGTGATTGAAGATAATTGTACGCAAAGAGCATCTGTCATGTTGAGCGGAGCCCGCAGGGCGCAGTCGAAACATCTCCCGACAAGCATCCTACCAAGGGCAGCACATATAGTGAGATCCTTCGGCTTCACTTCGTTTCGCTCAGGATGACAGATACCATCTGCGCGACGTACGATTATAGTAGCTCTCGCGGGTCGGTAATCACCCCGGTCACCGCCGCCGCAGCCGCCGTCAGCGGACTGGCCAAAAGGGTGCGGCTGCCGGGTCCTTGACGGCCTTCGAAGTTGCGGTTGCTGGTCGACACGGCATACTTGCCTGCGGGCACCTTGTCGTCGTTCATGGCCAGGCAGGCCGAGCAGCCGGGCTGGCGTATCTCGAAGCCTGCCTCGGCCAGCACCTTGTCCAGACCTTCTTCGCGAATCTGCTTGTCCACCGTCCACGAGCCGGGAACGAGCCAGGCCACCACGCCGTCGGCTTTCTTCCGCCCCTTGACGATGGAGGCGAAGGCACGGAAGTCCTCGATGCGGCCGTTGGTGCAGGCGCCCAGGAAGACGTAGTCTATCGGCTTGCCCAGCAGGGGTTCGCCGGGGTGGAAGCCCATGTAGCCGAGGGATTTCTCGAAAGACGCGCGGGCTGCCTCGCCCATCCCCTCGGTGGTGGGAACGGTGTGTGTGATGCCCGTGCCCATGCCGGGGTTGGTGCCGTAGGTAATCATCGGCTCGATGTCGGCGGCATCAAAGCGGATTTCCTGGTCGAACACGGCGTCGTCGTCGCTGCGCAGGGTGCGCCAGTAGGCCACGGCGCGCTCCCAGTCCTCGCCTTTCGGGGCATAGGGGCGGCCTTTCAGGTAGGCGAAGGTGACGTCGTCCGGCGCCACCATGCCGCCGCGGGCGCCCATCTCGATGCTGAGGTTGCAGAGCGTGAGACGGCCTTCCATGGTGAGCGAGCGTACGGCGCTGCCGGCATATTCCACGAAGTAGCCCGTGGCGCCCGAGGTGGTCATCTTCATCATCATGTAGAGCGCCAGGTCTTTGGCGGTGACGCCGCGGCCGAGTTGTCCGTCCACGGTGATGCGCATGGTCTTGGGGCGCGTCTGGAGGATGCACTGCGAGGCGAGCACCATCTCCACCTCGCTGGTGCCGATGCCGAAGGCCACGGCGCCCATCGCCCCGTGCGTAGAGGTGTGCGAATCGCCGCAGACGATGGTCATGCCCGGCAGGGTCAGTCCTTGCTCGGGGCCGACGACGTGGATGATGCCGTTCCTGGGGTCCATCATGCCGAAGTGCGTCAGGCCGAAGTCATGGGCGTTGCGGGCCAGGGTGTCGACCTGTGCGCGGGAGACGGGGTCTGCGATGGGTTTGTCCTGGTCGTGCGTGGGGGTGTTATGGTCGGGCATGCAGAAGATGCGCTCCGGGCGGAGGCAGCGGATGCCGCGGCTGCGCAGGCCCTCGAAGGCTTGCGGGCTGGTGACCTCGTGGCAGTAGAGGCGGTCGATGTAGAGTTGCGTGGGGCCGTCCGTGACTTGCTGAACCACGTGGGCGTCCCAGATTTTGTCGAATAAGGTATTCATGTCTTTCTGTTATTTCTAATGATAAATAGGGTGTACAATTATTCTCCTCGCCGACACTTCCCTTAAGTGTGGCTGACACTTGTGCTAAGTATCCCTGACACTTGTGCTAAGTGTCCGCGACACTTGTGCTAAGTGTCGGCCATACTTGTGCTAAGTGTCAATGCCCCCTCCCCAGCCCTGCTACAAGGCCTTCTGACGGGGGTGATGCTCTTGAAACGGCTGCCGGGGGAGATTTTCCGGGGAAATAATCATTCTTTACAAATCAGTCCAGCTTGAACTTGTTGATGCAGTCCACGTAGGCTTCGACCGAGGCGGCGATGATGTCCGTGTTGGCGCCGAAGCCGTAGTACACGTGGCCGTCGTACTCCACCTGCATGTGCACCTTGCCCATGTCGTCGCTGCCCTTGCTGATGGCCTGGATGGTGAACTCCTTCAGCGTCATCTGTCGGTTGATAATCTTCTTCAGCGCCTTGATGGCAGCGTCCACGGGGCCGTTGCCCGAGGCACAGTCTTCGAACTTCTCGCCGGCGATGCTCAACCCCAGGCTGGCCACGGAGTGCACGCCCACGCCGCTGGTCACCTGCAGGTAGTCCACCTTGATGCGATGGTTCTGGCTGCGGTCGGCACCGGCCAGCAACAGGATGTCGTCGTCGTTGATGTCCTTCTTCTTGTCGGCCAGCTTGAGGAAGTCCTCATACACCTTGTCCAGCTTGTCCTGCGGCAAGTCGATGCCCAACACATGCAAGCGGTTCTTCAGGGCGGCACGGCCCGAGCGGGCGGTGAGGACGATGCTGTTGTCGTCGATGCCCACGTCGTGCGGGTCGATAATCTCGTATGTCTGCACATTCTTCAGCACGCCGTCCTGGTGGATGCCGCTGCTGTGTGCGAAGGCGTTGCGCCCCACGATGGCCTTGTTGGGCTGCACGGGCATGTTCATCAGACTCGAAACCATGCGGCTGGTGGGGTAAATCTTCTGCGTATTGATGTTCGTGTCGATGCCGATGTGCTTGTGGCATTTCAGAATCATCGCCACCTCCTCGAGCGACGTGTTGCCCGCCCGCTCGCCTATGCCGTTGATGGTCACCTCCACCTGACGCGCCCCGTTCAGCACGCCCGCCATGGTGTTGGCCGTGGCCATGCCCAGGTCGTTGTGGCAATGCGTGGAGATGACGGCGTTGTGGATGCCGTCCACGTGCTCCATCAAGTATTTAATCTTCTCGCCATACTCCGAGGGCAGGCAGTAGCCCGTCGTGTCGGGGATGTTCACCACCGTGGCGCCCGCCTTGACGACAGCCTCAATGACGCGGGCCAGGTACTCGTTGTCCGTGCGTCCGGCGTCTTCGGCATAGAACTCCACATCCTCCACATACTTCTTGGCATACTTCACCGCGGCCACCGCCCGTTCGATAATCTCCTCCCGGTTCGAATTGAATTTATACTTGATATGCTCGTCGCTCGTGCCGATGCCCGTATGGATGCGCTTGTGCTTGGCAAACTTCAGGGCGTCCGCCGCCACGTCGATGTCCTTCTGCACAGCGCGCGTCAGGGCACAAATCGTCGGCCACGTCACCGCCTTCGATATCTCAATCACCGAATGGAAATCACCCGGGCTGGAAATCGGAAAACCCGCCTCAATCACATCCACGCCCAGCAGTTCCAACTGCTTGGCCACTTGAATCTTCTCTACCGTATTCAACTGACATCCGGGCACCTGTTCACCATCCCGGAGTGTCGTGTCAAAGATGAATAATCTGTCGCTCATTGTCTCTTTATACTTATCTATATAATTACGTATCGCTCATAAAAAAAGCCTTTCGCACTCGGAAGTGAGAAAGGCTTTCGTATATCTTCAGGTCCTTACATATAGTCACGCACAGCACTCACTTCCACTAACGCTTGATAGTAGAATAATAATACCGCACAGTAGAATATAGGAAAAGTTCTGATTCATCTTACTTTTTGCTATTACGACC
>DXCK01000016.1 GCA_019116045.1 Candidatus Bacteroides merdipullorum | reverse complement strand
CTGCCACCTGACTATTCTGTGAAGGCATGACTAACCTTCCTTCCTTTTTGTAATGAAAAATAACTAGTCATCAACGTTTTTCTTTAGCAAGTGTACAGTTCAGAGCCTCTATTTTTAGTTATCACATGAGCTTTATAATAATATTATAATTATCTTTGCATAAAACTTCAGGCATGAGTAAAATGAACCCTTTCCTCACTAACGGATATGTTTCTGCCGAATATTTCTGTGATCGCACAACAGAAACAGCAACATTGTTGCGTTATCTTACGAATGGCAACAACGCCGCACTTATCTCACCCCGCCGATTGGGCAAGACAGGTTTGATATCTCATTGTTTTCATCAAAAGGCCATCGCCGATAACTACTACCATTTTCTGGTAGACATCTATGCTACCAAGAACTTGCAGGAATTTGTATTCGAACTTGGAAAGAGCCTGCTAAATACGTTAAAGCCGAAAGGACGCTCGGCCTGGGAATCATTTCTGGGGTGTTTAGCTTCCTTACGCACAGGAATCTCATTCGACTTTTCCGGCAACCCCAGTTGGAACATTGAGATGGGCGACATTAAATCGCCTAAAGTAACTTTGGATGAGATTTTTCATTATCTGGGACATGCAGACAAACCGTGCATTGTAGCCATCGATGAATTCCAAACCATTGCTCATTATCCGGAAGCCAACGTGGAGGCCTTGTTGAGAACCTACATGCAACATTGCACGAACGCCACTTTCGTCTATGCCGGCTCCCAGCGTCACTTGATGGGGGAAATCTTTACCAGTCCGGCACGCCCTTTCTATCAGAGTACGGCCATCATGGAGTTGAAACCCATCCCCTTGTCATCTTACACGTCGTTCATTCAGAGGCATTTTTTCCAAGCCGGAAAGCAAATTGCGGAAGAAACCATTGAGGAAGTTTACAACCGCTTCGACGGCATCACTTGGTACGTGCAGTTCGTGGCCAATTCCTTATTTGCCATGACCAATCCGGGTGAGACTTGTTCGGCGGACAAAGTGGATATGGCAATCGACAATATCCTGTCGCAACTGAGCTTCACGTATGCTTCCTTGCTCTACCAGCTTCCTCCCAAGCAAAAAGAGGTACTGATGGCCATCTGCAAGGAAGGGAAAGCGCGTGAAATCACCTCCTCCCGTTTCCTCAAGACTTACAAGCTGACAGCCAGTTCAGTGCAAGGAGCCGTCAAAGGGTTGTTGGATAAGGATTTTATCACCCATGAATTAGGCATTTACAGTGTTTACGACAAATTCTTTGAAATCTGGCTGAGAAATTTATAGTATTGCCCAGCGTCATTTATCGTTTGGTATTACTTTATTCGACTGATAGAGATAACCCATAATGCCTCCATAAAGCAAAAGGATGCACCCGCATTTCTGGTGCATCCTTTTATTCTATTCAGAGTGTCGGTTTATCCCGACTTTCTGTACTTCATTTCTCAACGTGTCATGCTGAACGTCGTGTTCGCTCCACCCATCAGGCTGCTGTCGAAAGACACACGGTTCGTGCCGTTCGACTTGTTCGTGCGGGGCTTCGGCTGGATGTTCAGTTCAGTCTTGTACGTGCGGCGCGGAACAAAGCCCTGCTCAACCTTCTGGAAAGAGAGCGCTGATGTCCGGTTGAAGGAAGCCTGTTGTGCACTTGTGCTGTACGGTGCCCATACCAAGTTATTCCAATAACCGGTCAGGTACAACGGTTGCTGCCCGTCCGTAGCCATATAGACCATAGCGTCGTACTTGCCTTCGTTGCTTTCATCGTTCAGGAATTTCAAGTTGCCGGCTTTGTCCAGACCGCCAATAAGTCCTTCATCGGAGAACTCTCCAGTTTCTGAATTGTAAGCCACTACAAATACGCTATATCCAGCGAAGCCGGCCACTTGCTGGTAGTCGAAACGAACCCAGCCTGTTTCTTTGTCATACGACAGCAGCATAGTGTCGTCGTAGTCGCCCATCATGCCAGCCGTCAGGCCTTGTACAGCCAAGGCATTGGCAGCTATTTGTGTGATGCTAACAGGAATCTGTCCGCCCGCGCTGCCGTCCGTCAAGCTTACTACCCAGTTGCCCACATAGTCGGCAATGTCCGTCCCCTTTTGCAGTTGGTCGAACTCGCTCTGACCCCATAAGAAGGTTTCCGTTACCTCTTGAAGGTCGGCAATGTTCTTGCCGTCTTCATCGGCCAAGTAGAGAGTAAGACCCAGTGTCAACGTACCTGTCTCGAGGTCATACGAAGAACGGTTGGGCGTACCTTCCAGATAAACTTTATTGCCAAACGTAGTCAGACCAGTGTCTTGTCCTCTGGGGATAGTCACCTCACCCGTTTCCATGTCTACGTGGAAATAGAAGTGAGCTTTCTCGACATTGGAATACAAGTTGGGCATACGATAGAAGGTCTCGTCTTCTTCCGACTGCTCCACGGCCTGCATCCAGCTTTCGCCCATCAACTCTGAAGTGAAGAAACCAGTAGCTTCGGGCACAGCCTTCCAAGTATAATCGCGGTCATAGTCAGGCGACAGCAAAGCCGGATCAAGAGCCAAGGTGAAATTCCCAGCTTCCAAAATAAAGAATCCGTAGCCACCCAAGTTATGATAAACAGCACCCAGGTCGAACAACTTCTTCTTCGAATCGTAGGAACCCAGCGGATAAGTAGTGTCGTCCGGTCCAATCGGTCCACTACTGGTCGACAAGTTTCCAGCTATGGAACCGAACGTATTCCAGCTTGTATCAAAGCTTACGCCTTCACCGTCTGTCATCTTAAAGCCCAATGCTGTCGGGGCGATATAGTATTTGCCTTCGTAGGTTTCGCCGTCAACAATGATATACGGATATTCGAAATCGCCGGGGAAAAGGTTCGGTTCCCCCCACATAAGGTCCATATATTCATTGTTATAAGGACTCTTGAAGCGATACAATTCATAGCCCTCGGCCTTTTCTACGGTGATGCCGGTAATCTCATAAGCTGAAGCCCCGTACATGGAGAACAGATTGTCTTTGTAGATGGCGTTTTCACTTACGACTTCCCACGTGTACACGATCTCTTCCGGCCAAGACACCGTCAGCGTCAGCGTCGAGTTAGAATAAGGCGTTCCTTCGGCAAAAGTCAACGTGATGTTGTAAGAGGGGCCCTGAGTCAGGTTCGCGTAATCAATTGTCAGGCTGGACGTGTTCTTGCCGTCGGCAAAGCTGACCGTAGCAGGCACGGAGAACACGCTTTCCCCACCCTCGCTGAAGGTGGCAGTCAGTGCGGCATCCAGCGCGCCCACGCTGTCGGTACGCATCACGGCCAGCGTGATGCTGCCGCTCAGTGCAGTCTCTCCTTCTTCTCCTTCCAGTTCATAGGAAGTACGCACGGAAGTCGGGAAATAGACCCCGGCTCCTTCCACGCCTCCTGCCGGCGTGTAATCCACGGTGTCGGTGCACGAAGTCCACGTCAATCCGACGAAGGCCATCAGTGCAAGCAGTAAAGCATTTATTTTTCTCATATTCATAGTTTTTCTTTAATGTTTCTGTTAACTTCTATTGTTTGGCATCCGGTTTATCCGCCTTAATCTTCCGACGGATCTATCCACAACTCTTCCGTGCCGCTCGGATCGGGATTCTCAAAACCGATGAGGGCAGCGTTGTTGTTCTTCTCGGTCTGTACGATACAGATGTTCATCCATGCCGGACGGCCGTTGGTGTTAAAGCGAGCGGCATCCGTGAAGTTAGTGCCCTCGTAGCCACGGGTTACCGACATGTCGAGGCGCTTCACGTCGAAGAAGGTCAAGCCTTCGCCCCACAACTCGATGCGTTTCTGGAAAACGATTTCGTCTATCAACTCGTCGCCCGAAGCGTTGATCACGTATTCCGGATCGCGGTATTGCTGCATGAAGTCAGTCAGCATAGTCTGCGCTTGGGCATTGCCTTGCTGGGCGGCGGCTTCCATCTCGATGAAGTACATCTCTTCCACGCGCATCAGCGGATATGCCGTGGCAGCGCCTACGGTATAATCGTCAGGATTGCCTTCTGCCGGGCGGAACTTGACAGAAGCATATTCCGGCAAGCGGTCGCCGAAGTAACCAAACGATGCTGAAGTCAGGAATTCTGTTTCTCCGTCCAGCATCTCGCCTTCCGGTGCTTTCCACATCTTTTTACGGAAATCCGTGTCGCTCATCCTATCATACAAACTCTTGCCAATCTGGATGTAAGGAGCTTGTCCGGAGTAGCCGAAAGAAGTCTCGTTGCTCATCCACGAGCACCAGTTCAACAAGCCGGTCTGCACGGCGTTGTCTTCCGACACCATCTGCGAGCCCCAGATCCAGCAACTGATGTTGTTGAAGCCGCTCGACGTGTTCAGGCACTGGTCTTCCGTCATCGGAGCCATCTGCGAAGCGTCAATGGCCTTGCGGGCATACGTCTGCGCATCGCCGTATTCTTCCAGCCACATGTAGAGGCGGGCTTTCAAGCCGTAGACGGCAGCCAAGTGGGGCAAGGTGTTGGCGGTTTCTTCCAACTTGTCGATATGCGTTTCCGCGAAGTCCAAGTCCGACAGGATGAACTGAGCCATCGTCTCGCGTTCTACGCGCGGATTGTTGCGGGCATCCTGCTCGGTCGTGTTCTCATCCACGATGGGCACTGTCAGGTGCTCCACGTTGGGCGCGCTTGTCTTCTTGTTGGGCAAGAACTCGAACATGCGGGCCATATCCAGATAGAACATGGCGCGGAAGGCATGGGCGGCAGCCAAGTAACCCATCTGCGCCTCGGAAGCCGTTTCCTCGTCCAACGCGCCGATCAGCTTGTTGGTGGTCAGCACGGCCTGCCAGTAGTAGTTCCAGATGAATTGCGGATAAATATTGCTCTCTGCTTGGTACAAGTTCTGTTCCCAGCTTTGGTACCAGTCGTAGCCTGAACTGGCCACGGCCATGTCTTCCGTCATCACGTCACGGATGTGCATGATAGAGCCGTAGCCCCAGTCCCAATGGTAAGAATCGTCAATCGTTGAAATTTGGTTGAGCACACCCGGCATGGCCCACAGCAAGGCTGAGGTTGCCTTGTCCGAACCCGCCAATTGGTCTTCCGTAGCCACTTCGGTGGGAAACGTCTCCTCTATGCAACCGGCGGTAGTCACCAGCAACGAAGAGAGGCAAGCCCCCGCTAAGAATTTATATATATTTGTCTTCATATCGTTTTATGCTTGATTTGAGTTTAGAATGTTAAAGTAATACCTCCCGAGATGGTGCGCATCGGCGAGTAGTAGGAGTTGGTCGTAGAACCCGTGATGCTCTGGCGCGGGTCAAGACCTTGACGCTTCGACCAGTACCAGATGTTGTCGGCAGTCACGTATACGCGGACCTTTTCGATTTGCAGTTTCTTCGTGATGGACGACGGCAAGGTGTAGCCCAGGTTGATGTTCTGCAAGCTCAGGTAGGAAGCGCTCGTCAAGAAACGGTCGGAAGAACCGGCAGTATATTGGTCGCCAAACTGGAAGCGGGGAATGTTGCTGCCCGTATTCTCGGGGCTCCATGCATTCAGCAGGTCGGCATGGAAGTTGCTACCCTTGCTGCTGGCCGTAGGCGAGGACATCATGGCTGCGTAGTCGCCGTCATACACTTGTCCGCCAAGCTGGTAAGTGAAGTCGATGGAGAAATCGAGGCCCTTGTAGCTCAAGCTGGTACCGAAGCCGCCGTAAACGTCGGGCAGGGCCGTGCCGCACAGGTAATAGTCGGCGTCGGCATAGTTGGTAGTCGTCGTCACGCCCGTCACGTTGCCATCCTTGTCCGTCACGTTCATGTACCACATCGATTCGCCGTTTTCATTCACGCCGGCATACTTCTGCAGGCGGTAAGTGTAAAGGGGCTCGCCTTCGCCGTAGTAGTAGCTGCCGCTGCTGTAGCCCGGCACGCCGTCTACCACCATCGTCTTGCGCTCTTCGGGCAAGTAGGTGATCTTGTTCTTATACTGCGTCAGGTTCAAGCGGATGTTCCATTCCAGGTCGTTGGTCTTGATAGGCGTGCCGTTGAAGTCCAATTCCACGCCTTGGTTGCGCATGTCGCCCACGTTGGCATAGTAGGAAGTATAACCGAACGAAGGAGCCAGCGGGAAGCTGAACAACATGTCGCTGGTCTTGCGGTAGAAATATTCCACCGTACCCGTGAAGCGTCCGTCGAAGAACTCGAAGTCTACGCCGGCATTGAAGTTGCCATTGGTTTCCCAAGTGATGTCCTTGTTACCCATCGTGTTCGGAAGAGCCGCAGGGCTGCCGCCTGAGTTTACAATGGTATAGGTGTTAACGTAACGGTAGTTACCGATGTTGTCGTTACCTTGCTGGCCGTAAGAAGCCTTGATTTTCAGCAAGTCTACCCAATCTGCGTTGAAGAAGCTTTCTTTGGAAATGATCCATGCGGCGCCTGCCGACCAGAAGTTACCCCAACGGTTGTCCGGATGGAAGCGCGAAGAAGCATCGCGGCGATAAGAACCGGAGAGAAAATATTTCTCGTCGAAGTCATACTGCACGCGGCCGAAGTAACCTTCCGTGTTGTAGTCCGACTTGTAAGAAGAACTGTTGACGTTCGTAATGGCGCCGGCCAGTTCGATGTTAGTAGGATCGAACGAATTGGATTTGCTGGCATACAGCTCGTAGTATTTATAATAGAAAGACTCATGACCCAGCATGACGTCCACGTTGTGCTGCCCGAAGCTGCGCTTCCAGTTCAGGATCTGCTGGTGGTTGTAAGCCAATTGGCGCGTGTGGTACTTGCTGGCAATACCATTGGACGAAGCATACTGCCCGTAATAAGGATTGGTGTACAGATTGGTACGCATTTCGTCGACGGCCACGTTGCTGGTCCACGTGAACTTGAAGTCCTTCAGGAAGCGAATCTCCGCGAAGCCGGTCGCCGTCATGGCGTTGCCTTCGTTGTTGTTTGTATCCAGCAGGTTGGCGGCATAAGGATTGGCACCACTCAGCAGGGGGCGTGACAGTCCGGCGTTATCCTTGTTACCGAAGTCATACATCGTGAATCCGTTGCTGTCCTTCATGATGTTGCCCTGTCCGTCGCGTATATACAAAGGATAGATGGGGGCAATCTGCGTGGCATACGCAAAGATGTTGCCCGACGAGTTGGAAGCGCCGTCCTCGCTCAACTGATTAACATCGTAGTGCGTGTAGGACATATTGGCGCCCACCTTCAGCCATTCTTTCACCTGATAGTCGGCTTTCAAACGCCCTGTCAGACGCTCGTAATCAGATTTGTCAACGATACCTTCGTTGTTCAGGTAGCTCACCGAAGCATAGAACGAAGACTTGTCCGTTCCAGCAGAAATGCTTACGTTGTACTCTTGGCGCAAGCCTGTGCGATATGCCTCGTCCAGCCAGTCGTCCGGACGAACCAAGTAATCCTGTCCGTTGTAATTGACAATTCTGCCCAAAGTGGCGTTCGGGTTCAACTTGCCGTTGATACCAATCAGGTATTGGCCTTCGGGCACCGTGTAGACGTTATATCCCAAGCCATAGTCGCCCGAGCCGAGCATGTTGGTGTTGGCGCTGGCATGAGCGGCAGCTTCGCTCTGTCCTTGGCCCAAGTAGTAGTTCTTCAGCGCGCCATAATACATTTCATAATATTGCGCCGGGTCTGTGATGTAATTGTAATCCCGTGCAGCGCGCGAATTGGAACCCCACTTCGCATCCACAGTCACCGTAGCCTTGCCCGAAGTACCCTTCTTGGTCGTAATGATAATCACGCCGTTAGCGCCGCGAGCGCCATACAAGGCATTGGAAGCCGCATCCTTCAACACCGTCATCGACTCAATGTCCTGCGTGCTGATGTTGTTCAGGTCGCCCTCGTAAGGAGAACCGTCCAGGATAATCAGCGGGTCGTTGCCGGCATTGATAGAGCTGATACCACGAATGCGGATGGTCGGGCTCGTGGCGCCCGGCTGTCCGGAAGCATTGTTTAACTGCACGCCGGCCACTTTACCTTCCAACGCATTGGCCGCATTGGAAGTCTGGATTTTATTAATCTCGTCGGAGTGCATCACCGTGGCCGAACCCGTAAATGCCGACTTCTTGGCGGTACCATAAGCCACGACCATCACCTCGTCCAGCAGTTCAGCGTTGGTCTTCATCCGGACTGTTACATTCGGCTGGATTTCAACTTCCTGCGGGTGCATACCCACGTAGGAAACTACCAGAGTCTCCGCCGAACTAAGGCGCGTATAAGCTACTGAAAATTAGCTGTTTATTATTAAATCTTAAACTACTGTCCGCTTATACTCTCATCTGATTGTCAATGCTTTACGCGGAAAGCGTTTCGGTGTCGTGCTACCGTTTGGATGACTCGATTCCTGTGCAATCTGTTTACAATCAAACTGTTGATATGTTCTTCACCCACCAATTCGCTCCCCCAGAATAATCCTTCCCCAATCAGTCAAAAGTCCTACCAGTTCCCTACCTTCTCCTTGTCATATCACAGGGACGAGGTAGGGAGCAGGTAGGGAGGAGTAACGACTTTGGTAGGAGATTGACCGATAACAGTCTCTATCGGCTATGGTTTTTCAGGTCATGTACGATGGTACGGTCTGATACGTTGGCATAAATTTGTGTGGTCTTCACATTTTTGTGTCCCAACAGCTTTTGTACTGTCGTGATGTTTACACCTTTATATATTAATAAGGTGGCATTGGTATGACGGGCCGTGTGAAATGAGAAGTTCTTTTCCAGTCCGGCCATCCGTCCCAAGACGCGCAGGCGTTTGTTGACGTTCGAGTTGTCGGACAGTCGGAAGAAGTCTGCCATGCACGTTGCGTATTTGTCTAAAATGGCCAGGCATTTGCCTTCGAATAGTAAGGAAAGGGGGAGGCGTACTTCTGTCTGAGTCTTGACTGAACGGTAGACCAGCCAACGTTCGCGGCCGATGTCTACGATGTTTTGAGTCGACAGGCTGATGAAATCAGAGTAACGCAATCCGGCATAGCAGCAGAACAAGAAAGCATCCAGCGTATGCTGCAATTTGGGGCTGCACCGTTCTGTCGTGAGGCGTTCCAGGCGTTTCAGTTCTTCAGGATTCAGGTGTGTGTGGCGGTAGGTGCCGGTCTTTATCTTATAGTGGCGGAAGGGGTGCTGGTGTTGGCTGAGATAGCCTTTATGGATGGCAGCATTGATTTGCTTCTTCAGGTGCTTCATGTGCTTGGCGATGGTGTTGGCATGGTAGCCTCGTTTCCGCATGAATATTTCGAAGTCGCAGACAAACTCCAAAGTCAGTTCCGGGAACTGCACGTACCGGCGGAACTCCCGCAAGAGTTTGAAAGTGGACATCTGGTTGCGGCGCGTGCTTTCCTTGACGGCGGCGTTGTTTATTTCGTGTTCGAAAAAAGACAAGAACGAATGTCCGGCGGGATAGATTTGCAACTCTGTCTTCAAGGCATCCAGCGTGACAGGGTGCCCTTGTTGCCACAGTTGCAGTTCTTTTTTCTCGATGTTAGCCATGAAGGCATAAAGCAGTCGATTCAGTGCTTCGGCATTCGGATGCTTCCTCACCAGTTCCTTGCGTATATCCCATTGTTCCGGTTTCAGGTAAATGTGGGTGGAAAAATACTTTTTTCGTCTGTTCAAGTACGCTTCTACCTGCACCAACGCTTCGCCTTTGCGATTCAACACTTTCTTCCGGTTGTACACCAATTTGTAAACAATTTTATTCATCTTTCTTACATTTAAAAGTTGCATCGACAAAGAAAGGGAAAGGACGAAAAGCAAAAAGTAATTTCTAACACGCGTTTCGCTACACAAGAGACAGGGGAAAAGCCCTTATTCACCCTACTTCCGGAACAAAAAAAGCCCAATTTCGCTAACAAATTGCCCAAACGGAAGGCTTCAGGGCTTCGATTTTTAACTATTTTATAAAAAAAACGAGGAAGTATTAAAAGAAAGCTCAAAAAGGAGCTGCTCAATTTGATAGAAGAGAATAGGCCTACCCAGGCTTTTGCATCTTAAAACTATGTTATGCGACATAAAAAGGCTTCTTAGATTAACAAATTGATAGAATCGCAAGGTTTTTTCAAATAAACAATTGCCCTATTCATATTTATTAATATATTTGCAAACTGTTAGAGTAAAGAATCAATTAATGTAAAGTTTAACTTTAAGAGAGAATTTATGAAAAGAAAATTAATGCTGTTATTGGCCTGTCTTTTTGTAGGGATAGGCTTGGTAACTGCCCAGACGCAAAGGGTCACAGGTGTTGTGATTTCCGATGAAGACGGGCAGCCGGTTATTGGAGCGTCAGTAATGGTAAAAGGAACCCAACAGGGGACGATTACTGACGTGGATGGTAAGTTCACTTTGACGAACGTACCGAGTTCGGCGGAGACTCTGGTAGTTTCCTACGTGGGTATGCAGACTCAAGAAGTGAAGATCCAGCCCACCATGAAAATCAGCATGCTGACCGATACAGAGGTATTGGACGAGGTCGTGGTGACAGGTATGCAGGTGATGGACAAACGTCTGTTTACCGGTGCGGCCACCAAAATTTCGGCCGATGAAGCCAAGCTGGACGGTATCCCCGAAATCAGCCGTGCCTTGGAGGGACGCGTAGCCGGTGTATCCGTACAGAACGTATCGGGTACGTTCGGCACAGCACCTAAGATCCGTGTGCGCGGTGCTACATCTATTTATGGTAGTTCGAAGCCGCTGTGGGTGGTAGACGGAGTTATCATGGAAGATGTGACCGAGGTGGATGCAGACGCTTTGTCATCGGGTGATGCCGAAACGCTGATTTCTTCGGCCATTTCCGGCTTGAACGCCGACGATATCGAGAGCTTCCAGATCTTGAAGGACGGTTCGGCTACATCTATTTACGGTGCACGTGCCATGGCCGGTGTGATTGTGGTGACGACCAAGAAAGGACGCGCCGGGCACAACAAAATCAGCTATACCGGTGAATTTACCATGCGCATGAAACCCCGCTACCGTGACTTCAATATCATGAATTCGCAGGACCAGATGGGCGTTTACCGCGAAATGCAACGTGCCGGCTACCTGAACCTGGCCGAAACCTACCGTGCCTCGGACAGTGGTGTATATGGAAAAATGTACCACCTCATCAATACCTACGACCCGACGACGGGCACGTATGGCCTGGCCAACACGGAAGAAGCACGCAACGCCTATCTGCGCGAGGCAGAATACCGGAACACAGACTGGTTTGATGTGTTGTTCAACAACTCCATCTCGCAGAACCATGCCATCAGCATGTCTTCCGGCACAGAAAAGGCTTCCTACTACACCTCATTGAGCATCATGACCGACCCGGGATGGTACAAGCAGAGCAACGTAAACCGTTATACGGCTAACATCAACGCCTTGTACAACATCTCGAAAAAGGTTTCGTTGAACCTGATTGCCAATAGTTCTTACCGCAAACAGAAAGCACCCGGCACACTGAGCCAGAGCGTGGACGTAGTATCCGGCGAAGTAAGACGAGATTTCGACATCAACCCTTACTCGTATGCCTTGAATACGTCCCGTGCGTTGGACCCCAATGAGTTCTATGTGCGCAACTATGCTCCCTTCAACATCTTGCATGAGCTGAACAACAACTACATGAAGCTGGATGTGCTGGATTTGCGATTCCAGGGAGAACTGAAGTACAAACCCATCACGAAGGTGGAACTTGCTGTACTGGGTGCCTACAAGTATTCGACCACGACGCAGGCCCATCAGATTATGGACAACTCTAACCAGGCATGGGCTTTCCGTGCAATGGACGATGCGACCATGCGCGATGCCAACCCGTGGCTGTACACCGACCCGGACAACCCCAACTCGCTGCCGGTATCTGTATTGCCCGTCGGTGGTTTCTACCGCGAGACGAAGTATTCGATGAACAGCTACGATTTCCGTGCGACGGCTTCTTACAACGATGTGTATAATGACGACCACATTGTCAACCTCTTCGGCGGTATGCAGGTGACTTCCACCGACCGCAAGCGCACGTGGTTCAACGGCGTGGGTATGCAGTATGACATGGGCATGCTCCCCAACTACGACTACTTGTATTTCAAGCAGGGCAACGAAGAGAACTCCGGTTATTACGAAGTGGAAGAGACCCGTATGCGTGAAGTAGCCTTCTTTGCCACCGGTACTTACTCTTGGAAAGGCCGCTATACGCTGAATGGCACCATCCGCTACGAAGGTTCGAACAAGTTGGGTAAGAGCCGTTCGGCCCGCTGGTTGCCTACATGGAACGTATCGGGTGCCTGGAACGTGCACGAGGAAGATTTCTTCGAAAGCTTGCAGCCGGCCCTGTCCAACCTGACGTTGAAAGCCTCTTATTCGCTGACTGCCGACCGTGGCCCTGCCAGTGTGACCAATTCGCGCGTGGTGATACAGAGCTACAATCCCTGGCGTCCGTTTGCCAGTCTGAATGAATCGGGGTTACAGATTTACGATTTGGAAAACAGCGAATTGACTTATGAGAAAAAGCACGAATTGAACATCGGGGCTGAAATCGGTTTCTTGAATAACCGTATCAACCTTTCTTTCGACTGGTACAAACGTAACAACTACGACCTGATTGGCATCATCAACACGATGGGCGTGGGCGGACAGATTACGAAGTATGCCAACGTGGCCGACATGAAGTCGCACGGCGTAGAGTTCACCTTGTCTACGCGCAACATCGTGACCAAGGACTTCAAATGGAACACGGACTTCATCTTCTCCAACGCGGAAACGAAAGTGACCACACTGGATTCCAATGCGCAAGTCATTGACATGATCACCGGCACGGGTTTCACCATGGAAGGCTATCCCGTCCGTTCGCTCTTCTCCATGAACTTCCAAGGCTTGAACGAGGAAGGTCTTCCGACGTTTATCAACGAAAAAGGCGAAGTGACTGTGAGCGATATCAACTTCCAGGAGCGCGACAACAAGAGCCATTTGGTATATGAAGGACCGACAGACCCGACCATTACGGGTAGCTTCGGCAATACGTTTACTTACAAGAACTTCCGCCTGAATGTGTTCATGACTTATTCGTTCGGCAACGTCATCCGCCTGAATCCGGTGTTCAGCAACACGTATTCCGACCTGGATGCCATGCCGAAGGAGTTCAAGAACCGTTGGACAGTGGCTGGTGACGAGAAATACACGAACATTCCTGTTATCGCAGACCAACGCCAGAACACGAGGGACAATTTCCTGAGCTATGCCTACAACGCTTACAACTACTCGACGGCGCGCGTGGCCAAGGGTGACTTCATCCGCATGAAGGAAATCTCCCTGACCTACGACTTCCCGAAGAAGTGGCTGGAACCGCTGAAGGTCAGCGACCTCTCGCTGAAAATCCAGGCCACGAATCTCTTCCTGATTTATGCTGACGACAAGCTGAACGGCCAGGATCCGGAGTTCTACAACTCGGGTGGTGTGGCATCGCCTGTGCCCAGACAGTTCACACTGACGGTAAGACTCGGCATCTAATCGGAACCTCAATATACAATCACTTTAATAGAGAAAAATGACTATGAAGAAAAAGTATTTACTATATTCAACTATGTGTGCGGCATTGGCGATGACTTCCTGCCAGGATTTCCTGGACACCATGCCGGACAACCGCGCGGAGGTGGATTCCGCAGACAAGGTAACTGCCTTACTGGTATCTGCTTATCCTCAGAACACCCACATCGTGATGACGGAGATGTCTTCGGACAACGCGATGGACAACGGTTCGCGCTACGATGTGGAAGACTTGGCACAGGAAGAGGCTTACTTGTGGGAAGACATCACTTCGGTGGGCAATGACAGTCCGCAAAGCTATTGGGATGCTTGTTATGCTGCGGTTGCTGCTGCCAACCAGGCGCTGCAAGCCATTGAAGACATGGGCAATCCGGCCAGTCTGAGCGCCCAGCGTGGCGAGGCCCTGATGTGTCGTGCCTATGGCCACTTCGCTCTGGCCGACGTGTTCTGCCTGCCTTACAACCCGGAGACGGCTTCCACAGACCTGGGTTTGCCGTATTCTATGGCTCCTGAAACGCAAGTGGCTCCTCATTACGAGCGCGGTACGATGGAAGAACTGTACCGGAAGATTAATGACGACATCGAAGAGGCTTTGCCACTCATCAGCGATGATTTGTATAGTGTACCTAAATACCACTTCAACCGTAAGGCCGCTTATGCTTTCGCTGCCCGCTTCAACCTGTATTACAAGAAGTTTGAGAAGGTGATTGAATATGCCAATGTAGTGTTGGGCAATACGGCTACCAGTGTGTTGCGTGACTGGAACGCTATCAATAATTCACCTGCAAACGTAGACACACGTGCAAATATGTATATTGACGCTGATGAACCAGCCAACCTGTTGCTCTTCCCTGTTGTTTCTTCCTGGGGATATTGGGGAGGTAACTACTACTTAGGGGAAAGATATGGCCATGCCAATGCCATCTTCAACAATGAGACTGCCAGAGCTGCCGGATTGTGGGGAGCTTACAGCAATCTGATTATGTCGCGTGCCGTGGTCGGAATGGATACGAAAAACTATATTCCTAAAATGGGTATCTTCTTTGAATTTACAGACAAAGTAAATGGCATTGGTTACCGACGGACTGTGACTGTGGCCTTCAGTACAGATGAGACACTGTTGTGCCGCGCCGAAGCTTATGCCCTTCAGAATGATTTGGCCAATGCCACAGCAGATATCAATGCGTGGCTTTATACCCACACGCTGAACCAAACACAATGCACTCAAGAGGAAATCGTTAACTTCTATGAGAATATTGATTATATGCCTACCAGCGTGACGGACGATAGCCAACGAACTGTTAAAAAGCGCATTAACCCACAAGGCTTCACAGTGACAGAGGGCGCTCAAGAGAACATCATCCAGTGCATCCTGCACCTGCGTCGCCTTGAAACCTTGTACGAAGGCTTGCGTTGGCAGGACATTAAGCGTTATGGCATTGAGATTGCCCATAACCGTGAGGGCATGGCTGATGATATCCTGACAGTCGACGACCCGCGCCGTGCCATCCAGTTACCGGCCGACGTGATTGATGCCGGTTTGGAAGCCAATCCGAGAAACTAACCCGAACTTTTAATCTTTTAGCAAAGAATTTATGAAACAACTGATAGGAATATTTATCGCACTGGCCACGCTGTCGCTGTGGTCATGCAGTGAAGACGACCTGGATCCGAACAGCATCTTTGGAGGAACGGAAACCGGTAAAGTGCCGAACGAGTTCGATACTTGGTTGCTGAACAACTATACTATGCCCTACAACATCGAGTTCAAATATCGTTTTGAGGACATGGAAACGGACGATACGTATAATTTGGTTGCTGCCGATTACGACCGTTCTATCGCCTTGGCGAAATTCACCAAATACCTGTGGCTGGAATCTTACGAGGAACTGCTTGGCCCAGACTTCATCCGCACGTATTGTCCGCGTTTGTTGTTCTTGGTCGGTTCTCCGGCTTACAATACCGATGGTTCCGTTGTGTTAGGTACAGCCGAAGGAGGTTTGAAGATTACCCTTTATAATGTGAACAGCATCAGCCTGACAAGCATTGACGTGGAGCAGTTGAACTATTGGTATTTCAAGACCATGCACCACGAGTTCGCCCACATCCTGCATCAGACCAAGAATTATCCCACCGAATTCAATGAAATAACCCCCAGTGGTTATCAGCCTACCGGTTGGGTGAATGTGAGTGACCAGGAAGCCTTGGACATGGGCTTCGTTTCCCCTTACGCCAGCTCGGAGACACAGGAAGACTTTGTGGAAATCATTGCCATTTACGTCACCAATACGGCTGAGTATTGGGACAACCTGGTGGGCAGCGCCAGTGCCGAGGGCCAGGGCTACATCAACCAGAAGCTGGAGATTGTGAAAGACTATATGACCACGACCTGGGGCATCGACCTGGACGAACTGCGCGACATCGTGCAGCGCCGCTCGCAGGAGGTTGCCCAATGGGACGTGAACGATTTGACAACACTTGACTAATTAAACGAAAGAGAACAATGAAGAAACTATACAAAATGCTGTACATGGCCGCAGCCGTCCTGTTGGCTGCCGCCTGTTCCCCCGAAGAAGACGACATTTTCAGCGACTCTTCTGCCAACCGCGCGGATGCAGCCATCGCGGCTGACATGCAAGTGCTGACGGGTGCCGCCAATGGCTGGCTGATGGAGTATTACCCCGAAGCTTCGCAGATGTATGGAGGCTACAACATACTGCTGTCTTTCAGTGAAGACGGACGTGTGACGGTGGCCGGCGACATTGTAAGCGACCCGACGGCCACGGCCACCAGCTTGTTCAGTGTGAAGCAGAGTGCGGGCATCGTGCTGAGCTTTGACACGTACAACGAGATTTTCCACTTCTTCTCCGACCCCGGCAACTTAAATGGAGGCGGGAACGGTTACGGACTGGAAGGTGACTATGATTTCCTGATTCTGGAAGCTACGCCCCAACAGGTGCGCCTGAAAGGGAAAAAATCCGGCAGCTATGCCGTGTTGACCCCGATGGAAGGCGACTGGGCCGCGTATATTCAGGAGGTACAGGCTGCCGAAGCGGCTATGCAGGCCAACAGTTATCAGATAAGCGATGGCACGAATACGGCATCCGTATCGGTCAATTACCGCAATATGACCATCAGTTACCAGGAAGGGGAAGAAGCGCTTTCGATGCCCGCGCCTTTCATTGTAACGCCTACGGGGTATAAGTTCTATGAACCCATCACCCTGTGGGGACAGACCTTGACGGGCTTTACATACGACGCTGCTTCCGATTCTTTCACCGAAACTTCGGGGACGGGCATCACGATGATTAAGGTTGTTCCACCTCTCAATGAACAATTCATAAGCGGTACATGGTACATGAGCTATAGTGGTTTGGGCTCGTTTGGGCAACGTTGCTTTGATGCTGTGCTGCCTTATCTGGAAAGTGAAGGCGAAGAGTTGGTATATGCTGTCATGGGTAATGCTGGCAGCGGATTCGGGTTCTATTTCCAAAGTGGTCCTTATGCCGGAATCTTGCTGTACGCCTATCAGTTGATTGGTGAAGACCAGATAGCCTTGCAGTTCGGCAATCAGGGTGACAACAACGGTTCTTATTATTTCCAATATTTAGGTTTTACCAATTACCTGAATATCTTTGGATATAGCTCAGCCCGCACGTTCACCATCACTACGGACAACGAGGAGGCGCCCTCATACCTCATCTTGACTGACAACAACAATCCGGCCAACACGATACGCTTGTCTGCAAGCCAGGTGCTGTATCCATACGATAACTAAAGAAAAACCGAAAGCTTGATTTGATTTTAATATAAAATCACTCGGGGGGATGTGCCTGTGAAGGTATGTCCCCTTTTTCATTAGCCTCGGAATAGACAGTCCATTAGCCTCGGGATGTACACCCTATTAGCCTCGAAATAGACAACCTATTAGCCTCGGAATAGACACCCTATTAGCCTCGGGATAGACACCCTATTAGCCTCGGGATGGACAACCGAGTAGTTGCGGCACTGGCAACCGATTCTTTCAGTTCGCCTCAGAGTTTATTATACCACGCACGGGATGAATTTGTGCATTTTCACATCATCTGCAGGGTAGGTAACCCAATTCCCCTCCTCCGGGGAGGAGGGGTGCACAGCGGGCGGGGTGGTAGCGGCCAATATACCCATATTTTGAAAGTATAATAGTAGTATCGCTACCACCTCCCCCTTCGGGTACTTACCCCCTCCGGCTCCCCCGTTTTCGGGGGAGAGCAACCTCCCCGGAGGAGGAGAATTCAGTACTGTGACTAAAATGCACAAATTCATCCCGCGTAAAGTATAAAATATCGCTTTTCATGTCACCCCATTTTCCCTGTCATCCCGAGCATTGTCGAGGGATCTCACTACATGTCTGCAAGGCCTTAGTGAGATGTTTCGACTTCGCTCAACATGACAGAGCCGGCGATTTCTTTTAACGAACAGGTTGCTAGTTTGTTTAAAATTCATTTTCCCTGTCATCCCGAGCATCGCCGAGGGATCTCACTTTGCGTCTGCGAATCCTTAGTGAGATGTTTCGACTTCGCTCAACATGACAGAGCCGGCGATTTCTTTTAACGAACAGGGTGTTAGTTTGTTTAAAATTCATTTT
>DXCK01000126.1 GCA_019116045.1 Candidatus Bacteroides merdipullorum | reverse complement strand
CAGAAGTTCCCCTATATCGTGGACAGTGTAAAGGACCTGAAAAATAAGCGGTTTGCTGTGATTATTGATGAAGCCCATTCTTCCACTGCTGGCAAAGACATGGCAGCAGTGACCATGTCCCTTGGCTCCGGTGAGCAGATAGATGCAGACGTGGAAGATATGATCTCCGATGAAATCAAGCGCAACGGCAAGCAAGCCAATGTTTCGATGTTTGCTTTTACCGCCACACCGAAGCCCACTACCATTCAACTGTTTGGCCGCCTAAATACCAAAGGTCAGCGCGAGGCATTCCATGTTTACTCTATGAAGCAGGCCATCGAGGAAGGCTTCATTCTGGATGTATTACAGAACTACACGGAATACTCAACCTTCTATCAGATCAACAAAGAGATTGAAGACGATCCTCGTTGTAAGACCAACGCCGCTAAGCGCCAAATTGCCCGTTTTGTGGAATTACATGAGACCAACATTGCCCAGCGCATTGAGGTCATTGTTGAGCATTTCCGCACAACTGTCATGCATGAGCTGGGCGGACAGGCCAAGGCAATGGTTATCACAGCCTCCCGCCAAGCTGCTGTGAAGTATCGTCAGGCATTTGAGGACTACATCACGAAAAAAGGATATGAGGGTATCCACGCCCTGGTAGCGTTCTCCGGCAAAGTGAAGTTGCCCCATGATGAGAACGAATACACGGAGGCTTCCCTGAACGGTTTCCCGGAAGATCGTCTCACAAAAGAATTTGATACCGACGCTTATCAGGTACTGCTGGTTGCAAACAAGTACCAGACAGGATTTGACCAGCCGAAGCTCTGCGCCATGTATGTGCTAAAAAAGTTGCGGGGCGTGAATGCGGTCCAAACGCTTTCCCGTTTAAACCGTATCTGCCCGCCGTATGATAAAAAGACTTTTGTCTTGGATTTTGTGAACAGCTACGAAGATATGAAGGCTGCGTTTGCGCCGTATTACACGACCACGCTGCTGTCCAATTCCGTGACCCCCAGTGCAATTTATGATTTGGAGGCTAAGATTGACGCCTATGCGCTGTTTGATCCTGCTGATATCGACAGTGCAAACGAGATCCTGTACTCCGAAAAGATAACCAGCAAGCAAAAACAGCGGTTGACTTTCTTCTTGCAGAAGAGCAAGAAGCTTCTCGATCATTATGAGTATGAAGAGCAACGTCAGGCCGTCGCTGATATGCGTAGTTTTGTCCGATACTATGAATTTCTCTTGCAAGTGTCCTGCTTTGAGGATCATGACTTGCATAAAAAGTATAATTTTATCGCTTATCTTCTTGCATATATCAACATCAAGCATCCAGGCGCTGGATTTAACCTGGACGGGAAAATTCAGGCATCTAACTTTGTGCAGAAAAAAGGAGAAGAACACATCTCTCCGAATCTTGTGGCAAAACCGGTTGTGAAACTGCCGACAGCAGAACACTTTGGCCTTACCGAGGATAAGGAACAACGGCTGTCCGAAATTATTGACGAGATCAACAGTCGCACAGGAAAATCCTATGACAACGATGTTGTGGTTAAGGCAATGCTCCAGATCCGTGATATTTTGATGAAATCGGACAAGCTGAAGACGAGTGCGAAGAACAACACCCAGAAAGACTTCGAGTTTTCTTACTTTGACGATATCGATGATGCACTGATTGAGGGGCTTTCCCAGAATCAGGACTTCTTCTCTTTGTTGCTCTCCAACGATGAAATGAAGCGACAGGTGCTTGGTATCTTTTCCGACGAAATTTACAGAAGTCTACGAAATGCCAACTAAATAAAGGGGGGAGCTTATGTTTGATATATTTCGGTTAAAAGAGGTCCTTGTACAGTACAAAAAGGTCTTTGTGTCTGAGCAGTGGCCAAACGAAAAATACAAATGGGAAGCAGTTAAGTGCTTTCAGGACAATTGGGATATCAATGCAAAAGACTTTGCTGATATGCTCACTCGCTCTCTTTCCAAGACATGCAATCTCTTAGCGTCAATGAATAACTTCCCGGCAAAAATGATTCAAGGCTTTGCAAAAGTTGCCCCAGAGGAAGTTCGTGCTATGTTTATTGCACTCTTTGATGAGAGCAATGATGTAGTATCTCGTGTTCTGGATTTCAAAAATCAATCCTCTATATTACTGGAGAAGTACGGAAATGGCGCAGGGCAGCATTATCAATACGAAAACGCCATCAGTACTTATCTCTGGCTCCGGTATCCGGATAAGTATTATATTTTCAAATTGAGTGAGGTGAAGGCAGTTGCCAGTGAGCTTGAGGCGGATTACCGCTTCAAAAAAGGTGCCTACGCTGACAATATTCGCAATTTTCTGAAGCTATACGATGAGATCAGCGAGTATTTGAAATCGGATACAGAGTTAGTAAACATCTTCCAATCACAGCTAACGGACGCCTGCTATTCTGATCCTGAGTTGAAAACGTTAACTATTGATGTCGGCTTCTACATTAGCAGGTATTATTCTAAGAAAGATGCAGTAGTTGACACCACCACAGGCTGGTATGGTGTTGATTATGACCCCGGCCTTTCTGTCGACGATTGGGACAAGTTGCTGAAGGACAGGACTATCTTTACAGTCAGTGCGCTTGAAATTATGAGGCGCATGAAAGATTACGGCGGCGTGGCATCATGTACTCAGCTGGCGGTTAAATACGGTGAGACACCAAACTTTTATAACTCTGGTTCTGTTGCACTGGCCAAAAGAGTTTGTGAGTCCACAGGTATCACTCCAGCCACACGAGAAGATGGCTCTACACAGTGGTGGACCATCCTCTATACGGGCCGTGATGCTGGGAAAGATGAAGATGGTAGCTTTGTTTGGAAACTGAGGGACGAACTTTCTACTGCCCTTGATAAAGTCGATTTAAGCGAAGTTGAATTGTATGTGGCCACAGCTTCCGGAGAGGCTGATCGCAGATATTGGTGGCTGAATGCGAATCCGAAAATCTGGAGCTTCTCTGACATTGCCGTTGGTGACGTTCAATCCTATACGCTCTATAATGAAAACGGGAATAAACGACGCATCTTCCAGAACTTCCTTGACGCAAAAGCCGGTGATATGATCATAGGGTATGAATCCAATCCGGTAAAGCAGATTGTTGCGATCGGTCGTATCAGCGCAGAACAGGATGGCGAGAAGTTGTTCTTCGAGAAAGTTGAGGGACTGACTTCACCTATTGACTATGCTACACTAAAAGAATGCCCGGAACTGGAGCGTATGGAGTATTTTCAGAATCCGCAGGGCAGCCTATTTAAACTTACCAAAGGCGAGTATGATTTCATTCTCGATATGATCCGAGACGAAAATCCTGTGGTTGCCGAAGATTCTATTGATACATATACGAAGGATGACTTCCTTAATGAGGTTTATATGACCGAAAAACGCTATGAGAGACTTGTAGCCGTTCTCCGCAACAAGAAGAATATCATCCTACAGGGTGCTCCCGGTGTTGGTAAGACATTTGCAGCGA
>DXCK01000125.1 GCA_019116045.1 Candidatus Bacteroides merdipullorum | reverse complement strand
GACCCACGTACGAGTATTCCAAATAGTTTGACTAATTTATCAAAATATGATCATTATAATAAACAATTGAGTTATTATTATCCAACGCGAGAAAAAGACGTGGAACAAGTTATTGCTCCTGCTTTTAAAATAGCGTCATCGTGGGGAATTACTTACGATTTGGGGTATGATATGGCACAAAAACGTTGTGCTTCCTATCAAGAAAATGGGTATCCAGCAGGAAGGTGGCGTATTCCTACAGAAGCCGAGATTGAATATATAATTACTCTCTCTGACCGTGGAGTAATTCCTCCATTGTTTAGTGGAGACTATTTTGCTTCTTCTGGTAGGTATTATAACAACGAAGACTTCTATCCTCAGAATCCAGGTCCCAATTTTTCGCCGTCAGGTGAACATTCCGTCCGTTGCGTTTACGATGTATGGTATTGGGGTAACGACAAGATAGACGAACCGAACCGATTTACTTGGGGTGACGCACCCATGCAATAATAAAAAATTCTGTTATGAAGCATCTACATATCTATCTTACCACCCTCTTCCTCCTGTTGCTGGCCACCGCCTGCACCGACGAGGAATACGCCCCCGCCTCCGGCACACAGCCCGGCGAAGGCTACCGCATCACAGTCTCCATCCCCGCGCCTATGGAAGCCGCCACGCGCAACATAGGCGATGCGCTGACAGAAGATTATGTGAAAAGCAAAGACCTCTTCGTCCTTGTCTTCGACGAAAACGGCTTCTTTACCGCTTTCGAGCAAGCAACAGTAGAGTCATACGATGCGGATACAAGGCAAGGCACCTATACTGTCGACCTCCCTCCTTCCGACGGGAAATGCGTGCTGCACTTTGTCCTTGGTCTGTCGGAAGATGATTTTGCCACCTATACCCCCGACGACAGCGAAGCCAGCATCTTCAGCCGCCTCACGGTGGGCGAGAATAAAGATGCCTACTGGCAACGGGTGGAAGTGGACCATGTCATAAAGACATTGGGTGAAGACGGAGAGACTGTCACCGCTATTTCCGCCCCGCCCTTGACAGAAGCTGGATACATCGTCAAATTGGTGCGCAACTTTGCACAGGTGTCGGTAATCAACCGGACGAATGACGGACATTTCACACTGCAAGGCTTTACCGTCCTTAGTGAAATCAGCAAAGGCACGGTCGCTCCTTATTGGGGAAAGGATGAAGACCATCTGTTTGCTGATTTCGACATTACCGGAGAACCAAGCGGCGATGCTTATGCAAGTTTTACCGCCCATAATTCCGGTTATGCCGGATGCAATCCCCCGAGAGACGACGGAGAATTACTGGAAGATGTTCCCGGGGAAGATGGCTTCACTTCGCCCGATGCCTCTGAATACGTCTATGAACGCAACCAGGACAATGCTCAGAACCCCGCTTACGTGCTCCTGAAGGCACAGTACGACAATGAGCCGTGCTACTACAAGCTGGACGTCGTACGCTTTGACGAGGGTTCTTATATCACTTCTTACCTCAATCTCTACCGCAATTTCCATTACACGATACGTATCAACAAAGTTTCGGGCAAAGGATATGACACCCCCCAGGACGCCATGGATGCGGCGGCGTCGAACAACATCTCTGCCTCGGTAGACATCAGCGACGTGAATAAAATAGAGTTCGGCGAAGGCAACTCGTTGGAGGTGAGCGAACTGGATATCATGATTACCGAGCAAGGACCCTTTACCTTGGATTATGACTACAAAGAAAACGGTACGTCTCTGAATGGGAAAGAGTATGTGCAGGTAACCCCCGTGGGCGGTGAAGACGGGGGCGGTTACAATCATGCCGCCGTGCAAGAGATTGATTGGGACAATGGCAAGATTACGATTATCCCTGCCGACCCTTTGCCCGCCCTGATGGAGACACAAGAGTTTATTGTGGCCGGACGCAATGGATTGGCACGCCGTGTCAGGGTCAATGTACGCCAACAATTTGTTTTTAGTACGGTGGATTGTGACAATGTGGAGAAAAGCATTGGCGCAGAGATGACCTTGGTAGTCCGCCTGCCTGAGAACATGCCTACGTCGGTTTTCCCGCTGACACTGGATATTGAGCCGGAAAAGAAATCGCTTTATCCGGATGTATCCAAAAATCGCATCCCGGTGACTTCGCAAGGAAATTATACGTTCAGTTACCAGGCAACGGTAACTTACAACGACTATCGGCAAAACAGGACTTTCTTCTTTCATTTCAAGAGCAACATGGCGGACAGTGCCACCCGCATTGTCGTAACCAATCCTTATTTCCGTAATGACGACGAAAATGAAGCAATCCCGGAAGATGAGAAAAGCAATGTAACGTCGTTTACCAACCAAGATAAGGTTTATGACTTTATGGATTTGGCTCTTACCGGAGATAACTTGCGTTACAATTCCGGCCAAGATAGGTATGAATTTTCAGTTTATCACACTGCGGGTGAAAAAGTGACGCTCCAGTTCCGCCTGCACGATGATAGTTTCGTCTTGCCGGAGGGTGACGAACATATCGTGGAAATTTTTGCCGATTACTTCGATTTTTCTACGGCCACGACCGAGACCGGCACCTTTACCGTGCGCGAAGACGGGCAATGTATCTTGTACAAGCCAAACGACGTCACAGAGATGCAATACATCACCTTTACTGTGACAAGAAACTTGGCCAGCGAAACCATACAGCTCTCTTCACTCGACCACGATACGAGGACATTGGCATATTATACTCCGCCGTTGTCTGTGACGTTGAATTATCTTTATAATGGAAGGACTAACCGAGTAAACCGGAATACATCTATTTCGATTTATCAAGATTTGGATGGAGACGAAGAAGCAGACAGTGATGAACTTGTAACAGATGAGAAAAGGACAGATAATAACGGTATAATCGAACTTGAATCATTTGCAGGACTTGAAGAAACGGATGTACTGATATTCCAATGTTCTATTCGTGTCCAAACAGGAAGTATCTTCGGAATTCCTACTTATGATTATCTTACTTTCTCTCAGTCAATCTCTGTCAGTGACTTAGTGGGCATGGACAATCCTACTTTGACATTGGAAAGAACTTGGTAACCATATACTCTCCGCGCCGCGAGGCGCCACGTCTCCCCTCCCTGACAAGTGGGGAGCCCATTTGTTTGTTTTGTTTTATACACTCCCTGTCTTCGGAAGCGCCGGAGGCAGGGAGTTTTTGCGTATGCTTGGGCAGGCATTAAGCAATCCTGTTCTGGGGTAGCAGGAGCACTCACTACGTGCCAGCGAGGCGTTAGAGAAATGTTTACATCTCCTTCGCCTTGTTTCCCTAAAAAGCGGTTCATACCCGGCTCGTACCTGGCTCGTACCCGGCTCGTACCAAGTTCGAGTGTATAGACACGAACAAAATACGAACATGGAGCGAATTTGGAAGGAAGAAATCTTGACTTTCCCGGCTTCTTGGAGGAACGGTTTTTATGCCGGGTGGTGGGTTCGTATCTTGATTTTGCTTATCTTTGCGCCCGGAGCGTTTCCGGATGCCATCTGTCTTGGAGCATACCGGCAAATCCCGATATAGGTGGAAACAGACGGAGGGCGGGGGACATTGATAGCGTCTGCCGGAAGCTCGAACCGTTTTTGAAAGACTTGTAAGATGAAGAAACAGAAGTTCTACGTTGTCTGGGTCGGGGTCACCCCGGGCATCTATCGCAACTGGACGGAGTGCCAGTTACAGACCAAAGGGTATGCGGGTGCCAAATACAAGTCGTTCGATACGTTGCAGGAAGCGGAGGCGGCTTTTGCTTCGGCGTATACGGATTATATCCGTCCCGTGTCTTCCGCACATGCTTCTCGGAAGCCTGCCGTGCCGGTCCTGCCTCCTGGTCTGGAAGGCAATGCGCTGGCGGTGGATGCGGCGTGCAGCGGCAATCCGGGCAAAATGGAGTACCGGGGTGTCTATCTGCCCAGCTTCCAGCAAATCTTCCATTTCGGTCCGCAATACGGCACGAACAATATCGGCGAGTTCCTGGCCATTGTCCATGCCTTGGCCTGGTTGAAACAGAAAGGGCTGGAGATGCCTGTTTACAGCGACAGCCGGAATGCTATCGCCTGGGTGCGGCAGAAGAAGTGCAAGACCAAGCTCCCCCGCAATGCCCAGAGTGAACCGTTGTTTCAACTGATAGAGCGTGCGGAGAAGTGGTTGCGCGAGAATACATACTCCACGCCCATACGGAAGTGGGAGACGGAGCATTGGGGGGAAATCCCGGCAGATTTCGGCCGGAAATGAGGAGGCGGCTGCCGGGATGGTTTGTTGCTTTAGTCGACTTCTTGCAAGTTGGAGAGCTTGGATACTCCGTTTTCATTGAAAGCTTCGATGGCAAAATAATACTTCTGGCCGGTGGAAAGGCATTTCATCAGGTGCTTCCCTTCGTTGCCATATACCATCCACGAGCTGTAAAGCTTGTCCGGAGCGATTCCCCACAGGATGTTATATCCTTGTGCGCCTTCCACCGGCTTCCAGGTCAGCGTGATGTCGCGGCGGTCGGAATGGCGCGTGGCGGTAAAGCCCTTGACTTGTTGGGGGGCCTTCCCTTCTCCCAGTCCGAAGATGCGGATGGCTGAGATGGACAGATAGGGGGTAGGCACATGGATGTTGTTATAGCGTATGTAGCGTACGCGGGCTGGATATTCTAATTCTACGTAGTCGTTGGGGGTGTCTTTGAAGCTGTGGCTGCGGTCGACCAGTGTTATCCAGTTTGTTCCATCTAAAGAGCCTTCGATGGTGTAGCGATGGTACAGGCCGGGATAACGCCCGTACATGTCGGACTTATGGTCGTTGTAGTTCACTTGGATGGCGTTGACTGTTGCCGGCGATTCCAGGTCTATTTCTGCCCATTGCGTGCTGTCATTGGACGATGCTATCCAGTAAGTCTTGCAATTCTCGTCGGTGATGCCCTCTGCCGTATGTCCTTCTATGGCCGAAGAGCCTTTGGCTGGTTTCCGGTAGGATAGTAGCATCCATCCGCGGAATTTCCCTTTGTTTCCGGGCACAGTAGGGGCGTAGCGGGGGTAATCGCCAAAACGGGTATCGCAGTGCATGATGCCGTCTTCGTCAAAATAGGTGGGAAACATGCAAAGACGGCGTTCCCAATTCATGTTTATCGGCAAGGACATGGAAGCAAAATGCCAGTATTGTTTTCCGGGGCCCAGTACTGTACTGCCGTGTCCGGCTCCGTTGATGTATCCTCCGGGTTTGTAGGATATGGGGTTGTGGGCTTGATAGGTGAACGGGCCCAATGGGTTGTCTCCGACATATACTCCGTCTGCGTAGACATTGAACTCAGTCCCCGGGGCAGCATATTGCAGGTAATATTTCCCGTTGTGCTTGGTCATCCAGGGGCCTTCGATATATCCTGCCAATACGGTGTCCGTGTGGTTTTCGCCGAAGCGTTCCCATCCGTGCTCTTCCGGCACAAGGTTGAACAGTTCGACAGGTTCCCCTTCCTCCGGGATGAACCGGTGGTTCTTGTTCAGGCGCATGGCACGGATGGGCCATTTGTTGGAAGAGCCCCAGTACATATAGGCACTGCCGTCATCGTCTAAAAATAAATCAGGGTCTTGCAGTCCGTGGATGATGGCCGGAGTGGCGTTCCAGTTTCCGGACTTGGGGTCGTCCGTATAAAGCACACTCATGGAGCCGGATGGGTCGCCACATACATAGAGCACTGAGTCTTTGTAATTATGTGCTGCCGGTGCGTTGCATCCTTGGGGATACCAGTTTGTGCCCGGCTTGATAAAATTCCAATTCTGTAAATCCGTGGAATGCCAATAGCCGTGTGTGCGGGTGACAAACATGTAGTATTCTCCCCGGAACTCTACTACTGCCGGGTCTGCTCCTGAACGGTAAGAAATGTCCTTGGCAGCATTGTAAATCATGTAGGTATAATCTACGTTTAAAGGGTTGCAATAAGTGTCCATGCGCATGTCTTGGGCGTGAAGGCCGATGGAGAATCCCATGCATGCGAACAGTAGGGATTGGGTTATCTTTTTCATTGTCGAAAGTGTTTAAATTTGTTCTGTTGTAAGTAGGTAAGTAGTTGTTGAAATATAGCTTATATGATGTGTATCTGTCATGTTGAGCATTGTTCTCCCCCGTTTGTCGGGGGAGAACAATGCTCGGGGATGGCAGGGAAAATGAATTTAAACAGGTTTTTAAAAGATTGTCGGTATGCATTTTCTCGTCTTTTAGCGGCACAATCTGGGTGGGACTTGGTAAACTTCTTGCAGCCGGGTAAGTTCGGCTTTCAGTTGTTCTGTAATTTTCTCCATTCCTTTTTCTCCGTATAGATTTTTCATCTCAGAAGGGTCTTTTTTCAGGTCGTAAAGCTCCCAGATTTTTTCTTTATAAAAGTATATCAGTTTATATCGTTCCATTTTTACCCCTAAATGGGCACGCACACTGTGAAAGCCTGGAAATTCATAATAGTGGTAGTACAGAGATTTGCGCCAGTTCTTAGGAGTCTTTCCGTCTTCGACCAGGCGGCGGAAGGAAACGCCCTGCATGTCGTCGGGGATGCCGATGCCGCACATGTCAAGAAAAGTAGGGGCGAAATCGATGTTTTGTGTCAGTCCTGTCACTTTGGTTCCCGGTTTTATGTGTCCAGGCCAGCGCATCAGCATGGGCATGCCAAAAGATTCTTCATACATGAAGCGTTTGTCGAACCAACCATGTTCTCCCAGGTAGAACCCTTGGTCTGTGGTGTAAATCACAATGGTATTTTGGTCGAGTCCTGTACGCTGGAGGTAGTCTAAAATTTCTCCTACGCTTTCGTTTACACTGGCTACACACGCCATGTAGTCTTGCAGATAACGTTGGTATTTCCATTCGGCCACTTCTTTGAAGGAGCGCTTTTGTGCATAAAATTCATCATTCCGTTCGCGATAGGCTTCCAGGAAACGTTGTTGTTCTTCTGGTGTCATGGTGCCCATGAAGGCATGTGGCCAAGGGTCGAACAGAAGGCTGTCACTGCCGATACCTGCCACCATCTTCAGGTCGTGGCCTTCATACATGTCTCGGTAGATGTTCATTTTTTGTAGCTGTGCAGCATATCGTCCTTCGTATGTGTCGAAATAGTTGTCGGGAAGGGGGAACGATGCGTGTTCGTAAAGCCGGTAATGCCTTTCGGCTGGCACCCAGTTGCGGTGTACGGCTTTGTGGTGCATCATCAAGAAAAAAGGCTTCTGTGGATTCTTCCGTTCTGCCAGCCATTCCTTGCAGTATTGTGTGATTAAATCTGTCACATATCCCGGATGCCTTGTCGTATCGCTCTCTGTGATAAATTCCGGGTTGTAATAATCTCCCTGGTCGTTGAGTATCATCCAATGGTCGAATCCGGTAGGCCGGGATATCAAATGCCATTTACCGATAATGGCTGTTTCATATCCGTTGGCTTGCAGAATTTTGGGCAATGTTTGTTGAGAACCGTCGAATCCTTTGTTGCCGTTTCTCATAAATCCGTTCTTATGACTGTGTTTCCCTGTGAGTATGGCGGCACGGCTGGGTCCGGAAATAGAGTTGCAACAATAATTGTTATAGAAAACGGCTCCTTCTTTTCCTATTCGGTCGATATTAGGCGTTGGTGCTATTTGGCCGATGGGGTGTCCGTAGATGCTGATGGCCTGGCGGGCGTGGTCATCGCTCATGATGAAGATGATGTTGGGCCGTTCGTCTTCTGCTGGGTGTTTCCTTTCTTCCGCATAAACGGGTAGAACGGCGGAGAGAGAGGCCAGCCCCAGCGATGTCTTGTGTAGAATGTTCATGGTTGGTATGTTTATGTTGCCAGCCTGTTTTTATGGTTTCTTTTTTTGAGAGAAAAGCCATTCCATAAAGTCAGGCTCATTGAAAGCGGGGTTCCAACTGCCGTGGTTGCAGCCGGGATATTCTTTGTATTCCACTTGTGCGCCGGCTTCTTTCAGGGCTCGGTAGGCTTGTCGGGAACCTTCTACGGTCACAACATTGTCTGCATCGCCATGAAAGATGCGGAATTTGACATCTTTTGCTTTTTTCAGACGGGCCGGGTTAACGGTGCCGCAGATGGGGACTGCTGCTGCAAATATCTCCGGATAGCGGACAGCTAAGTCATAAGTTCCCATTCCGCCCATGGATAGGCCAATGACATAGATGCGTCTTTTGTCAATTCTGGAATCGGCCAAAAATTTATCCAGCAACTCTTTTAATGTGCGGAAGAGAGGAGACAGGGGAACGTTGGCAGGCATTTGGTCGGGTGCGAATGAGGTTGGGCGCGATGCGTAGGCCCAGTAGTCTTCGGTCGGGCATTGCGGGGCCAGTACGAAAGCTGGATATTGGTCGCGGTTTACGGGGTTCAACCACATTTGGCCTCCGTGGGTCAGTTGTTTTTCGTTGTCACGGCCCCGTTCTCCGGCTCCGTGAAGGAAAAGCACCAATGGATATTTCTGCCCGTTTTGCATGTTTAGTGGGGTGAGCAGGCGATAACGTAGTGTATCGCCTGAGGTGGAAATATAGGTCTTTTTTTCGAAAGTGTCTTGGGCTGACAAAATGTTGAACGCAAGCAGAGATGCCAGCAGGCTTATAATAATTCTTTTCATAAGTATGTATGCAAAATTAAATGATACTTTATCGGGATTAACCACAGATGGCACTGATTATACGGATAAGCACTGATTCTTAATAATCTAAATACTAAAATCTGTGTTTAATCCAATATTATCTGTGTTATCTGTGGTCTAAATTCCTATTTGTCGTATAAACTAAATATCAACATCTACTTACCTACTTAAATTTTCATTGTTTCTGTCTTCAATTTAAGTTATACAAGAGTTTACTCAATATCCGATGGTGAAACGCTGTGGCCTCCTGCCAACAACCCGTTCAGGAGGACAGCTTCAACGACTCCGCTCACTCCAATCAATGTTACGTTCTTCATCATTACACCTATTAGCAAGCCATTACTCACCAAAAGTGTCTTTGTCTTTTTTACGCCGCAAAGTAAGGGAGAGTTTTTCTGTCGCGCAAGTAAATACTTGGACATCAGACACTTACAAGAAAACAACCATTACTGAATATGAGTTACTTACAAACAAAAATATTTTTGAAAAAAGATTTTGATAGCCCTCGAGCGGGCTCGCTTCAGGCTGCGTGTAGTCCGACTATCTTGTAAACAAATTTCTTCACAGCAGCCTTTACCACCCGAAGTCCGACCAAAGCCGTACCCGGGTCGTACCTGGGTCGTACCCGGGTCGTACCAAGTTCGAGTGCTTAGAAACGAAGAAAAAGGGAGTTCAGAACGACTTTGGTATTAAGATGTATATAGATATTTTACTTTGGAAGACCTATTGCGTCCCTGCACGCGGCCGGTGGCGAGAGCTTCTCCAAGCAGCGGGACACATCCCGGCCTCAGACCATGAAGTCCTTGCGGCGCAGCACGAAACTGTTACTCAAGTATTTTTCGCGCACCACTTGGTTAGCGGCCAGTTCTTCGGGCGTGCCTTGGAAGAGGATTTTCCCTTCAAACAGCAGGTAGGCGCGGTCGGTAATGCTGAGCGTTTCCTGCACGTTGTGGTCGGTGATGAGGATGCCGATGTTCTTGTCCTTCAGCTTCCAGACAATCTGCTGGATGTCTTCCACGGCGATGGGGTCGACGCCGGCAAAAGGCTCGTCCAGCATGATGAACTTGGGGTCGATGGCCAGACAGCGGGCAATCTCGGTGCGGCGACGCTCGCCACCCGAAAGCTGGTTGCCCTTGTTCTTGCGCACCTTCTGGATGCGAAATTCCGAAAGAAGGCTCTCCAACTTCTCTTTGCGGTAGGACAGAGGTTTGCCGGTCATCTCGAGCACGGCCATGATGTTATCCTCCACGCTCATCTGGCGGAAGACAGATGCCTCCTGGGCCAGATATCCGATGCCAGCCTGTGCACGCTTGTAGACGGGGTATTTGGTGATGTCCAGGTCGTTCAGGAAAATTCGCCCTTCGTTGGGCGTAATCAGTCCCACAGTCATGTAGAAAGAAGTCGTCTTACCAGCACCGTTAGGGCCGAGCAGACCTACAATCTCCCCTTGCTTGACGTTGATAGACACGTGGCTGACGACCGTACGCTTGCCATACTTTTTCACCAAATCTTCCGTGCGGAGCACCATTTTATTGTCTTCTTCCATAAATGCTTATTTTTTTAATGAAGGATGAAGAACTTTTTTTTAATGAAGAACGAAGAATGAAGAATGAAGAATTTTACGTGACGACCACCCTGTAGGGAAGCCGACGATTCATCATTCATCATTCATCATTCCTCATTTAATTGATTCTTCATTCTTCATTCTTAATTCTTCATTATTCTTCATTAAATGCGGGGCAAATGTAGCAAAAATAAGCTGAAAAGCCGTACATTTGCAAGCAAAATTACAGGTTATGAACAAAGCACTAAAAACCGTAGGCCGGTACATTATGTTAATGGGACGCACGTTTACGCGCCCAGAACGGATGTACATGTTCTTCCGGCAATACCGCGCAGAACTGTCCAAACTGGGAGTAGACTCCATTGGCATTGTCTTGCTGATATCGTTTTTTATCGGCGCAGTCATCACCATACAAATCAAGCTGAACATCGAAAGCCCCTGGATGCCGCGCTGGACGGTGGGCTACGTGACCCGCGAAATCATGCTGCTGGAATTTTCATCTTCCATCATGTGCCTCATCCTGGCGGGCAAGGTGGGGTCGAACATCGCCTCCGAACTGGGCACCATGCGGGTCACCCAGCAAATCGACGCGCTGGAAATCATGGGCGTCAACTCGGCCAACTACCTGATACTGCCCAAAATCACAGCCATGATTACGATGATACCCATCCTGGTCATCTTCAGCATCTTTGCGGGCGTCATCGGCGCCTTCTGCACCTGTTGGTTCGGACAGATGATGAACGCCGTCGACCTGGAATACGGCCTGCAATACATGTTCATCGAGTGGTACGTGTGGATGGGCATCATCAAGTCCATCGTCTTCGCCTTCATCATCTCCAGCGTGTCGGCCTTTTTCGGCTATACGGTAGAGGGCGGCAGCATCGCCGTGGGCAAGGCGTCGACCGACGCTGTGGTGAGCAGCAGCGTGCTCATCTTGTTTGCCGACCTGGTGCTGACACAACTCTTAAGCTAAATGAAGAATGAGGAATTAAGAATCTCGGCTTCCCTACATGGCGGCTGCCACGTAAATTCTTCATTCACCATTCTTCATCCTTCATTTAATTGATTCTTCATTTTTCATTCTTCATTAAAAAGATTCATCATTCTTCATTTACTCCATGATTGAACTGAAAGGATTACATAAGTCGTTCGACGGCAAAGAGGTGTTAAGCAACATTAGCGCCTCTTTTGAAAACGGAAAGACAAACCTCATCATCGGCCAGAGCGGTTCGGGAAAAACCGTCTTGATGAAATGCATCGTAGGGCTGTTGACCCCCGAACGGGGTGAACTGCTGTACGACGGCCGCAATTTCCTGGCCATGGGGAAAGCAGAAAAGAAGTCGCTGCGCCGCGAAATGGGCATGATTTTCCAAAGCGCGGCCTTGTTCGACTCCATGACCGTATTAGAAAATGTCATGTTCCCCCTCAACATGTTCTCCAACAACACGCTGCGCGACCGTACCAGGCGTGCCCAATTCTGCCTGGACCGAGTAAACCTGACGGACGCGGGCAACAAGTATCCCGGCGAAATCAGCGGCGGCATGCAGAAGCGCGTGGCCATTGCCCGTGCCATCGCCCTCAATCCCCAATACCTTTTCTGCGACGAACCCAATTCTGGCCTCGACCCGAAAACATCGCTCGTCATAGACGACCTTATCCACGACATCACACGCGAGTATAACATGACCACGCTTATCAATACACACGACATGAACTCCGTGATGGGCATCGGTGAAAAAATCATCTTCATCTACCAAGGGCGCAAAGAGTGGGAAGGGTCGAAAGATGATATATTCACTTCGACCAACGAACAGCTTAACAACTTCATCTTCGCCTCCGACCTCTTCAAGAAGGTGAAAGAAGTGGAGGTGCAAAATATCGAAGGATAGACATGCCGCTCAGGCTGTCTACGGATGTGACGGAGCATGGAAGCCGCCCGACAACCCACAGGCTCAGTGCTTCCGTTGCATACCAAGCAAATAGCCGTACAAGGCCATTTTTCCGCGCATCGTTTGCCGGGGTGTGAACTCGCCATTGGCCCACACATACCGGCAATTGAAATAAGCTTCTTGGTGGGGCCAGCCGCCTGTCTTCCACTCCGGATAACCTTTCTCCACAAACCACTGCGGGTCGCTTCCATTGCTCTTGTTCCAAGTGTCCAGGTTGTTATAGGGAGTATGTCCCGGATGCAGTCCCGGAGTGCCGTCGTTGCGTCCGGTGGTATAGCAATTTTCCACACACCGTTGCCCCAGCCCGGTCATTTCCACCCTATTGCTTGGGTTGCGTCCAAGTCCCCAGTCGGCTTCTAACAGCATTGTTTTCTCCAACAGTTTCTTTTCGCTGTCTTTCCCGGCTACAAAATGCGCCAGAATAACCAAATGCAAGTTTTGAGCCGTCTGCCAGTAATTGTTGTCCGACGAACGACGGGACGGGCGCTCGTCGATGTGGACAACATGTTTCTGCCTGGCCTGTTCCGCCACCGCAGCCTTCAGGGCCGCATATAGTTCCGGGTAATGTCTCGGACGGGGAGTATTCAGGTAGGCTGCGGTTCCCCAAATCTGGCATCCCCGCCGGGCATCAAGCACCAAAGGCTTGCCGTCTTCCTTCAAACATTCAGCAGCCATGATGTCCTCCCACTTCTTGTCCCCGGTGACATTGTAGAGAAAGGCTGCCGCCATATGCTTGAAATCGCGTCCAGACATGACACAGTCGCCAATGTCTTGCTTGTCGTCCAACTGCAAGTCGGGTTGCCGTGAAGCGAAATCAAATGCCTTCACCGCTTCATCCGCATAATACGCTTCCAATTCCTTATGTCCGGAAATGCGGAAACAGTCGGCCATCATGGCGCAATTGGCAGCGTTGGCCCAAGCGGCCATCGTCGTGGCCCCGGCCTGGAACATGACCGTATGCTCGGCCGAAGGATTTGTCAGGCCGTGACAATAAGCCTCTCCGTCGCGCAGGCTCAACCAGAAATCCACTTCATTGCGCGCTTCATCCATCACATCGGGAATACCATTTCCGCTTTCCCCTATCTGCAAGTCGTCATCATCCAGCTTGCCGCCGGTCAGGAAATAAGGCAAAAGCATGTCATAAATATTGCTGACATGCGCCAAATGCCTGTCCCAGTCGAAAGCATCGCTGTGCCCACCCCGCGCAACTGTATTGACCGGATTGCCCGGCAAACGGTGACGCCAGAACATCGACTGAAGGGCCGGCTTGAAATGAGGCTCGTCCCAAATGTCCCCCTGATACTGTTTCCATTCGGGATGCCAAGGCTGCAAATCGGTCAGATAGATGGTAAATCCCTTGGGGTCAGTTTCCGGGATAAACAAGGGACGCCGGGGAATCGGGGTCATGTCCGGACGGTCTTCTCCCAAACGCATATAATAGTAACCTCGCACCTGCGTCTTGTAGGGCTCGAAATAGACCTCTTCATCAATGTCGAAATCCATGCTGCAACCCACCCCTTCCACAACGAGCCGATAACGCCCGGGAGCGACCTTCGATGTAAAGTCAATATTCCAGACGTCAGAACCGGTCAGATTTCTGCCCAAAGCTTCTGTATGGGTCTGACAAGTCTTCCAAAAATTCACCTTGCCTACCCTTTGTTTTCTGCCGGTCGCCACATTATACAGCCACACTTTATTCCCTTCAAAGCTACTGTAATCGCGCTGTCCCCCGTCACCCATCCAAAGATAAAGGTCGGCTGCCTTGACCGCACTTTCCGGCGTATATCCTATTATGTTCACATGAACAGCTTCCGACATGCAACGGGTCACATCGAAAACAATCTCCGCTTCCGCCTTGTCTGCGCCCAAGGCCGGATTCAGCCTCACTACGTATGTGCTTCCCTCCTTCATGGACGAAGGCAGTTTCAAATAAATCCAATGATCCAGCTTGTAGTTGAATTTCGCATCTGTATTCATCACCTTCGACTTGCGATAGACTGCCAACGGCTGCCTGCCCGGAGCCTCATAATAAGAATCGTCAGGCGAAACAACCGACCAAGAAGAAGCAAGCGCAGCCAACTGCACGTCCAATTCTCTGCCATAGGTTTTCAGCGTGTCATCGCCTTCCGCCCAAGCATGCCCGCGACAGGCGCTGGGGCCTTTACCGTCATCGCGATAAAAGACTTCACCGTCTTTAAAGAACAGCATCAAATAGTCTTTATCCACCACTTTCACCTCCACCAATTTGGTGGCATTTACTCCGGGAATAGCCAACAATACAAGCCAAAATGCACAAAAAACAAGTCGCCCTTTCATATCTTTACAAATAAAAAGTTCTACATGACAGCTTAAAGAAACACTTCCTGCTGACAAACGCAAACTTACAAAATCTTTTCCGTATAAAGGCCCCATCTGTATCGGAAAAATAATCCTTTCTCCCTGAAAGCATCCGGACATCCGCACAAAACAAAAGCTCTACACGAAGAGAGAAAATGAACTTTTGTCAGCATACGGCTCAAATTTTTCGCTCTACAAGGCTACATTTCTCGACATTTTGCTGTATATTTGCCAAAAATCCGACACCATGAACCCTATACGCAGTTTTAAGCAACTCACATCACACTTGCAGACTTTGAACCGACGGAAACGCATTGCCGTGGTCTGCGCCAACGACCCCAATACGGAATATGCCATTGCCCGCTGCTTGCGCGAAGGCATTGCCGAGTTCCTGATGATTGGTAATCCTGCCATATTGGAACATTATCCCACACTGAAAGATTATCCCCAATATGTGCACGTTTTGCCAGAAGATGACCCTGATACCGCCGCCAGACGAGCCGTGCAGGCCATACGGAACGGTGAAGCCGACATCTTGATGAAAGGCATTATCAATACCGACAACCTGCTGCACGCCGTTTTGGACAAGGAACATGGGCTGCTTCCCCGTGGACGGGTGTTGACACACCTGTCTGTGGTGCAGATTCCGACTTATGACAAGCTGCTGTTCTTCTCAGACGCGGCAGTCATCCCCCGGCCCACCCTGCAACAGCGCATCGAGATGATTCAGTATGCCATCCGTACCTGCCATCACTTTGGCATACAGCAGCCACGCATCGCCCTTATCCACTGCACGGAGAAAGTCAGTGCCAAATTTCCCCATTCGCTGGACTATGTAAACATCGTAGAACTGGCCGAAGCCGGCGAGTTTGGCAACGTCATTATCGACGGACCTCTGGACGTGAAAACGGCATGCGAGAAGACCAGTGGCGACATCAAAGGCATCGTTTCGCCCATTGAAGGAGAAGCCGACGTACTCATCTTTCCCAACATCGAAAGTGCCAATGCGTTCTACAAGACCGTATCCTTGTTCTGCCACGCCGACATGGCAGGCCTGTTGCAAGGGCCCATGTGTCCCGTCGTACTGCCTTCGCGCAGCGATTCGGGGCTGTCGAAATATTACAGCATCGCTATGGCCTGCCTGACATCGGAATAATCCGACAGTAGTTTGTGATTCGCAGCTAAAACATCATCCGCTATGAAGATACTTGCCATCAACCCCGGTTCTACTTCCACCAAAGTAGCTGTCTACGAAGATACTACCCCGCGACTGGTTCGTACACTACACCATTCCATAGAAGAGCTGTCAGCCTTTGCGCACGTCACCGACCAATTCGACTTTCGCAAGGAGGTAGTGCTACATGAATTGGCTGCCGACAACATTCCTCTGCAATTTGATGCAGTCATCGGTCGCGGCGGACTGTTCAAGCCCATCCCTGGTGGCGTATATGAGATAAACGCACAGATGCTGCACGATGCCCTGCATGCTCCCCGCCCTCATGCCTGCAACTTGGGCTGCCTCATCGCCGCACACCTGGCCCAAAGCATCAGCGGATGCCGCGCCTTTATTGCCGATCCCGGCGTAACGGACGAGCTGGATGACGTGGCACGCATTACCGGTTCGCCTCTCATGCCACGTATCACTACTTGGCATGCCCTTAATCAACGCGCTGTGGCCCGGCGTTTTGCCCGCGAGCAAGGAGAACAATACGAAGATTTCAACCTCATCATTTGCCACTTGGGCGGTGGCATATCCATTGGTACACACCGCCACGGGCGTTGCATCGACGTCAATAATGCACTTGACGGCGAAGGCCCCTTCTCACCAGAACGAGCCGGGACCCTGCCTGCCGGCGCACTCATTGACCTGTGCTATTCCGGACGATTCACCCGCGAAGAACTGAAAAAACGTATCTCAGGCCATGCGGGACTGGCTGCGCACCTGGGCACGACAAACATTCCTGCTATCATCGAACGGATTGAAAAAGGGGATGAACATGCGCGACTGGTACTGGATGCCATGATATATCAAGTAGCTAAGCATATCTGTGCTTCTGCGGCTGTACTCTGCGGCCAAGTGGATGCCATCTTACTCACTGGTGGGATAGCTCATTCAGATTACGTCATTTCTCGCCTGACCAAACGCATCGCTTTTCTGGCCCCCGTACATGTCTATCCTGGTGAAGACGAACTGGAAGCTTTAGCACTCAATGCTTTGGGGGCTCTGCGCGGCGAACTGAATGTACAGGAATATTGCTAAAGAAACTTAAATGCCAAAGCCTGCATGAACAAGACGTGAGCAGACGCGTTTTCTATTTATAGAAAGTGATTATGAACCCAAACAAATAAGAAAAAGAATATGGAAAAATATGTTTGCACTGTATGCGGTTATGTTTATGACCCCGCCTTAGGCGACCCCGAAAACGGTGTTGCACCCGGAACTTCCTTCAATGATTTACCCGATGATTGGGTATGTCCACTCTGTGGAGTAGGCAAAGAAGACTTTGAAGCAAGCGAATAAATAGGAACAAAAAAAACGGTTGGCCGGGAAAAAGATTCCCATGACCAACCGTTTTCACTTTATGCGAAGACATCCGTAAGACGTGACAAACTTTGCACAAAAGAATTGGCTTAAGCCGATTTCTTTTCTTTCACATCGGTATTGGCTTCCACTACATTCACCACATAATCGCCCAACTTCTCACATTCGGCAATAATATCCATGTAATAAACGCCCATTTGATAACTGTAAGACTTATTGTTTACGTCGATGAGATTCTGATTCTTCAACTGGTTACGATAGTTATTTATCTCATTCTCTAAGTTGAACGAACGGTTTACGTCTACCTGCTGATGTTCTGTGCGTTCTACAACTACCAGCATTTGCAATAGAGCATCATTCACGAGTTTCATCATTTCATGAATATGTTCATATTGTCCTTCCGTGAAGTCTTCATTCGCTTGCCGTTTACGGTTAATAGTACGTGCCAAGTTATAACAACTGTCTCCTATGCTCTCTATCTCTGTCACTTCACGCAACATACCCCGAATCTGCAACTTACTTTCTGAACTCAGACGGCCTTCTGAAACCTGATTCAGATAGTTGGCGATTTCCAATTCCATACTATCACTGATGTTTTCATATTTTTCTACCCGGCTGAACAGTTTGTTGAAATCGTCGTCTTTTTCTGTATGCAACAAGTCGCGCACCATCCCAAACATACGGTGAATACGCTCGGCAAACAAATGGATTTCTTTACTGGCCTGCAAGATAGAAAGCTCGGAAGTGGACAACATGCCCCCTGTGATAAAACGCAGACGATATTCTTCGTCTTGTTCTTTCTGCGGGATAATAGCACAAACCGTCCGCTCGATGAAACGGACAAACCAGATTAATACCAGGACGTTGCACACGTTGAAAGCGGTGTGGAAAGCCGAAAGTTTGAAAGGAACAGCTACCGACATCTCTGTCACACCCATTACATTCTCTACAAACCAAGATACGGCACCTGTGAAGAAGGGGAAAACGCAGAGCACCCAGATAACACCAAAGACATTGAATACCAAGTGAGCCAAGGCTGCCCGTCGTGCCTGCGTATTGCCAGTCAAAGCAGCCAGGTTTGCTGTGATGGTAGTTCCGATGTTTTCACCTAATACCAATGCTGCGCCCAGTTCAAAACTAATCCAACCATTGGCACACATGATGAGCGTAATGGCCATCGTGGCCGATGAAGCCTGGACAATCATGGTAAGCACCGTACCAATAAACACGAAGAGTAACACCGAACCAAAGCCCATGTCCGTATATTCCTGAACAAAGGCCAGCATCTCGGGGTTCTTCTCCAAATTGGGGGCATTGGCCTGCAACATCGCCAATCCCATGAACAGGAAGGAGAAGCCAAAGATGAACTCACCTACCGATTTACGGGAACTTTTCTGCGAAAACAACAGCGGAATACCGAAAGCCAGTAACGGTAAAGCAAAAGCAGAGACATCGACCTGGAAGCCCAATGCCGAAATGACCCAGGCTGTCACAGTGGTACCGATATTGGCTCCCATAATAACACTGATAGACTGGGAGAGAGTGAGTAGTCCCGCATTGACAAAGCTGACCACCATCACAGTGGTTGCCGAAGACGATTGTACCAAGGCGGTTATTAACATACCGGTCAATACTCCCGTCACCCTATTGGTTGTCATCACGGTGAGAATCTTGCGCAAGCGGTCGCCTGCAAACTTCTGAAGCCCCTCGCTCATAATCTTCATGCCATACAAAAACAAGGCCAAGGAGCCGAGCAGCTTTAACAAATCATAAAAAGAATATTCCATCTATAATTATTTAATGGGTTTCTTTGAAGCTTGTGTTTTAAACCCTATCTTTAAGGTGCAATTTCAAAAGAAAGGAAGATGAAACACGTGTTACAAATTTGTTGCAAAAATAATAATATTTCCAAAGAATTTCCTGTTGGAAGCACACTTTTGGAAATTTATCAGGGATTAAATCTTGATTTCCCTTATCAGGTGGTCAGTGCCAAAGTCAATAACCGCTCCGAAGGCCTCAACTTCCGGGTCTATAACAACAAAGATGTAGAGTTTCTCGATGTGCGCGACCCTTCGGGCATGCGCACTTATGTCCGTTCGCTCTGTTTCATACTCTACAAAGCCGTGCGCGAACTGTTTCCGCAAGGAAAACTCTATGTGGAACACCCTGTTTCAAAAGGCTATTTTTGCAATTTGCGCATTGGCCGCCCCATCGAGTTAGCCGACGTCACCGCCATTAAGCAACGCATGCAGGAAATCATTGCACAAGACATCCCGTTCCACCGCACCGAATGTCACACGACAGAGGCCGTGCGTATCTTTAGCGAACAGGGCATGAACGACAAAGTGAAACTGCTGGAAACGTCCGGTTCGCTTTATACTTATTATTATACGCTGGATGATACCATAGACTATTATTACGGCAATCTGTTACCCAGCACGGGGTTCATCTACCTGTTCGATCTCGTAAAGTATTACGACGGGCTGTTGCTCCGCATCCCCAACAAGACGGAGCCGACCAAACTGGACGAAATGGTCAAGCAGGAGAAGATGTTGGACATCTTCAAGGAACACCTGCGCTGGAACCACATCATGGGTCTGAGCAACGTGGGCGACTTCAACCGCGCATGCCTGGAGGGAGCGGCCACCGACCTCATCAAAGTGGCCGAGGCTTTGCAAGAGAAAAAGATTGCCCAAATTGCCGATGAAATCTACAACCGCTGCAAGGACAACAGCCCTCACGGACGACTGGTACTGATAGCCGGGCCATCATCGTCCGGAAAGACTACTTTCAGCAAACGTCTGTCGGTTCAGTTGATGACCAATGGGCTGCGCCCCTATCCTATCTCGCTGGATGACTACTTCGTAGACCGCGAAAAGACCCCGCGCGATGCCAACGGAAACTACGACTACGAATCGCTCTATGCGCTCGACCTCCAGTTGTTCAACGACCAACTGCAAGCCTTGTTACGGGGAGAAGAAGTTGAGTTACCGCGTTTCAACTTCACCGCCGGCAAACAGGAATTCCGTGGCGAGAAACTGCGTATCGATAAAAACATGGTACTCATCCTGGAAGGCATCCATGCCCTTAATCCGGAATTGACGCCGCAAATTCCAGATGAAAACAAGTTCAAAATCTATGTGTCGGCGCTGACCACGATTTCGCTGGATGACCACAACTGGATTCCAACCACAGACAACCGCCTGTTGCGACGCATCATCCGGGACTATAACTACCGTGGCTGTTCAGCGCAGGAGACCATTTCGCGCTGGCCCAGCGTACGGGCAGGCGAGGACAAGTGGATTTTCCCGTATCAAGAGAATGCCGACGTCATGTTCAACTCGGCCCTGTTGTTCGAATTTGCCGTACTGCGCTACCACGCCGAGCCCATCCTGAACAGCGTACCACGCAACTGTCCGGAATATGCCGAGGCCTACCGCTTGCTGAAGTTCATCAAATACTTCATCCCCGTGCAAGACAAAGAAATTCCGCCCACGTCGCTGCTGCGCGAGTTCCTGGGAGGGAGCAGCTTTAAGTATTGACTGCGCCACCCAGGGAGAGAGCCTCGCTCTTTGTCCGGAAGAAGCAAGACTCTTCTTCGAGGTCACCGGCAAGGATAATCAACAGGTAAGTTTTGTCGTTTCGAAGGGATGCAAATGTTTCATCGCAACAAAAAGGGGAAGGATACTATTGACATATTCCCCCAATTTGGATACCTTTGTCGGAGCAAGCTGTATCCGCTTGCCCGACAATCATTTTCACCTTTCCAAAGATACGAACATGAAAAAGGAAACAAGAAACGGCCGCCTGCTGAAAGCATTGCTTATGTGCGGCTGTTGCCTATGCCTGGCCATTAAATTGTACGGACAAGAAACGAGCATCTGGCAGCGCGAACGGATAGCCTTGTCCGGAGTCTGGCAGTCATCGTTAGGCGAATGTCGCCTGCCCGGCTCTACGGATGAGAACCACTTGGGCGGCGGACAAACGGACACGTGCACGACCGCCCAACTGACCCGTCTGTATCCTTTTGCCGGACAAGTAACATACGAACGCGATGTCACCATCCCCGCCTCGTGGACAGGGAAGAAAGTCAGGCTGCTGATGGAACGCACAAAACCCAGCACGCTCTGGGTGGACGGCGACAGCATAGGCAGCCAGGGACACATCTATGCACCTCACTGCTACGACTTGCCCCCGTTGACGCCGGGCACACACCGCATTGCCATCCGCATTGACAACTCCCCAACGTCGGTCCCCAAGGAGATACAGGGTTCGCATGCCTGGAGCGACGCCACCCAGACCAACTGGAACGGTATCTTGGGTGACTTCTGCCTGGAGGCCCGGGAGGCTACTTATATAGAAGACGCCCAAGTATATCCGGATGTCGAGCGGAAGCAGGCTGTCTTGAAACTGGCTGTCATCGGCGGAAAGAAAGGCAAGGCACGGATAAGCGTCGGCGGACACGCATGGAACTCGCCGATGTCGCACGAACTGCCCACCCTTACGCGGGAAGTCTTGCTACAAGAGGGGCGCAACGACATCAGTCTGACCATCGACATGGGCGACGCTCCCCTGCTGTGGAGCGAGTTCCACCCGGCCCTCTACCGCTTGGACATCTGCCTGCGCCAAGGCCGTTGGAAAGACGGTTGTCAAACTGATTTTGGCATGCGGCAGTTCTCGACAGAAGGAACTCAATTTGTGCTGAACGGGAAGAAGACTTTTTTGCGCGGCAAGCACGACGCCTGCGTGTTCCCGCTGACCGGTTATGCCCCGATGGACGTCGCTTCGTGGCGGCGGGTATTCCAAATCGCCAAACAATACGGCGTGAACCATTACCGCTGCCACTCCTACACGCCCCCAGCCGCAGCCCTGCGAGCCGCCGACATCGAAGGCATTTATTTCCAGATAGAACTGCCCCTGTGGGGCACCATCGACCGACAGAACACAGCCCTGAACACCTTCCTGAAACGCGAAGGCGACATGGTGCTGCGGCAACTGGGCAATCACCCCTCTTTCATGATGCTCGGCCTGGGCAATGAACTGGGCGGCGACATCGAAGTGATGCGCGAATGGATAGAAGACTTCCGACAGCAAGACAGCCGCCATCTCTACTGCTTTGGTGCCAACAACTTTCTGGGCTGGAAGGGTCCGCAAGACGGGGAAGACTTCTTCGTCACATGCAGGGTGGGCGGTTCGGCCTTGTACGAAAGCCACGTGCGCACCTCGTTTGCCTTCGTGGACGCCGAACAAGGAGGGATACTGAACAACACCCGTCCCAACTCCGTGGACAACTATGCGCAAGCCATTGCCTCCTGTCCGCGACCGGTAGTAGGACACGAGACGTGCCAGTTTCAAATCTATCCGGACTACCAGCAGATATACAAATACAAAGGCGTCCTCTACCCCTACAACCTCGAAATATTCCGCGACAGGCTGAAGCCTAACGGACTATACAGCCAGGCCGACGACTTCAGCAAAGCCACCGGACGCTTTGCCATGAGTTGCTACAAGGCTGACATCGAATATGCTTTCCGCACCCCCGGCTTCGGCGGATTCCAGATGCTGGACCTCCAGGATTATCCCGGACAAGGTTCCGCATTGGTGGGCATCCTGGACGCCTTCATGGACAGCAAGGGCATTGCCGACCCGGAGACCTTCCGCGGCTTCTGCGCACCGGTAGTTCCCTTGGCCTTGATTCAGGACTTTTGCGTATGGAACTCACAAGAACTCACCATCCCCATCGCCCTGTCCAACTATGAAGAAGACGACTGGCACACCCCTCTCTCCTGGACATTGACCGACGAGACAGGCCATTGGGAACGGAGTGGGCAGATACCGGCTTCAGTAGCCCAAGGAGACGTAGCCACCATCGGAAGCATCACCGTGAAGCTGAACGACCTGAAAGCCCCCCAACGGCTGACACTACGCCTGAAAAGCGGAACCTATCACAACTACTATCACCTGTGGGTATATCCCGACGAAGCGGCAGAAAGCACCGAAGGCATCTACATCACCGACAAGGCCGACGAAGAGATGAAAAGCAGGTTGGCAGCGGGCGAACGGGTGCTCTTCCTCCCTTCGCACGACAGCATCCGGCAGCAAAGCGTAGGCGGACTGTTCACGCCCGACTATTGGAACTACGCCATGTTCAAAACCATTTCGGAAAATGCAGGCAAAGAAGTGTCGCCCGGCACCTTGTCCATCTTGGTAGACCCCCGTCATCCCCTGTTCCGCCACTTCCCCACCGAAGCGCACAGTAGCTGGCAATGGTGGAGCATCACCCGCAACGGCCGTCCCTTCATCCTGAACACAACAGAAGCCGATTACCGCCCGCTGGTGCAAGTGATAGACAACGTCGAACGGAACCATAAACTGGGTCTGGTGTTAGAAGCCTGCATAGGCCCGGGTCGCCTGCTTATGTGCACCGTCAATCTGGACGCCGTAGCCGGCACATCCGAAGGCCGGCAATTCCGCACTGCCTTGCTGCGTTACATGAAGTCGGAGCAATTCACACCGCCAACCGCTTGGACATGGGAGGAATGGAAGGCACTGCTGACCGCCGTCCCCGACAGCCGCGACATCACAGGCGTGAAGAACGAGAGCGACTATGCCCACCCGGAGAAGGAATGACTTCTTCGACCGCCGAAGTGACGGGCGTCCCGCCACTTTTCAAAAAAAGGACGCCCCGACGTACAAGCTATGAAAGAATGTCGTAACTTTACGGGCGAACAAAGCATCATTTGATATGAAAAGAGTCATCAGTTTACTGTTTTTACTGGCTATTTGCCATCTCTGCCTGACCGCAGGGGCGCAAGAACGCGGCAACGACTTCGAAAAGCAAGCACGGGCAAGCCTGGCACAAAAAGACTATATCCGGGCGCGCTACCTCTTCTTGCAAGCCTACAACGCCTTTGCGGCAAACGAACAATATGCCCAGGCTACGGAATGTGGCGTGCAGGCAGCCGCACTCTATCACCGCGAAAACTATTACAACGAAGCTTTCGACCTGCTCTACTCCGTAGAACGCACCATCATTGGCGGAGAACAGAAGACAGGGAAAGAAATGCCAGCCCTGCGCTACCCGGTGACACGCGAGCGCCTACGGATGTATATCAAACTACGCAAGAGCGCCAGTGCCCAAGAACAACTGTCCAAGTTGGAAGGATGGGCAAAGGCGGCCAAGGTAGATTCGTTGTCCACCAACCTGCTCTACACACAGGCCAATTACTACTACACCTTCGGGATGAACGCACAGGGCGACCAGACATTCAAACGCTTGGTCGAGCAATATGCCCGGCAAGCAGACTATGACAAGGCCGAGGCCTGCTACCAAGAACTGATAGGCATGAGCCGCCGCTCGGGCAATACCAACATGATGGCGCGCGCCTACTCTAACTACATGGCGTGGCACGACTCCATTGCCAATATCAAGGCACAGCAAGCATACAACGCCTTGAAAGCCCAATACGACTCCAGTCTGCAAACCATCGGCGAAAAAGACGATGCCCTGGCAGCCCGCCGCTACACCATTGTCGGGCTGTGCATCCTGGCAGCCATCCTGGCGGGTGCACTGGTATTGGGAGGCATCGTGCTCTTGCGCTTCGTCGCGCTGAACCGCAAACAACAGAAAAGCATCCGTACACTGAACGAACACCTGGCGCTGAAAACGCAATTCATCAGCCACATCTCCGCACAGATGCAACCCACACTGGACACGCTGGACGCCAACCTGCCCGCCGTGCAGGCCTTGCAAGCCTTCACCACCCACATCGAAGAACTTTCGGCGCTGGAAGACACCCTGGGCGAGCCTTACGAACTGGAGGATACGAACGTCGCCACCTTCTGCGGGCGGGTGGCCGACGAAGTGCGCAACCAAATGCAGGAAGGCGTCGCGCTGACCGTCAATGCGCCCAAACTGAACGTGCGCATCAATGCAGAACACGTGTCCAAAGTCTTACGCCATCTCCTGCTGAACGCCGCCAAACACACACCCGCCGAAGGCAAAATCTGGCTGGACTTCAAGAAGCGCGGCGCACACACCCACCAATTCGTTGTGACCGACACGGGTTGTGGCATTGCCGAAGACCGCAGGGCCAACCTGTTCAAGCCCTTCAACGCCGTGCGCGACCTGACACAAGGCGACGGTCTGGGGCTTCCCATCTGCTCCTTAGAGGCCACAAAGATGAACGGCAGCCTGACGCTCGACCCGTCCTACAACAAAGGAGCACGCTTCATCCTGGAACTGCACGCCTGACACTAAACACATTATTCACATTTAAATAAAACTAACAAGAACATGAGAAAACTATTCGTCCTCCTGCTCCCTTTCCTATGGGCAGCATGCACCAGCGGCCCCCGCACGGTGGAGAATCCTTTGATTGAAACCGCCAATACGATGACGCTGGACGTCTCGCGCGTAGAACTGACGGACACAGCGACCATTCTGACGGTCGACGCGTACTTCAACCCTCATATGTGGATTAGGATTGATTCGCGCACATACCTACGGGCCGACGGGCGGAAGTACGCCATGACCCGCGCGGAAGGCATCACGCCCGACTCCCTGTTCTGGATGCCCGAGTCTGGAGAGGCAACTTTCCAGCTTACGTTCCAACCGCTCCCGCTCCGCACCAAGTCGTTCGACTTCATTGAGTCCGACTGCGAAGACTGCTTCAAGCTGTTCGGCATCGACCTGACCGGAAAGACAGAGTACGACGCACCCCAAGGTATCCCCGCCGAAGCCCTTGCGATAAACGAAAACGCACCGATGCCCGCCCCCATCTTCCGAATCGGCGAGACGACAGTCGACCTGCACCTGCTGAACTACCGCAAAGAGTTTGGAAAAGAAATCAACTTATACGTCAACACCCTGCTGGGCGGCCAGGATGAGTACATCGCGTCCATCGATTCTGTCACAGGCGTAGCGACCTTCCGTTTTATGCAATACGGCCCTGCCCAGGCTTTCGCCGTTATAGGGCATCAGTTAGGAGGAGGAACATTCTGGCTGGCACCCGGCGAACACGCAGAACTCTATACAGACATGCGAATAACAGGGTTGAGGGCCATCTCACGCCGGGCAGGCTTCCAGCGACCTGCCCTACGGCAAGTGTATGCTAAAGGCACTTACGCCAACCTGAACAATTGGTCAAACAACGAGCAATACGACGGAAGATACTCCATGAACCTGTACAGTGGACAATTCGCCGACTACAAGATGAGTGCAAAAGACTATGTAGCCCACGTTGTCAAGACGTATCAGACGCTTGCGGACAGCATCGCCCAAGACACGCTCCCCCCACTCGGCAAGGAGTTGCACCTATGCTCACTGAAGGAAGAAGCAGTAGCGGCCATACTGCAAGGCGACCACATCAGAGAACAGAACTACCGGGCCGCCAAGCAAGACTGGGACTACAAGAATCCGGTCAAGGGTATAGACAAACTGACGCCGAAGGACCAGGCTGTCATTTGCCAACTGTTTGACATCAACGACCCCATGCTGCTGATGGGTAAACGGGCATACGATTATGCCGGCCCCGTAGTTTATGAAGACGATGCCTGGATGAAGGTTGCCGGCATCGAAGGAGGATTGATTGGCTCGCTCCGCAAGTTTGCCCGCCTAATCCAGAAGGCAAAAGGCGGCGAACTGGCAGAAGAAGATCTGAAAGTCTTTTCCGAAGATGAGTCGTTCTACGTAGAAGCCCTGCGCAAGATGCAACAAACCACATTGGATAAACTGAAAGAGGTGGAGGGCAAAGCCGTCATCGAACCGACGCCCGAGGTGCCGGTAGAACAGTTGTTCGATGCCATCGTGTCGCCCTACAAGGGGAAGGTGGTCTTCGTGGACTTCTGGAACACGTGGTGCGGTCCGTGCCGCGCTTCCATCCGGCAAACAGAGCCGCTGAAGAGCTCGGAGTTGAACGACGGCAACTTAGTCTGGATATACATCGCCAACGAGACTTCGCCCATCGCCCAATACAAGACGATGATTGCCGACATCCGGGGCAAGCATTTCCGCCTGAACGACAAGCAGTGGGCTTACCTTTGTGACAAGTTCCAGATTGACGGCATCCCGTCGTATATCGTGGTGGACAAGGACGGCAGCTACCGGCTGCGCAACGACCTGCGCGACCACAACCTGCTGGTGCCCACGCTGAAAGAGAAGCTGGCGCAAGACTGACCGTAACCAGCCTGTCCGTGAAACAAAGGAGCGGCCGGTGTCCTTGGGAGCATTTCCCTTCGGACACCGGCCGCTCTTCTTTAAGGCAGGTCAGCGCAACGCCTCGACCTCGTCGGGCGTCAGCGGAATCTTTTTGCCCAGGCGGCGGGCGCCGGTCTCGGTGATGAGGTAGTTCTCTTCGTTGCGGATGCCGCCGAAGTGCCGGTATTCCTCCACCTTGTCGTAGTTGATGAAATCGGTAAACTTGCCCTGGCTGCGCCAGAGGTCGATGAGTTCCGGGATAAAGTAGATGCCCGGCTCGACAGTGTGCACGAAGCCCGGCCGCAGGGGAATGGCCAGACGCTGGCTCTTGCGCCCGAACTGCGTGCTCTTCGGCTGGCCGTCGTATCCCACCCAGACTTCGCCCAGATTCTCCATGTCGTGCACGTCCAAGCCCATCATGTGACCCAGCCCGTGGGGGTAAAACAGCGCGTGGGCGCCTTCGCGCACGGCATCTTCCGTGTTCCCCTTCATCAGCCCCAACTCCTTCAGGCCGTCCACCATGACGCGGGCGGAGAGGTCGTAGACGTCCATGTAAGGGATACCCGGCCTGAGGGCTTTGACCGACTCGAGGTGCATGGCGTTCTGAATCTCGTAGACAGCGCGCTGGCGCGGGGTGAAGGTCTTGCTGACGGGGATGGTGGACGACATGTCGCCGCAGTAGCCCGAAGGCAGCTCGGCTCCGGCGTCAATAAGGAAGAGTTGCCCCTCCTCGATGCGGTTGCCGTGGTAGTGGTTGTGCAGCGTCTGCCCGTTGATGGTGGCGATGGTGGCGAACGAAAGCTCGCAGTTGTGGCTTTCGGCCACGTGGTTCATCTCTGCCACGACTTCGTATTCATACATGCCGGGACGGATGAAGCGCGTGGCGGCGATGTGCATGTCGGCAGTGATGTCGCACGCGCGTTCTATCTCGGCAATCTCCTCGTCCGTCTTCACGTTTCGTTGGGCCACGATGGCGCGGATGAAAGGCACCGAGCCCTCCTGGTGCGCAGGGGGCACGCCCAGCCAGTCCATCAGCTTCAGCTTGTGCTCGGCGCGGTAGGGAGGCAGGTAGTGGATGGTGCGCCCCTGCTGCACGGCCTTGTGCAAGTATTCAGTCAGTTGGGCGGCAGGCCGGGTCTCCGTGATGCCCACGGCAGCCGCCTTTTCGTGCAGGGTGGGCTGCGTACCCATCCAGACGATGTAGTCGATGGAGAGTTCGTCGCCGAAGATAATCTCGCGGTCTTCGTCGATGTCAATCAGGGCATTCAGCCCGGCAAACGAAAGGCCGAAATAATACAGGAAGGAAGAATCCTGGCGGTAGCGGAACGTGTTGTCCTCGTAGTTAAGCCCCTGTTCGTCATTACCCAGGAACAGCAGCACGCCGTGACCCACAGCCTTCTTCAGCACGGCACGGCGTTGCACGTAAGCCTCTTTTGCAAACATAAATCAATTTATCTTTTTAATGTCTATCCTTAACCAACTGAATGTCAACCTCTCGCAGCTACAACAGCCACGCTGCGGGAAAGCCCCGGCTCTGACGGACAAGAACCGCCGCCCGTCCGGACACGAGGCACGGCTCTTCCGCACCGGAAAGGACGGCGGCACGCCTCCCCCTCCCGCCGGGAAAAGTTCCCAAAGATAAGAAGAAAAAAGGAAAGTGTGTCATCCCATGCGGCAAAAATAGCCCGCCGACGGAAATATCGCCCCGCAATGTTTCGCTTTCGCAAACTATTCACTACTTTTGTAGCCGACAACAATCGAAACAAATCGTATATGGCACAAGCTTCCCGACAAGTACAGACGCAGACGCAGCAACAGGTGCAAACTCTGTCGCCCCAACAAATCATGGTAGTGAAACTGTTGGAGCTGCCCGCCGTCGAACTGGAAGACCGCGTGCGTGCCGAACTGCTGGAAAATCCCGCCCTGGAAGAAGGCAAAGAAGAAACGCACAACGAAGACTATGCCGACACGGCCGACACAGACCGCGAAAGCCCCGAAGACGGAGGCGACACGGACTACGACTCGCTGAGCGACTATCTGACAGAAGACGACATACCCGACTACAAACTGCAAGAAAACAACCGCAGCCGTGACGACAAGGCGGAGGAAATCCCCTTCTCGGACAGTACCTCTTTCTACGAAATCCTGAAAGAACAGTTGGGAGAACAGGACCTGACGCCTCACCAACGCGAACTGGCCGAATATCTCATCGGCTCGCTGGACGACGACGGCCTGCTGCGCAAGCCCCTGGACAGCATCAGCGACGAACTGGCCATCTACACCGGCATCGAAGCCACCCCGCAAGAACTGGAACAGGTGCTGAAAATCATCCAAGACTTCGACCCGCCCGGACTCGGAGCGCGCAACCTGCAAGAGTGTCTGCTCATCCAAATCCGCAGGAAGATGCAACAGCGCCACACCGACCCCGATCCGTTGCTGCAGACCGAAGAACGCATCGTGCAGGAATGTTACGAAGAGTTCACCCGCAAACATTGGGACAAAATACAGCAGAAACTGGACATCGACAAAGATACGGCCGAACGCGCCATCCGCGAAATCTGCCGCCTCAACCCGCGCCCCGGCGCCTCAATGGGTGAAGCCATAGGCAAGAACATGCAGCAGATTGTGCCCGACTTCATCGTAGAGACAGAAGACGACGGAACCGTCACACTCAGCCTCAACAACCGCAACGTGCCCGAACTGCGTATCAGCCGCGACTTCAGCACCTTGCTCGAAGAGCACACCAAGAACAAGGCCAACCAAAGCAAGGAATCGCGCGAGGCCCTGCTGTTCCTCAAACAGAAGATGGACGCCGCACAGGGCTTCATCGACGCCGTCAAGCAACGGCAGAACACGCTGATGAAGACCATGCAGGCCATCATCGACCTGCAACTGCCCTTCTTCCGCGAAGGAGACGAATCGCTGCTGCGCCCCATGATTCTGAAAGACGTGGCCGAACGAGCCGGGCTGGACATATCGACCGTGTCGCGCGTCAGCAACAGCAAGTACGTGCAAACCAACTTCGGCATCTACCCGCTCAAGTTCTTCTTCAGCGACAGCTACGTCACCGAAAGTGGCGAAGAAATGTCCGTGCGCGAGATACGAAAGATACTCAAGGAATGTATTGACAACGAAGACAAGTCCAAACCCTACACCGACGACGAGCTGTGCGAGATACTGAAGCAGAAAGGCTACCCCATAGCCCGCCGCACCGTGGCCAAATACCGCCAGCAGATGAACATCCCCGTGGCTCGCCTGCGGAAATAATCCCACGCTCATGAAAGCAGAAACATACACGGAAGCAACCGAAGAAAAACGACTGTTACAGGCATCGCGCGTGGTGTCGGCGGTGTTCACACCGTTCTCCATACCGTTTCTGGCCTTCTTGGTCATCTTCTTCTGCACCTATCTGCGCATGATGCCCCTCGGCTACAAACTGCTGGTGCTGGCCATAGTCTACATCTTTACCATCTTCCTGCCCACGCTCACCATCTTCCTCTTCCGCAAGATGAACGGCTTCAGCCTGCGCGACTTGGTAGAACGCCGACGGCGCTACGTACCCTTCCTGCTCACCATAACCTCGTATGCCTTCGGGCTGGTCATGATGTACCGCATGAACCTGCCTTGGTACATGATAAACATCATCTGGACAGCCCTGGTCATCATGGTCATCTGCGTAGTGGTCAACCTGCGCTGGAAACTCAGCGAACACATGGCGGGCGCCGGAGCCGTGATTGGCGGGGTGACAGTATTCTGCTCGCTGTTCAACTACAACCCCGTCTGGTGGCTGTGTTTCTTTATCCTCGTTTCGGGACTGCTGGGCAGCGCACGCATCATCCTGAAACATCACACCCTGGGCGAAGTGTTGGGCGGGTTCTTCACAGGCCTGGTCTGCTCGATACTGGTGCTCGACCCGTTCTACGGCGTCATGTTGCGAATATTCTTTCATTCAATAATCCATTAAAAACAAACTATTATGAACTATCCGACTAACGTAAAGTACACCAAGGAACATGAGTGGATCCGCGTGGAAGGCGACATCGCCTACGTGGGCATCACCGACTATGCACAGCAGCAACTGGGCGACATCGTATTCGTAGACATCCAGACCGAAGGCGAAACACTGGAGGCAGGCGACACGTTCGGCACCATCGAAGTGGTGAAGACCATCTCCGACCTCTTCATGCCCGTCGGCGGCGAAGTACTGGAACAGAACGCCGCCCTGGCCGACCAGCCCGAGCTGGTGAACCAAGCCCCCTATGGCGAAGGCTGGCTCATAAAGGTGAAACCTGCCGCCGAAGCCGACTTCGACAGCCTGCTGGACGCCGAAGCCTACAAAGCCCTTATCAATGAATAATGAATAATGATGAATGGTTAATGCGGGAAGCACACAAGCGCGCCTTGCATTAACCATTCACCATTGTTCATTACCCCATTAACCATTTATCATTCACCATTAACCATTCAAAGAATGACACCTTTAGTAAGTATCATCATGGGCAGCACCTCCGACCTACCCGTCATGGAGAAAGCCGCCCAACTGCTCAACGACCTGCACGTGCCCTTCGAAATGAACGCCCTCTCAGCCCATCGCACGCCCGAAGCCGTTGAAGAATTTGCCAAGAACGCCGCAGGCCGGGGCATCCGCGTCATCATCGCCGCTGCCGGCATGGCAGCCGCCCTGCCCGGCGTGATAGCCGCCAATACGACCCTGCCCGTCATCGGCGTGCCCGTCAAAGGCAGTGTGCTGGACGGTGTGGACGCACTCTACTCCATCATTCAGATGCCTCCCGGCATCCCCGTGGCCACCGTCGCCATCAACGGCGCCATGAACGCCGCCATCCTGGCTGTGCAGATGCTGGCTCTGAGCGATAAGCAACTGGCCGAGGCCTTCGCCGCCTACAAGGAAGGGCTGAAGAAGAAAATCGTCAAGGCCAACGAAGAGCTGAAAGAAGTAAAATACGAGTACAAGACGAACTGACACTCCGGCCGGGGGTGACCCTCGACATCCTCAAGGGTTCTCCCGGCAAAACGGACGTCGCGCCCGGTCTCTTTCTGCTCTCCCATTCTTAATTCTTCATTCTTAATTCTTCATTTATCAAAGTGGACTTATTCAACTATTCCCGCCGGGAAACATCCGTCGTAAACATAGGCGCCACGCCGTTGGGCGGCGACAACCCCATCCGCGTGCAGAGCATGACGAACACCAACACGCTGGACACCGACGCCTGCGTGGCACAAACCGAACGCATCGTAGCAGCCGGAGGCGAGTATGTGCGTCTCACGGCTCAAGGCACCCGCGAAGCGGAGAACCTGCGCAACATCAACGCTGCCCTGCGTGCCGAAGGCTGCATGGTGCCTCTGGTGGCCGACATACACTTCAACCCCAACGTGGCCGACGTGGCCGCCCGCTACGTAGAGAAGGTGCGCATCAATCCGGGCAACTACGTGGATGCCGCCCGCACTTTCAAGCACCTGGAATACACGGACGAGGAGTATACACAGGAGTTACAGAAGATACGCGACCGTTTCGTACCGTTCCTGAACATCTGCAAGGAACATCATACGGCCATCCGCATCGGAGTGAACCACGGTTCGCTGTCCGACCGCATCATGTCGCGCTACGGCGATACGCCCGAAGGCATGGTGGAATCGTGCATGGAGTTCCTGCGCATCTGCGTGGACGAGGACTTCCGCGACGTAGTCATCTCCATCAAAGCGTCGAACACCGTGGTGATGGTGCGCACCGTGCGCCTGCTGGCCGACACGATGGAACGCGAAGGCATGAGCTTTCCGCTGCACCTGGGCGTGACCGAAGCAGGTGACGGCGAAGACGGGCGTATCAAGTCGGCCGTGGGCATCGGTGCCCTGCTGGCCGACGGACTGGGCGACACCATCCGCGTGTCGCTGAGCGAGGCACCCGAGGCAGAAATCCCCGTAGCCCGCAAGCTGGTGGACTACATCGCCCAACGGGCAGGCCATCCCTACATCCCCGGCCCGCAAGACACGTCTTTCGACTTCCTCCACCCCGTGCGCCGCGAGACCTGCGCCGTGCGCAACATCGGCGGCGACCACGTGCCCGTGGTGCTTTCGGCCCGGCTGGACGGCAAGCTGGACTTCGACCCGCAGTTCACGCCCGACTATGTGTATGTGGGGCGGCAATTGCCCGCCGACCGTCCGCAAGGCCCGCAGTACATCGTCGATGCTGACCTCTGGCAAGGGCAGGCAGACTGCTGGCCCGCTTTCAAGGCCGACCAACTGTTCTTCATATCGGGCTGCACGGCCCCGCTGAAATTCCTTTTCGTCACCTACATGGGCCTGAACGATGAAGTGCTGGCTTGCCTGAAGTATCATCCCGAAGTGGTGCTCATCGCGCAAAGCAACCACCCCAACCGACTGGGCGAACAACGTGCCCTGGCCCTGCAACTGATGCAAGAGGGACTGAAGAACCCCGTCGTCTTCTTCCAGCATTACGCCGAAAACAATCTGGAGGACTTCCAACTGAAAGCAGCCACGGACATGGGTGCCCTGCTCATCGACGGGCTGACGGACGGCATCTTCCTCTTCAACCAAGGCGAACTGCCCGCCCAAGCCATCGACAGCACCGCCTTCAGCATCCTCCAGGCTGGCCGCGCACGCGTCAGCAAGACGGAATACATTTCCTGCCCGGGCTGCGGCCGCACGCTCTACGACCTGCAAAGCACCATTGCCCGCATCAAGGCAGCCACCGCACACCTGAAAGGGCTGAAAATCGGCATCATGGGCTGCATCGTCAACGGGCCGGGCGAGATGGCCGACGCCGACTACGGCTACGTAGGCGCCGGACGCGGCAAGGTGAGCCTTTATAAGAAGAAAGAGTGCATCGAGAAGAACATTCCCGAAGCGGAAGCCGTTGACAAGCTTCTCGAACTGATTCGAGCTAACGAGGGGAGATAATAGCACCCCACCGTCATTCGCTTGCAATGCTTTCGCGATATTGTTTAGGCGACAGGCCCAAGTGCTTCTTGACGTAACGGCCGAAGAAAGAGAGGTTGGGGAACTCCAGCTCATTGCAGATTTCCTTGACGCTCTTGTCGCGCTTCTTCAGCAAGTAGTCGATGTCTTTCACCACGTAACGGTTGATAAGCTCGGAAGCCGTGTATCCGCTGCACTCCTTGCAGACGGTAGAGAGGTACTTGGGCGTAAGACACAACTTGTCGGCATAAAATGACACGCTGCGCGACTTGGGGTAGGACGTGGTCAGTAGCTCGAGAAAGTCGCGAAACACGCGGTCGCCCGACGTAAAGGTCTGTGGCTTAAAGCCGCCCCGGCGTTCGAGAGAATCGCGAAACTCATACAAAAATGCCACCAGCAAAGCGTCTATCACTTCTTTCAAGTGCTTATGGGGAGTGCCCATCAGTTTAGACCGCATCAAATCGTAGTATTGACAGAGGCACTTCACTTCTTCCGGTTGCAGTTGTAACACCGGGAACTTCTCAAAGAAGTTGATGGCATCCCAAGGGTCTGTACCGCCCACCACGGTCATTTGCTGCAAGTATTCCCTGGAGAGGCAGATTGTGCGGAACTCGAAATCCATGCTCAATGTGCTTTTCTCCAGAATGATGTTAGGATGGCAGACCAGCAACTGGTTGGTTCCTACTTCGTGTAGCTTGCCGTTGATGTAGACAGAAGACCTTCCCCGCAAACACAACACAGCGATGAATGCATCCAAACGTATCGGCCCCGAGCTGCTCACATCTTTCAGGTTTTCAACAAGGGCGATGCGATCATCGCTGTAAACGGTCATCCCGCGCGAGCGTGCAGTCTCCAGATTGGCCCTAACTACGTCGTTCATTTCATTTCCAAATTCCATATTATATGCTTTAGTGTTTCTTTTTCCGTCGCAAAGTAAAACATTTACCTCCAATTCGGGATAATACAAAACGCTGCTTCTCTGTTCCATTCTTCTGTTTTTCATCTTTTACGACCAAAATGACCAGTTGAAAAGAAGAATAGATATCGTGTTTTTCACAGAAAGCCCATTCCTTTGCAGCGAATTTAAGAACAACATCATTTTCAAACAAGTATTTCTTATGGAACGAATCAACTATGTAACAACCTGTTTATCAGCAATGTTATTCATAACAGGTTGCCATCAGGGAAGTCTGGAGAAAGATGCCGGCAGCGAAGCTGTCAAAGTGGAGGTCTGCGAAGTGTCTCCCGTCAGCATGAGTCAAAAAGGACACTACTCTGGGACTATAGAAGAGAAAAACGGAACACTTTTAAGCTTCTCCACCCCAGGGACCATACGCAGCATGAATGTCCGCCTGGGTGACCACGTACGAGAAGGAACGCTGATAGGCGTACTGGACGACGCCGCTGCGCGCAGTAGCCACGCTGCTGCTGCGGCAGCACTGACGCAAGCAGAAGATGCCTATCGCCGCATGAAGCAACTGCACGACAAAGGAAGCCTGCCAGAAATCAAGTGGGTAGAGGTACAAAGCAAGTTGGAACAGGCACGCTCGATGGAGACCCTGGCACGCAAGCAACTGAACGACTGCCAACTGCGTGCCCCGTATGCCGGCACCATCGCCGAAAAGACCGGGGAAGCCGGACAGAACGTCATCCCCGGACAGAGCGTGGCCAAACTGGTTTCCACCGGAAACGTACAAGTAAAGATTGCCGTGCCCGAGGCTGAGATTGGACGTATCCGTACGGGACAGGCCGGACAAATACGGGTGGCCGCCCTTGGAGGAAAGACCTACGCGGCTACGGTGACCGAAAGGGGCGTCACAGCCAATGCCTTGTCTCGCTCGTACGAGGTGAAATTGAACGTGAACGAAGCTGGCAGCGAACTGTTGCCGGGAATGGTGTGCGAAGTAGCCCTGGCATCGGAGGGAGAAAACACAGCCTACGTCTTGCCGGTACACATCGTGCAGCTTGACGAGAAGAACCGCACCTTTGTCTGGAAGGACAACGAAGGAAAAGCAGAGAAGTGCTACATAACGTGTAGCGATTTCGAGAGCGACGGCGTGGTCGTGACAGAAGGCCTGCAAGCCGGCGACCGCGTCATCGTGAAGGGCCAGCACAAGGTGTGCAACGGCACCCCGGTAAGCATTGAAGACAAGAAATGACCTGAACCAAAGACTATTCATCATAATGGAAAAGAACAAGAAACGCAACTTCGTCGAATGGGCCATGTACTACCGCCAGATAGTCATCCTGGTGGTGACGTGCCTGGTGGCCTTCGGCGTGTACAGCCTGCCCGAGATGCGGAAGAACGAGTTCCCCGACTTCACCGTGCGGCAGGGCATCGTGGTGGCCGTGGCTCCCGGCAACACGGCACAGGAGATGGTGGAGCAGGTGACCAAGCCGCTCGAAGAATACATCTTTACTTATAAGGAGGTGAAGAAGGAGAAGACCTTCTCGAAGAGCCGCGACGGCATCGTCTACATCCAGGTGGAGCTGAACGACGACCTGACCAACAAGGACGAGTTCTGGAGCAAGTTCAAGCACGGCGTGTCGCAGTTCAAGGCACAGTTGCCCCCGAACGTGCTGGCCGTGGTGGTGCAGGACGACTTCGGCGACACCTCCGCCCTGCTGATCACGATGGAGAGCGAGGACAAGACCTATCGCGAGCTGGACGACTACATGGACCTGCTGCAAGGCCGCCTGCGCCGCATCCCCGCCGTGGGACGCATGACCGTGAGCGGGATGCAGAACGAGCAGATTTCCGTCTACCTCGACCACGACCGCCTCTCGAAGTACGGGCTGAACGAACAGACGCTGGCCCTCAGCCTGATGCAGAAGGGATTCACCACCAGCGGCGGCCGTGTGAAGGACGGCACGATGGTATCGCCCATCTACGTCAGCCGTTCGCTCAACACCGTGCGCGACGTGCAGGAGCAGATTGTCTATGCCGACCCGCAGGGCAATGTCGTCCGCCTGAAGGACGTGGCCCGCGTGGTGCGCGAATATCCCGACCCCGACAGCTACATCACCAACAACGGGCGCAAGTGTCTCCTGCTCTCCGTCGAGATGAAGAAGGGGCAGAACATCGTGGCGATGGGCGAGGAGGTAAACCGTGTGTTGGCCGAGTTCCAGCCGGAGTTGCCCGCCGATGTCACCCTGTTCCGCATCACCGACCAGCCGAAGGTGGTGGACGACAGCGTGTCCAACTTCCTGCACGAGCTCATCATCGCCATCGTGGCCGTGGTCATCGTGGTGATGCTCCTGCTGCCCTTGCGTGTGGCCTTGGTGGCCGCATCGACCATCCCGATTACCATATTCATATCCCTCGGGCTGTTCTACGCCTTCGGCATTGAGCTGAACACCGTGACCTTGGCCGGACTGATTGTGACGCTGGGCATGATTGTGGACAATAGCATCGTCATCATCGACAGTTACCTGGAGAAGTTGGGCGAAGGGATGTCGCGCTGGCACGCCTCCATCCAGAGCACCACGCACTTCCTCAAGTCCATCTTCTCTGCCACGCTGGCCATCAGCATCACGTTCTTCCCCTTCCTGGCAACGTGTACGGGCATGATACACGATTTCCTGCTGCACTTCCCGTGGGGCATCACCATCGTGCTGGCCGTGTCGTTGCTCGTGGCCACGCTGCTCGTGCCCTTCATGCAATTCTGGTTCATACGCAAGCCGATGGAGGTGAAGGAGCAAGGCGGCAAGAAGGCTTTCTCCTTCCTCGATCTCTTGCAGAAGTATTATAACCGCCTGTTCGGCTGTTGCTTCGCCCATCCCAAGATTACGGTAGCGGTTGGCTTGGTATTTGTCATCATCGGTGGGGTAATGCTCTCCCGTCTGCCCCAGCGCATGCTTCCTGTGGCCGACCGTAACCAGTTTGCTGTGGAAATCACCTTGCCTACGGGCACGGACGTAGATGTGACGACACAAGTTGCCGACAGCCTGGAACATATCCTGCGCCAAGACCCGCGCGTGGTGAGCGTGGCTTCCTTCAAGGGATGTGCTTCGCCCCGCTTCCAGACTTCGTATGCTCCGCAGATAGCAGGAACCAATTATGCGCAGTTCATCGTGAACACGACAGGAGTGGAAGCTACGGAAGAACTGCTGGATGAATATACGCCTGAATATACCGACTACTTCCCCGGTGCCCGCGTGCGCTTCAAGCAGCTCAGCTATAGCGATGCGGTCTATCCCGTCGAGGTACGTCTTTCGGGCGAAGACCTGGAGGCTATCAAGCATGATGCACGGAAGATAGAAGAGCGGTTGCACGGGATGGACGGCCTGCTACTGGTGCAGACTGACTTCAATGAGCCGTTGCCCGCCGTTGATATTCGGCTGAAAGAAGATGAAGCCACTCGCCTTGGGGTGACCAACTTGGGGCTGGAGTCGACTCTCAGTATGCGTTATGGCGACGGGTTGGCGATAGCCAACGTGTGGGAAGAAGACTATAATATCCCGGTCATGCTGAAGAGCACGCAGGCAGACCATGCCCGGCCCGCCGAGCTGAACGACGAGCTGGTGCCCGTCAGTGCCGGACTGGCCGACGTGCCTTTGCGCCAGGTGGCCGACGTGGTGCCTGCATGGAAAGAAGGACAGATTGTGCAGCGCAACGGCATCTATACCGCCAGCGTGCAGGCCGACCTGGCACGGGGCGAGAATGCCATGCAGATGACTGCCCGTATCCGGGAAGAGCTGAAGGATTTCCCGCTTTCGCCGGGCGTCACACTGACCTACGGAGGCGAACAGGAGAAAACGGATGAACGGATGCCCCAGATTATGGGTGGGCTGATGCTGGCCGCCGCCATCATCTTCTTCATCCTGCTGGCGCACTTCCGCAAGATAAGCATCGCCCTGCTCATCTTCGGCAGCATGACGCTCTGCGTGTTCGGCACCGCCTTCGGCATATGGATTCAAGGCGTGGACTTCAGCATCACGGCCATCCTGGGCGTGGTGAGCCTGATGGGTATCATCGTGCGCAACGGTATCATCATGATAGACTATGCCGAGGAATTGCGCGCCACGGAGCACATGACTGCCGAGCAAGCCATCTACCACTCCGCCCTGCGCCGTATGCGTCCTATCTTCCTCACCTCTGCCGCCGCCTCGATGGGCGTTATCCCAATGATACTGGGCAAGTCGAGTCTGTGGATGCCGATGGGCACGGTCATCTGCTACGGCACGCTGATAACGATGCTGTTCATCCTGACCGTCCTGCCGTGCCTGTACCTGCTCACCTTCCGGGGCAGCACGGAGCGGCGCGCCAAGTGGGATGCCTTGGAGCAGCAATAATACGGGTGGGGGCCCTACCCTTACGCGGGTGGGGGTACCTACCCTTAGGCGGGTAGGGGTACGCACCCTTAGGCGGGTAGGGGTTACTACCCCCCGGGGTATGGGGGTTACTACCCCCCGCAAATGTAATTGCGGTACCCCCCGCAAACGTAATTGCGGTACCCCCCGCAAACGTAATTGCGATGACCCCCGCAAACGTAATTGCGATGACCCCCGCAAATAAGAATAAGAAACAGAATACAAACAGCCATAACATTGAAAGAAATGAGACACATAAGAAGCAAATACATCCTCCTGCTCTGCGCCTGGAGTCTGACGGCCCTGCCGCTGGCCGCCCAGCAGACCTACACACTGGACGAGTGCGTGGAACAAGCCTTGCGCAACAACGCCCGTATGCAGAACGCGCAGAACGACCTCACCTCCGCCCGGCACCAGCGCCGGGAGGCGTTCACCAAATACTTCCCCTCGGTCAGCGCCACGGGGGCCGGATTCCTGTCGTCCACCCATCTGCTGGGCATGGAACTGGCACCCGGCATGGGGCTGGGACTGATGAAGAACGGACTGGTGGGCGGCGTCACCGCCTCGATGCCCCTGTTCACCGGCGGGCAAATCGTGCAGGGCAACAAGCTGGCCGAAGTGAACGTCGAGAAGTACCGCCTCCTGGGCCGTCAGGCCGAGAACGAGGTGCGCCTCACCGCCGAGCAATACTACTGGCAGGTGGCCATGCTGAAGGAGAAGCTCCGCACGCTCACCGTGGTGGAGGCGCAACTGGCCGAGATACACAAGGACGTCGATGCCGCCGTCAGCGCGGGCGTGACCAACCGCAACGACCTGCTGCAAGTGCAACTGCGGCAGAACGACACCCGCAGCACGCGCATCAACGTCGAAAACGCCCTCGCCCTGTCGCGACGCCTGCTGGCACAATACATCGGCACGCCCGGCGACAGCGTGGACGTGGCCTTCCAGGTGGCCGACTCGCTGCCCGCCTCGCCCCTCGAACTCTACCGCACGCCGGAGGCCTCGCTCGCCCTCACCCCCGAATACAACCTGCTGCAAGCCAAGCTGAAGGCCAGCCGGCTGGAGCGGAAGGCGACCCTCGGCAAGCAGTTGCCCACCGTAGCCATCGGCGGCGGCTTCATGTACGACAACCTGCTGGACCGCGACCGCAACTACTGGATGGGCTTCGCCACCGTCAGCGTCCCCCTCTCCGGCTGGTGGGAAGGCAGCCACAGCCTGAAGCGCAGCCGCCTGGCCGTCCGCACCGAGGAGAACAACCTGCGCGACGGCAGCGAACTGCTGGTCATCAATATGCAAAACACGTGGAACGCCGTCACCGACGCCTACAAGCAGGTGCAGATAGCCATCGAGTCCATCGGTCAGGCCGCGGAGAACCTCCGCCTGCAGACCGACTACTACCACGCCGGCACCTGCACCATGAGCGACCTGCTCGAAGCGCAGACCATCTACCAGCAGAGCCGCGACAAGTATGTCGAGAGCTATGCGCAGTATGAGGTGAAGAAGCGGGAGTACCTGCAGGCCACGGGGCGGTGAGCGTTATAAGCTACAAGTGACGAGCTACAAGTTACGAGTGGCATGGACATAAAAAGCTACGAGTGGACGAGCTACAAGCTACGAGTGGCATGGACATAAAAAAGCTACGAGTGACGAGTATCTTATCTCTCGTGGCTCGTAGCTTGTAGCTCGTAGCTAAACTTACTTCTGTCGGATAAAGATATTGATAGGCGTCCCGCTCAGGTTCCACTTCTCGCGCATCTTATTCTCCAGGAAACGCTTGTACGGCTCCTTGACATACTGCGGCAAATTGGCAAAAAACACAAACGACGGCACCCGCGTATTGGGCAACTGGGTGACATACTTTATCTTGATATACTTGCCCTTGATGGAAGGAGGCGGATAAGCCTCGATGAGCGACAGCATCTCTTCGTTCAGCTTGGCCGTGGGAATACGCACGTGCCGGTTCTTGTACACCATGCGGGCCGCTTCAAGTACCTTGAGGATACGTTGCTTGGTCAACGCCGAAGCAAAGATAATGGGGAAGTCAGTGAAAGGTGCCAGTCGTTCACGGATAGCTGCCTCAAACGTATTCATCACCTTCGACGTCTTCTCTTCCACCAAGTCCCACTTGTTCACCACTACCACCAGTCCCTTCTGGTTCTTCTGTATCAGCGAGAAGATATTCAAGTCCTGGCTCTCGATACCTCGCGTGGCATCCAACATGAGGACACAGACATCCGAGTTCTCGATGGCACGGATGGAGCGGATGACAGAGTAATACTCCAAATCCTCGCTCACCTTATTCTTCTTGCGGATACCAGCCGTATCCACCAGGTAGAAGTCGAAACCGAACTTATTGTAACGCGTATAGATAGAGTCACGCGTAGTGCCGGCAATCTCGGTTACGATGTGCCTATCTTCGCCTATGAAAGCATTGATAATGGATGACTTACCGGCATTGGGACGTCCCACCACGGCAATGCGGGGAATGTCTTCTTCAATCAGTTCTGCCGTATCCTTCTTGAACAAAGACACCAGTTTGTCCAGCAAATCACCCGTTCCACTGCCCGATAAAGCAGAAATACAGTAAGGATCTCCCAAACCCAAGGAATAGAACTCGGCAGCGTTGTACTGCAAATCATAATTATCAGTCTTGTTTGCCACCAGCAGCACAGGCTTTTGGGTACGTCTCAAGATGTCAGTCACGCCCTGATCCAAATCAGTCACCCCATTAGCCACATCTACCACAAAAAGAATGACATCTGCCTCGTCCACAGCCAGCATTACCTGCTTGCGTATCTCTTCTTCGAAGATATCGTCCGAGTTCACCACCCATCCTCCGGTATCTACCACAGAAAATTCTCGTCCCAACCACTCACTCTTCCCATACTGTCGGTCACGGGTAGTACCAGCTTCTTCATTCACAATCGCCTGCCGAGTCTTGGTCAGGCGGTTAAACAACGTGGATTTCCCTACATTGGGACGTCCCACAATAGCTACTAAATTTCCCATAATCGTATTCTTTTAGTCTACGACTATCACAGCCGTACTCATATAAAAATAGATATAAATTCATTAATCCAGTTGGTAGCCGAAGTTCTTCAACTCTTTATCCGAACTGCGCCAATCCTTATCCACCTTCACGAAAGTCTCCAGATAGATGCTTTTACCAAAGAAGCGTTCCAAATCACGCCGCGCCTCCGAAGCAACCTTTTTCAATGCCCTTCCCTGGCGTCCGATGATGATTCCCTTTTGCGATTCACGCTCCACATAAATGACTGCATTGATAAGAATCTTATGTTCGTCCTCCTTAAACTGCTCCACCACGACTTCCACCGAATAAGGAATCTCCTTATCGTAATACAATAGAATCTTTTCACGTATGATTTCGGTCACAAAGAAGCGGGCAGGTTTATCCGTCCACTGGTCCTTGTCGAAATAAGGAGGCGAATCGGGCAACAAATCCTTTACCCGCTTCATCACATAATCCACATTGAACTTTGATTTCGCCGAAATAGGAATTACTTCTGCTTG
>DXCK01000124.1 GCA_019116045.1 Candidatus Bacteroides merdipullorum | reverse complement strand
CAAACCGTGGCACTCAACGTTGGCTTCTGCCATGACATAGATGCCGTATTTGTCGCACAGGTCATACCAGTAGGGGTTGTTGGGGTAGTGGGAGGTGCGGACAGCATTTACGTTCAGGCGTTTCATTACCTTAATGTCGTTTTCCATCTCTTCTTTAGAAACGGTACGTCCGTTCCAAGGGCTGTGGTCGTGTCTGTCCACGCCTCTCAGCAGGGTCGATTTGCCGTTGATTAGCATCCGTCCGTCTTTGGCGAACTCGATTTTACGGAAGCCGACTTTGATGTTGCGCAGGTCGGTTACCTTTCCTTTCTGCAACAGGGTGATGTTCAAATCGTAGAGATTGGGTGTCTCTGCTGTCCACTTGTCCGGATTCTCCACGTCAAACGTCAGACTGTTTTGGCCTATCTTGGCAGGTAAGGTTTGGGTGGTTACGACCTTGCCTTGCGGGTCAATCAGTTTGATTTGGAGGTCGCCTTTGCTCTTCTTACCTGTCAGTTGGACGTCCAGTTGTACGGTAGCGTTCTTGTATTGGCTGTCCAGGTCTGTGCGGAAGAAGAAGTCCCTGATCTGTGTTTTGGGAGCAGACCAAAGGAAAACGTCTCTAAAGATGCCACTGAAACGCCAGAAATCCTGACATTCCAGGTAACTGCCATCAGTGAAACGGTATACTTCAACGGCCAATACGTTGCTGCCTTTTTCGTTGATGTAGGGTGTTAGGTTGAATTCGGCAGGTAGGTAGCTGTCTTCTGAGTAGCCGACCTTCTTACCATTCAGCCAGATGTAGAAACCGGCTTCCACACCGTTGAAGCGGATGAACACGTCGCGTCCCTTCCACGATTCGGGCAGGGTGAACTCGCGGCGATAGCTGCCAACCGGGTTGGGCATGTTGGCAAATGTATAATCTGCCGGACGGGGTTGGATGACGTTGGGCCACTGCACATTCCGCCAGTCGCAGAAGGGGTAGATGGTATTGCAGTAGAGGGGCTTGTCCCATTCTTTGTTGTTGCGCACGGCTTCTATTTGCCAGGTAGCGGGCACTTTGATGTCGTCCCATTGGCTGACGTCGTAGTCGGGTTTGTAGAACTCCTGGGGTCGGTTGTTGGGGTCGGCCACCCAGTTGAACTTCCACGTGCCGTTGAGGCTCTGGTAGTAGGGTGATTCTTCCATGCTGAGTTGCCGTGCCTGTTGCTCGTTGGCAAAAGGAATAGCAATTTGGCAGGCTTCTTCTTTGTTGACGCCTGATACGAATTGGTTGCACCATTCCAAGTCGCTTCCCTGTTGTGCCCATGTGAGAGCATGGGGACTCAGAGAGGCAAGGATGATGCCGGATAGAATAAGTTTTTTCATAAAAGCAAGTTTGTTAAAAGTGAGTTATTAATGTTGTTTATGGGTTATTTGTTTTTGATGATGGCTGCGAATCCGCCATTGCGAACCATCCGTACGGTGATTGCATCACCTTTTTGCACGTTGCGCTCTTTTTTCTTGTAGTCTAAGGCTTGACGATGGGCATTGGGGCCGTCTTCGAAAGATGTCATATGGAAGTCTTTTCCTTCGGGCAAGAAATCGAGCTTCAGGTTGAAGGTGTGTACTGGTTGTTGTCCGTTGGTCATGCCACCGATGAACCATGTGTCTCCTTTACGTTTGGCCACGAGTGCGTATTCACCGACCTTGGCTTCGAGAGCAATCGTTTCGTCCCAGGTCTGGGGTACGGAAGTGATGAAGCGTGTGCAGTCTTCATTGCGGTAGTAGAGGGTGGGGTTATCGGCCATCATCTGAAGCCCGCTTTCGAAGAGGACGAACAAGGCCATTTGGTAGGCACGGGTGCCTATGCTGGCCGAGTTGGGGCGGTTGGAGCAGTAGATTTCTGGTTGCATGCTGAGCATGGCGCCAGGGGTGTAGTCCATAGGGCCTACGGCATTGCGCATGAAGGGCAGGTAGAGGCTGTTGTCGGGACGACAGCCGCCCATCTGCTCCATGCCGCGCACGCCTTCGTAGGAGAGGACGTTGGGGTACTTATACTCCAGTCCGGCGGGTTTGAAAGCCCCGTGGAAGTCGACGAAGAGGTGGTGCTTGGCGGCTTCGCGGGCTACGCGTTCATAATAGTTGACCATCCACTGGTCGCTGCGGTCCATGAAGTCTATCTTTAGGCCTTTTACTCCCCATTTTTCGAATGTCTCGAAGAGGTCGAAGTGATTCTCTACGGTTAGCCAGGTTAGCCATAAAACGATGCCTACGTTCTTTTCCTGGCCGTAGCGTATGAGTTCGTGCAAGTCTACGCTCGGATTGGGTGTATAGGGGTCGCGTGTGCTTTTGGCCCAGCCTTCGTCCATGACGATGTAGGGGATGCCGAAACGGGAGGCGAAGTCGATGAAGTATTTGTAGGTCTTCAGGTTGCAGCCGGCTTCGAAATCTACGTCATCGCCGTAGGGAATGGCGCCGTTCCACCATTCCCAGGAGGCTAATCCTGGTTTGATCCACGAAACGTCTTCTAATACGTTTTTTTCAGCCAACTGGAAAGTCATGGTGTTTTCGATGAGTTGGCGGTCGTCTCGGGTAATGACGAAGTAGCGCCAGGGGAAATTGCGTTTTCCCGTAGTGCGGGCTATGTAGTCTGCTTCTTTCAGTATTTTGAGGCTGCGGTCGCCGTCTTCTCCGAACTTGAGGGGTACTTTGGGGAAGGTAGAGTGTGCGCCGTTGCTCTGATTGCTTTTCAAGAACATGGCGGGATAATCGTTCAGATCCGATTCACTGATTAGTATTTTGCAGCCTTTGTCGCGTGTGTCTATCAACAGGGGAAGAAGCGCCATTCTGTCGGAAGATAGCCATGCTTCGCTTTCGATGTGGGCATACTCTTCTTCGTAAGAGGTTTTGAAGCCTCCGGGTTGTTGCATGTGCAGCAGATAATTGCCGGGAAAGTTGATGCAGAAGGTTTCGTCTTTGACGTCGATGCTGTCCTTCAGGTTGGTGATGAAGCGGTAGGCCACGCCGTTATCGAAAGCGCGGAATTCGACGGAGTAGCCGCCTTTGAATTTTAGCAGCAACTGGTTGTATCGGTTGGCAACGGTGGAGAATTTGAGTGGGACGACGGGGGTGAGGGTCTCGTCTATACTGTTGCGAGAAACTTTGGTCACGCGCGGATTCTTGCCCAGCAGGGCATTGCCTACGGTCATTTGCATGTCGCATTGTGTAAGCAGCGTGTCGCCTTGACTGATGATGTCGTAGCGGATTTGGTCGGACAGGCTGACGTTCATCTCGATTTTTTGGTCGGGTGATAGTAATTTGTACACCTTCTGTGCGTAACTGCTTTGCAGGGCGAGCATGCAAAAAGCGGCAAGAGTTATTCTTTTCATAATGCAAATGTGTTTTATTGAGTTTCTTTTTATTGGCTGTTGGTTATCGTTGTTGTTGCTTGGATATGGACTAGATTTCATGTATCTACGTTCACAGGCCTTCGCTTTCCAAGATGGCTAACTGGGCCAGCATCTCTACGCAAGCTCCTATGTAGATGACTTCCCAATCGTCTTGTGGCGTAAGGCCGCGGAAATCTTTGTAGTTCAGCAGTTGCATAGAGCGATTGTGGCCTTGTGGCGAAAGCCACAGATTGGCAAGCATCTGCTCGTAGGCGTCGATATATTTCCGGTTCTTATCAATTCGATACAGTTCGACGTATCCTCTCATCAAGATGGCATTGAACCAGGTGTGGCCGTCGATATAGGCGATATCTTTCTTGAGCCAAGGCGATTCGAAGGTTTTGAACCAGTGCCGGAATGAAGATTCGGCCATAAGCTGTGCGTCTTTCAGATACTTTTCTTCCTTGGTTATCCGGTAGAGCAATGCTGCTGCTTGCATAGGCTGGCCTGTGTTATAACTGAATTTAGCCTTTCCCACTTCTCCATCCACCCGGATGTTGTCGTAGAAGAGGTGGTCTTCGGGGTCCTGCAACTTCTTTTTGAGCCATGCATACAGTTCGATGGCCTTTTCTTTGTATGCCTTTTCACCGGTCAACAAGTAAAGCCGTGCAGCCATTACCGCAGTCGGCGCTGTCGAGCATGTATGTTTGGCACTACGGTCTTGTTCTTTCCAGTAAATGCCTCCTCCTTGTTTCTTGTCAAAACCAGACATCAGGAAACGCCAGATAAGCTTGGCACGCTCCAGGTATTTCTGTTCGTGTGTTTGTTCGTACATGTCTATCATGTCCAGCGCAATCCAAACGTCATCGTCATAGAAACGTTCATTTCCCGCACCCGGATAGCAGGCGTAGGCTTCAAGTCCTTTTAATACATCGTCTCTTATGGTCTTGAATGTTTCAATGCCCTTGTCAAACAATTCATCTGCCATCGGGGCATACTTGGCTTTATATTCGGCATATTTCTCTGAGGCTCTTCTGATGCGAGTGTATCCGGATAAAGCGGCGCCCTGTCCCCACAGCGCTGCGGTATTGGACGAGGGGTTGGGCCTCTCTTTCCAGATACCTTCCTTTTTCCCGTCTTGCATGAATTTCTCATACATCGAAGTCATCAGGGTGTCTGCCCATTGCAGGAATAAGGGAACAGATGTCTTGTTAAATGTTTGTTGTACTTCGCTTTGTGCGGAGGCTGTTGCCTGGAAGCATGGTGCTGCGATGTTGTTTGCTTGGGTGTAGGCACAGAAAGCAACAACGCAAAAGAGCATTGTTGCTTTCTTCCATATGAAATGTGAAATGTGTTGCATGTCTTATTCGTTGTTGGTTGAGAATGAATACGGGAAATCAATTGCTTCTGTTCCTCTCTGACGGTTGGGCTGGTCGCCCATCTCAAAGTCTATCCGGGCACCCTTCAGCAATGAAGAGTGTTGCAGGTAGTTCTTGGTGTACTTCTTTCCGTTGTAGGTCATCTTTTGTATGTAACGGTTCGTGTCGCTGTTGTCCGGCGCGGAGATTTCGATGTCCTTGCCGTTGCTCAGGTGTATGGTGGCTTTCTTGAACAGGGGCGCTCCCAATACATACTCGTCGCTGCCCGGGCATACGGAATAGAATCCCAGTGCAGACATGACGTACCAAGCTGAAGTCTGACCGTTGTCTTCGTCGCCGCAATAGCCGTCGGGAGTGGGGAAATACAGGCGGTTCATCACCTCACGTACCCAGTACTGTGCCTTCCAGGGCTGTCCGGCATAGTTGTACAGGTAAATCATGTGCTGTATGGGCTGGTTACCGTGTGCATACTGTCCCATGTCGATGACTTGCATTTCGCGCATTTCGTGAATCAGGCTCTTGCGAGTATCTACGTTTGCGCCGAAGGTGGGGGGAGTGCTGAACACGGAGTCGAGCATGGCCACGAAGTTCTCTTTGCCGCCCATCAGCCGGATGAGGCCTTCTACGTCGTGGAACACAGACCATGAATAGTGCCAACTGTTGCCTTCGGTGAAGGGACCCCACCATTCTACCGGGTCGAAGTGTTGCGGGAAGTTGCCTTGGCGATCTCTTCCGCTCATCAGGCGGTAAGGCTTGTTGAACAGGTTCTTGTAGTTTTGGCTCCGTTTCTTGTAGATTTCCAGTTCAGAAGCAGGTCTGCCCAGCTTTTTGCCCATTCGGTAGATGCACCAGTCGTTGTAGGCGTATTCCAGGGTGCGGGCTGCACTTTGGTTGAGGTCGGAAGGCAGGTATCCCATTTCGTTGTATTCCTTGTAGCCCAAGCGGCCGGATGAGGAGACGGTGGGATGCTGGTTGTTGGCACCGTGCAGCAGGCCTTCGTACATCTTTTCCGCATCCACTTGAGGGATTCCCTTGATGCAGGCATCGGCTACGACAGAGGCCGAGTTGTTGCCCACCATGCAGTCGCGGTGTCCGGGGCTGGCCCATTCGGGATAGAAGCCGCTCTCCAGATAGCTGTTCAGGAAGCCTTCTTGCATCTGTGCGCTCATCTCTGGATAGATGAGGTTAATCATCGGCAGTTCGCCGCGGAAAGAATCCCAAAATCCGGTGTCGGTAAACATGCGTCCGGGCAGCACTTCGCCGGTGTGCGGACTGTAATGCACGATGTTGCCTTTGGCGTCGATTTCGTGGAACATGCGGGGGAAGAGCACGCTGCGATACAGGCAAGAGTAGAAGGTGCGAAGTTGCTGTTCGTTGTCCGATTCTACTTCGATGCGGCCAAGTACTTCGTTCCAGCGTTCCTTGCCTTGCTCCTTGAGTTGTTCCAGGTTCTTGTCTCCCAGTTCTTTCAAGTTCAGGGCAGCCTGTTCGTGGCTGATGAACGAAGATGCGATGCGTGCGCATACTTGTTCTCCCTTGCGGGTAGCGAAGCCAATGATGGCTCCGGCATGGTTGCAGGTAACCTCTCGGTTGTTTTCCGTCAGTTGGCCGTTGTCGGCTGTGGCAATGTAGCTGAACGGCTTGTCGAAGACGATGATGAAGTAGTTCTTGAAGTTGGCTGGCACTCCACCGCTGTTTTTGGTGGTATAACCGATGATTTTGTTCTCTTCCGGCACGACCTTGATGTATGAGCCGTTATCGAAAGCGTCAATTACGACGTAGGAGTTCGGCGTTTCCGGGAATGTGAAACGGAACATGGCAGCCCGTTCGGTGGGTACGATTTCGGTAGTGACGTTGTGGTCGGCCAAGAAGGCGCGGTAGTAGTAAGGTGTGGCCACTTCCGATTTGTGGTTGAAGAAGCTGGCTCGGGCATCTTGGTCGAAGACCGGTTTGCCGGTTATCGGCATGAGTGCGAACTGTCCGTAGTCGTTGATCCACGGACTGGGCTGGTGAGTCTGCTTGAATCCCCGGATGCGGTTGGAGTCGTAGGTGTAAGTCCACCCTTCTCCCATCTTACCGGTTTGCGGCGTCCAGAAGTTCATGCCCCAGGGCATAGCGATGGCAGGATAGGTGTTGCCGTTGGAGAGCTCGAAGCTGGAGTCTGTACCTGTCAGCGGATTTACGTAGTCCACCCATTCGTTGGTGGTTTGGGAAACAGATAAAAGGTTGTTCCCTAACCAGAAAGCGAGGAATAGTAATGTCTTTTTCATCTTGTAATTTTATGGTTTTAATTTCAAGGTGATGATTAGATCGACACGGCATCCGGCTGCGTTGCTAAATGTACCGATATATTGGCCGGCTTTTTGAGCATTGAAATTGGAGATGGTGGCTTCGCGTCGGTCTGAAGTAAAACCATTAGGACCTTCCCAGTGCCAGTCTCCGTTGGAGGGATGAGGGCCGAAAGTTACGCTATCTCCTTCTTTTACTTCCATCTCGGTAACATTTTGCCAGCCGCCGTAGTTGATGTACGAGGTCAGTTCAGGACAAACTACCTCACCCGAGACATTCACGCTGAAAGAAGTGCTGTTCTGGCGACCCTGCGAGTCGGTGAGAGTGACTATGTATGTTCCGGATTGTTCGGGTAAGATGGTCTGGAGAGATACTTGGCGTGTGGCGGCGAAGAAGTTGCTGGGTCCGCTCCAAGTCCAGATGCCGTTGGAGACAGTCTCTTCAGTATTGGGTCCCAAAGTAATATTGCTTCCTGGATTGGCGTTAATGTGTGCGCTTTGCACCCATTGTCCGCTCATGGTCTGTACGTAGGGTGTGATAGGAGTAGCTGTTTCTCCTTGGATGGATATGAGGAAATTGGCCGCACTGCGGCATCCTTGCTTGTCGGTGTGTACGGCTGTGTAGATGCCACCTCGTTGTAGATTTTCAAGGGTAATCGTGCGCTGATTAGCTGTGAAATTGTCTGGTCCGCTCCATTGCCAGTTACCGTCTTCTGGTGTTGGGCTTAAGGTTATCGAGCTGCCCTTTTCAGCCACGGCGATGGCATTCTCGATTACTTCGCCTCGGTCGATGGAAGCGTGGAGGTGGATGGTTTGTATATCTTTGATTTTGTCGAAGGCGATTTGTGCCATGCGAGCGGCTCCTTTGTCATCGGGGTGGACGTTGTCCGGAAAACAGTCGGCAGCATCTAACAAAGGTTGATGATAGTCGATGACTTCTGCGTTTATTTCTTCAGCGATTTCTCGCAGCAAGGGAATCAGCTCTTCTTCCACCACAGTGTTTTGTGGCTGTTTGTCAGGACCGTAAAGGGGGGGGGGCAGGCAGACGTAGATGATAGGATCTTTTCCACCTTGGCGGAATGTTTCCACCATGTCGAGGTAGTCGCTTTTGAACTCGCCTTTCCAGCGGTTCCAACGCCAAGGGTCGGCATCGTTTGTGCCTAAAGCCATAATGAGTATTTGCGGGTCGGCTTCATGGGCTTGTACAAAACGATCGGTTTCCCAATAAGAAGCGTCGCTGTTTTTGAACATAGTAGTGCCACTTACACCGCAGTTGACCACGGCATAACCTTTGCCTAAAAGGTGTCCTAATTGACCGGGCCAGGCTTTGTCTTGGCTGGTGTTTCCGAAACCTTCGGTGATGCTGTTGCCCACACATACGATTCTGACCGGTGGAGCCATGCGGGTCACTTCTGTTTTTTCAGGGGCAGCAGGGCCGTTGGTAGTTTTATCGTTTTCACTGCAGGCGGCGGTAGGAGCCAGCAAGAGTAAGGTGAGCAGGGTGTTCCAGAGTTTGTTCATGATGTTTTTGTATGGAATGTTTTTAATGCTAAAGGGTATGTCGTTTGTGGTTGTATATAGGCATGTCCCTTATTTGGAAGGGGCATGCCTCTTGTGCGGACGGGGCGTGGCTTTTGTTCGGAAAAGTCGAGCTCGTTTCCCGTCGCTATCGGGTTTATTCCGGGTGTTCGTCCGGAGTGACTTGTGTCATAACTACTGAGCTGACCATTTCGAGAGCGGTCCATGTTTTGCCGTCTCCTGGTTCATCGGGCGTGGCTTTTTCCCATTCGTTGAAGGTCAGGAAATCTGAATTGTGAGTGTTCCAGGCGGCTTCAGCGTTGAGTTTCATCCACTCGTAGTAAGTGATCGGCTTCCTGTCAGTCGTATAGGTGGTCTCGTAGTCCCAAAGGTTGTTGTCTTTGACAAAGAGTCCCATGCCTCGGGCAAACTCGGATTGCCAGGTGCCATCGCGATGCCACTTTGACATGATGCCTTGGTCAGTGACCTTGTTCTGCATGACGTATTCGATGCTCTTATGGGCGTCTTGCAGATAATAGTCTTCTCCGGTGATACGGTGTAGGGCATTGGCAGCTTCGATGAAGGCACCGACATTGTAGACGTTGTATGAACGGGTCAGCGTTCCATCTTTGCTGATGTTCTCGTCGATGGAACCATCGGGTTGGCGCAACGTGTTGTAAATCCAGTTGTAGATGTCGATGGCTTGTTCGCGGTAGATTTCGTCTCCAGTGGCTTCATAGAGGTAACAAGCCATAGATACGGCCGGATTATTGCTTAAGCCGGATTTGTTGCCTTCCTCTACGCTCCACCAAAGGCCTCCTCCTAGTTGCTTATCATAAGCGCGGTTGTATAGGAACTCCCAATCCCACTTGGCTTGTTCCAAAAAGCGTTCTTCGCCTGTGATTTGGTAGCCCCGAATGAATGCCAGGCCAGCCCAAAGCAAGTCATCGGTGAAGTCGTTCCAAGTCCAGTCGTAGATGAGGCCGGTGGCTGAGTTCTTTTCATGCTCTCGGAAGGCATCCAACAAGTTGCTAATAAAAGGTTTTAGAGATTCGTCTTCTCGGCAATAGTATCGGTCCTCCACCATCAGGATGATGAGGGCTTGGTTCCAGAAGTAGGCATAGTTGGTAGAACCCTGCATATCTCGGTAGAAGGTAAGGTTCTTTTCTCCCCAGTTTTCCAGTAGGAAAGCTTTGTTGTAATAATAGTACGAGCTGTCGGCTATGCTGGCCGGGATTTCATCATCCGGATCTGGCGTAGGCTCAGGATCCGGATCTGGTTGCGGCTCTTCTTTGGGCGGCTCTTCCCCTATGTCTTCGTTACTACTGCACGAGGTTGGCGCAATGGCCAACAAAAAGATAAACAGTAAGTATTTGAGGTATATCATAATGTTGTTTTTTTAAGAAGAGAGTGTGCCGAAGAAAAGACACACTCTCGTTGGTCAAACTGTTTTCAAATTAATTGTTTAATCCGTATGCATAGAGTTCTGCGATGCAGGCCAAGCCTTCGCTGCGATAGCTCTCGGTCACGAGAAGTACGATGTAACGTCCGGTGGTAGGTTTCACGCCGAAGGTTTGTGCACCGTTTTCTTGCGCCAAGTTGAAACTTCCGATGCCTTCTCCCCAAATAGAAGAGACATTGTTCTTGTCCTGTTCGTAGTCGGTCTTGTAAGACTCGGGATCATCTGTCACATAGAATTTACCTCCCTTTGTGTAGAAGCTGTTCTCGCGTTGCATCAATGCAAACTGCGTGAAGGTGTGTTCACTTTGTGTGTCAATAATGAGGAGGTGAGGCAAAGGCGGGTTGGCTCCTTCTCCTTGCCATTGCGTATGCCAATAGGTGCTGGTGTTTCCATCTATCATGTGAGGAGCACGACCGTTGTTGCCGTTGTCTTCTCCGGTCGGTTCTTCTGTGCTGTAGTAGTAGATACTCCAGTTACTCCGGTCAAGCTCTTCGCCCATGATACGGAAGGCCATCGGATAGGTCGCATTGGAGGCGGAGATTTCAAACATAGACGTGTTGGCAATCTCAATAGGCAGCATATAGTCGCCCGGTTGTAGGCTGCTACCGTCTACGTTGATGGTCATGTCGGCATTGGTCGTGCCGGAAGCCAGTTGCATGGAGGCCGGGAATTCATATAAGCCTTCGGGGACAAGTTGAAATACCGTTCCGTTCTGGCTGTTGTAGTTGTCAATGTAGTCTTGGTCGATGCCTAAGCCAAGGTCGATATTCCATTGGTTGTCTGTGTCTAGACCCAAGTTTACAGTCTCTGTAATGTTTGAGACACGACCATACGTGTACTGTTTGACATTTATTGCGGTATTGCTGAAACCGACAGTCGGAGTAATCACCTCTGTTACTTGCAAAAATAATTCATCCCGGTTGGCATTGATGGAATCAGTCTCGCTCGTTACATGAAGAGGTAACACCCAGTGTGCATCAGCATCGCCATTTTCCATGATTAATTTTACGTGGTCGGGGTCGATGGAGATGCTAACTGTTTTGTATTCCTCTCCTGCGGCAAAGGAAAGTTCCGGTTGGTCTATGGTGTAAGTCTCTGCGGGTAATACTTGGTAGTTCACGCCTTCCAAATCACTGTATTCGGTGTTTACTTCTTCCTGAGACAGCACTTGTATTTGTGCACTGGCACTGGTCGTTGGGTGACTTCCGCCTTTAATAACAGAAAGTACATACAAATTGGGTTCATTTGTATCATATAATACTTGCTGCTGTTTGCCGTATACGTCAAGGTATAAGATCTTGTGGAATCTTTCGGGTATTTGGCCATCTAAGTCCAAATCTCCGCCATCACAAGCTGTGGTCATTCCGAGGAGTGCGCATGCGAACAATGGTATGTATAATTTGTTTTTCATCTTCTTGAAGTTTTTAGCAATTGGTTGTGATTAATAACCCGGTGCTTGGATCAGTTGCGGGTTGTTGTAGATTTCGTCGGATGGTACAGGCCACAAGTACATGCTGGTAGCCCATTGGAATTGTTGGTTGATGACTGTGCGCTGGTTGAGAGCTTCAAACGAAGGATTCATTCCGGCGCCAGCTACGTTCAGGCCTTCGCGCATGTTGGCAGCCAATGTTTGAGGAGCTGTCATCCAGCGGCGCAGGTCGTAGAAGCGGTGTCCTTCACCCCACAGTTCGACAAAGCGTTCGTTGCGTACCCAGTCCATCATGGTCATTTCGCTAGTGATGTCTTCTTCTGTCAGTTCGGGAATACCGGCACGTCTGCGGATGGGATTCAAGTACTGGATGGCTTGTGCATTTTGTCCCAAAGCTGCATAACATTCGGCCACGTTCAGATAAAGCTCAGCCAGACGGATGAGGGGTTTTGCATAATTTTCCCGGTTGTCCGTACCTGTGACGTCGGATACTTGTATCTGCGGGCTTGTGTATTTCTTGCTGAAATATCCGGTTACGGTATAGTCTCTGTTGAACAACGTAGGGTTGTAGCCTTGCTGATTGGCATCTCTCAAGTTGACTCTTAAAGGTTCGCCTGCCTTTATCAGAGGTGAATAATCATCGCCGTCGAAAGACAGCGCAGCATAGAAGCGAGGCTCTCTGTTTACATTTAACCTGATGACTTCCGGGCGGTCGCTGATATTGGCAGAAGTGAACCATCGGGACTCGTCTGCGAAGTTGGGATCATTCTCCGGTAAATATCCGTCTTTGGTGTAGAAATGTTCAGCCGTGTACAGAGTCGGGTTGATAGCACACCATCCGTCTACCCACTGGTTGTTGTACTGGCAGATACGCTTGGGCCAGGGGGCAAAGTTTATCCATTGGTCGTTACCTTGTAGGAACATACCCCAGATGGTCTCGGTGTTTCCGTCGTCTTCGTTAGAGTTGACGATGGTGCGCAACATCAGTACGCGACGGGCAAATTCTTCTCCTTCAGGAGTAGAAGTATCTACGCCGGGAATATAAGGCAGAGGAACCTGATATAAGGTGTTGGGCAGGTTGTCCAAGTCAATCAATTTTCGTTCGCCTTCATTCTCTGCATATTGTAAGGCTTCCAAGTTGGCTTCCAAAGCACGTTGCCATTTTTGCTGGTCATACGTGTGGCTGACCAGTTCCATGCCATAGCCCGGAGTCTCATAATTTGTATTTACCCAATTATTGTATGGGAATCTGCCATTCCACAGGTCAGATGCAGCATAGAGCAATACTCTTCCCTTCAGGGCTTTGGCAATGGTGGAAGTAGCGCGTCCCCAGTCTTCAGGGCCGCCCACGGCGGGCAGGTAGGGAATGGCTTCGTCCAACTTGTTGACGATGTATTCTACCACATAGTCGTAGTGTGAGCGTCCCGGAAATTCTTCCGGCATGGTCGACTGCGGCAGACGGGTGTCTACAATGGGTATAGGTCCGTACATGGACAGGAGGCGGAAGTGGTAATACGCTTTCAGAAACTTAGCTTCAGCTTTCCAGCGGTTCATATCTTCTTCGGTGGCTCCGTTGGGATGGGCTGTGGCTGCGATGTTTTCGAACATGTGGCAGTGACCGATGCAGTTGTACAGGTCTGTCCAGTAACCGCCAGCGTTGGTCGATGACCACAGGTTCCAGGCCGTTTTCTGATTGTTCCCTTCCCACAAAGGCGGGTCTACGCTTTCGTCGGTAGACCATTCGTAGGTGTAGTAAGGAAAAGGTGACGTGTTGGCAACCGCTATGTAACAACTGCTGATGAATCCGAGGGCATCCGATGCATCTTTCATGGTGTCTTCGGTGGTGGGCTGTTCGGGTGGAACTACATCCAGATAGTCACACGATGCCAATATGCTTAGCGGCAGTATGCTGCCGACAAGGAATGTTTTGATAATAGAAGTTTTCATATATTGTCTTTTATAGGTTTTAGAAATTGAGTTGTACGCCTATGTTGAAGGTGCGTTGCAGCGGATATATATTCCAGTTGAGTTCGGGATCCCACAGCTTGAAGGGGCTCCAGACTGCCAGATTGTCTCCACTGAGGTAGACGCGGCAATAGGGGAACGTATATCCCACTTCCAGCGTTTTGAGGCGGATGAAGTTACCGTTGCGAAGCCAATGGCTGCTTGCCTGGGTGTTGTTGCTGATGTCAGAAGCTATCAAACCTAAACGGGGGTGAGCTGCATTGGGATTGGGATTATCTTCCGACCAGTGGTCGTCGGCAATCCATTTCATGACGTTGTTGTTACGGGTTCCGAAAGCGGTGATGGTATTGTTGATCATAATCTTCCGTTGGGCAGAACCGTTGAAGAAGATGCCGAAATCCAGTTTCTTGTAGACCATGTTCAAGCCTACACCGTATTGTATGCGTGGAGTAGAGCCGAAAGGAGACAACATGACTTGGTCGTCGCTGTTGATGGTGCCATCGCCGTTGATGTCGCGGTATTTGATGTCACCCGGTCTTACCTGGCTGCCCAGTCCGGTCTGGTCGGCATGGTTGTCGATGTCTGCCTGGTCCTTGAAGTAGCCTTCGGCCACGTAACCCCAAGAGTTACTGAGCGGTTGTCCGATTTTGCGTTTCCATACAGCTTCGTAGTTCGGCTCGTCGTAATAAACGAATTCGTTCTTGTTGTATGTGAAGTTACCTCTCAGTTCCATCACCAAGTCCTTGATGATTTCTTTGTGCCAGTTGATGCTAAATTCTACGCCTCGGTTGTCTACCTTACCGATGTTGCTCCAAGGACGGGTACCCCAATAGCCGAGCATGTTAGGCCATGAACCGCGCGACATCAAGATGCGGTGACGGTGGTCGTAGAAGTAGTCGAGGGTGATATTCAACTGCTTGAACAATTCCAGGTCAACACCGATGTCCAGTTTGTTGACACGTTCCCAGCAGGCACCTTCGATACCGAATTGTCCGAAACCGGGGCCGTTATAATAGAACTCTCCGTCATAGCCGGTGTGGAAACCGCCGCCGCTCAAGTTCACATTGTCGAGGTAAAGGTAATGTCCGGCGTCATCATCCATCTGGTCACTACCTACCACACCGTAAGAACCACGGATTTTGAAGTAGCTTACATAATCTTTCAGCGGTTTCCAGAAATCTTCTTCACTGATGGTCCAACCGAGCGACGCGGCAGGGAAGAACTCGAAGCGGTCTCCTTTGGCCAGGCGTTCAGAACCGTTGTAACCGAAGTTGAATTCAACCAGATACTTGTGCTTATAGTCGTAAGTGAAGCGGCCGGAGAATCCTTGCAAACGGTTGGGGCGGATGCTTTCGCGTTTTTCGCGTTGCATGTACATCAACATTCCGGATACGTTGTGGTCTCCGAAAGAACGGCTATAATCCAGACGTGCGTCGAAATAGAACTCGCTGTTGGAAGAGTAAGGATTGTTAGTTTCTGTGATGTAATCCGTACCGGAGTCGGTGATGCGTTCCAGCTCGAAGTTGTTGGGGTCATCAGGGTTCCAGGTATCGGTTATCATGCGGTAATAGTACGGGTCAATTTTTCTGGTGAAGCTGTGCGATGACCAGTTCTTGAAGTTGACCAATGCCGTTAACTTAAGACCTTCGGTAATGAAGTCCAGTTTTTGTTCGATATCCAGCACCGTGTTCAACGTGTTGTAGTTCTCTTCTTTGTATTCCTTGAGCATTTCCGCGTAAGGATTCGTATATCTTTCGTTACCGGAGATAATATCGTTACCGAAACGGATGTGCGTGTCTCCCGGTTGTGCCGGATAGGTAGCGGGGAACAAAACGGGTGCTACATCGCGTGCATAGCCCCAAAGGTCGCTGGTAGAATAGTTAGGGCCTTTCAGCTTACCGATTTGGGCGTTCATGCGCAGGCCGACCTTCGTAGAAGGAGTCAGGTTGTACTTCAGGTTATTTTGGAAGATGTAGTTCCAACGGTTGATGTTGGTGTCGTAAGAGTACGTTTTGGGCGCATTCAGCATACCGGTATCGTGGTTGGCCTGGATGCTCATGTAGTACGTGATTTTAGAACCACCGCCCGATACGTTTACGTTGGCGCGTTCGTTCCAAGTATGATTCTTGAACATTACGTCGTACCAATCTACATTCGGATAGCGATAAGGGTATTGACCGCTGCGCGTCAGGTCAATGTCTTCCTGCGTATAACGGGCAGAACCACCGCGTGCCATAGAGGCTTCGTTGTAGATCTCCATCCAGCGGCCGCCGTCTACGAACTCTACCATGTTGACCGGTTGGGTCAGTGAAGCTTCTACCGTCACATTCACCTTGGCACGCTGGTTGATTTCACCGTCTTTCGTGGTAACCAGCATGACGCCGTTGGCACCGCGCGCACCGTAGATGGCTGTGGCCGAGGCATCCTTCAAGACAGAAAAACTGGCGATTGTCTCAGCGGGGATGCGGTCAAGGTCGGCTGCCGAGATTTCCACTCCGTCCAACAGGATGAGAGGCGTAGCCACACCGCCGAAGGTGCTGATACCGCGGATGTAGAAGGAAGAGGTCGAACCGGGTTCACCACTGTTGGCGAAAGACATTACACCGGCCAGTTTACCGGCAATGCTGTTGGTCAGAGAAGAACTGGGAGCACGTAATACAGAGCCTTCTACCGAAGTGATGGCACCTGTCACAGAGATCTTTTTCTGCGTACCAGCACCAACAACAACGACTTCACTCAGCATTTCGTTGTCGCTGACCATGCGTACGTTCAGTTCACCTTGGTCAGTCACGTAGAAACTTTGGGTTTTGTAGCCGATGTAGCTGATTTCTATCGTCATGCTTTCTCCTGCGGGGATGGACAATGAGAAGTGGCCGTTCACGTCACTGACTACTCCGCTTGTGGTATCTTTAATCTTGATGCTCGCACCGATGATGGGCGTTCCGTCGGCATCATCTACGATGGTACCTACCAAGGTTCTTGTTCTTTTGCTTTGCTGAACGTCAAAGTTTGTATTTGTAGTGTTACCGACAATGTTTGTCAGTTCTTGCCCTGCCGATACGTTTTCATCGGCCATACTTGGCATTGGATAAGCCAATAAGCATAATAGCGGATATTTCAACCACCATGCTTTCCTGAAACGATGTTCATTTTTCATGCTCATTAGAGTAATTTTGAAGTTTGAGATAAATTAGTAATAAACTTTTTGTTAATTCTTTATTAGAATTTCGTAACGTTTGGTGCCTTTTATTATAAAAAAGTTTATCCCATTTCAATGAAACGGAGATGTTAAAAACTGTACAATGATTTTTGTTACGGTTATAAAACCTGTTCGATGACAGGCTTTATCAATCTTTCCATTACCTTGTATCCTTCTGCTGTGGGGTGTACACCGTCTTGGGTATAGGCGGGGTTCAGGGCTTTCTTGTCTCCGAAAACCATTTCCTGATAGTAGTCCACATAGGGAATGTCATGCTCTTCTGCATACTTTTTGACTCGGACATTCAGCGCGGCTATCTTGGCAGCGGCGTCTTTGACGCGGGGATTCCAACCGAAGGCGGCGGCAGGCAGGGTCGAGGTGAGTATGACTTTTATCTTGTGTGCTTGTGCCAGTTCGACCATCGACAGGATGTTGCCGAACGTATAGTCTTCGTTGTAGGGACCTGCGTTTTCGGCTATGTCGTTGGTGCCTGCGTTGATGACTACTAACTGGGGCGAGAGGTTGATGACGTCTTCGCGAAAGCGGAGCAGGAATTGATAGGAAGTCTGTCCACCTATGCCGCGGCCGATGTAGTTGTTGTCCGTGAAGAAGGAGGGGCGTTGGCTTACCCACCATTCTGTGATGGAGTTGCCCATGAATACGACGCGTTTCTCTTTCTTGCCGGGTTGGGGCAGTTCTTTGTTGGCCTGGGCATAGCGTTGCAGCCCGGCCCATTCTATGTTTTGGGCCTGCCCTTCTGCCCATGCGAAGCACAGGCAGAGGAGGACGAGGCAGATATAATGCGATGAATTCTTTTTCATGGTCTTTGATGAAGTGTTTTACAGATTGTTTAATAAGTCTACTTTTCCTTCGTTGACGAGTTTCAGTATGAGTTCGCCGAAGAGTGTGTTTTGCCAGGCGAACCAGGCACGGGTAAACTTGGCAGGATTGTCCTTGTGGAAGGATTCGTGCATGAATCCGGTGCCTGCATCGGTGTTCATCAGGGTGCGGATACACCATTTTATCTCTTCGTCATCCTGGCTGGTGAAGGCTTTCATCATGATGCTCATGGGCCAGATCATATCGTAACCTATGTGGGGACCGCCTATGCCTTCGCCGGCTGTTCCTTTGAAGAAATAAGGGTTGCTTTTGCTCCACACGAAACGGCGGGTGTTCTGGTAAATGGGGTCGTTGATGTCTACGTCGCCCAGATAGGGCATGGCCAAGAGGCTGGGGACGTTGGCGTCGTCCATCAGCATGTGGTTTCCGAAACCGTCGACTTCGAAAGCGTAGATGGGGCCGAACTCAGGATGTTGGTAGACGGCGTATTTCTTGAGGGCGGCTTCTACTTCATCGGCCAGGGCGGTACATTCTTGGGCAAGTTTCTTGTCTTTGTTTACTTCGGTCAGAATTTCGGCAGCTTTGCGCAGCGAGGTGACGGCGAAGAAGTTGGAGGGCACGAGGAACTGGAAGGTGGTGGCGTCGTCCGAGGGGCGGAAAGAGGATACGATGAGGCCCACGGGATTGACCGGAGCGCCCAGGCCATCGTTGTTCAGCGTATCGAGGGCTCGTTCGGTTTTTCGCGTGAAACGGTAGGGCCCTACGCCATCTTTGCGTTGCTGCTCTTTGAAGGTCTTCAGGATATTGGTGATGGCTTGTATCCAGTCGGCGTCGAAAACGCTGACGTCGCCCGTCACTTTCCAATACTGGTAGGCCAGGCGCAGGGGGTAGCACAGCGAGTCAATCTCCCATTTGCGTTCATGCAGCTCGGGCTTCATGTCGGTGCCGTCTGTCATCCATTCGCCTCCTGTGGGGCCGTCGTTGTAGCCGTTGGCATAGGGGTCGATGTTGATGCAGAGGAACTGGCGGCGGATGACGCCTTCGAGCATTCGTTTCAGTTCAGGGTCTTGGTTGGCCAGTTGGACGTAGGGCCAGACTTGTGCACCCGAATCGCGCAGCCACATGGCGTGGATGTCGCCGGTGTAGACGAAGGTGTCCGGCTTTCCGTTGCGTTCGCGGTAGTGTATGGTCGTGTCCAATGTGTTGGGGAAGCAGTTTTCGAACATCCAGGCCAGTTTGGGGTTGGTGAGCATCTGTTTGACTCGTTTGATTTCTGCTTCGACGGCAGGCGAGACATACAGGCGGTCTTTCACCGCCGGTCGGTTCGTTTTGTAAGCCGCTGTCTGTTGTGCGTGGTTTACAACTGCGGTGTTGTCTTGTTTCAAGACCAGTTCGGTGGCTTTCACACCGTTCGGCAGGCAGAGCAGGGCCAGGCCGAGCAGACTAAAGGATTTTTTCATTCTATGTATGTTTAATTATTGTTTTTGATTGGTGTGTTTCTTCTCCGGAAGGGAATTAGCCTTGTTGGGAAGAAACGGGACTGTTTTTAAAGAACTTTTTCTTGCGTAATCTCGCCCAGCCGCGCGTACATTTCCACCATTGCTGCTTGGGTAAGCACCCATTTGCGGTTATCTTTTGTTTTGCCGCTGAAGTCGGTGTTGAACAGGCCTTGCTCGTCTCGTGCATGGTTCCAGGCATAGTCCAGGCTTTGGCGGAAGGCGGCGAGGTATTCTGGGTTGTGGTCGGTTTTCCAGAGCTCGATAAAGCCGCGCAGCATGACGGCTGTGAACCATACGTCGCCTTTCTTCAGTAAGCGGAAGGGTTGCCCGCCTTCCGGGGTGTATTCGCAGAAGAAGTAATTATAGCAGGCTTTTGCCAGGTTTTGGGCGTCAGTCAGATATTTTGGCTGGCCGGTAATCTGGTGGAGCAGGGCGGCTGCCTGCATCATCTGCCCGCTGTTGTAGGCGAATTTGGCGTAGCCTATTTTCCCGTCCAGGGCCATGTTGTCAAAATACAGGTAATCCGTTGTGTCCTGCAGGTGTGTTTGCGTCCACTCATACAGTGCTTTCCCTTGTGCCAGGTAGCTGCTGTCTTGTGTGGCGCGGAACAGTTTCAGAGCAAAGACCGAGGCCGGCGCGTTGGAACAGGTGTTTTTGGATTCTTTCTTTTGCTCGCACCAGTAGATGCCTCCGCCCAGTTGCTCATCCATACCGCTTTCGATGAACTTCCAGATGGTTTGCGCCTTTTGCAAGTACTTCTTTTCGTCCGGGCATTGCGCGTAAAGGTCGGTGAAGTCGATGCCCAGCCAGATGTTGTCATCGTAGAAGCGGTCGGACTGCGGGGCGGTGTTGATGTACGAGGCGTAGGCTTCGGGTGAACGGCGCGTATCGTGGTATTCTTCTATACCAGGCAGAACGCGTTGTTCCAGCAAGTCTTTGTAGCGGCTGTCGCCGGTGGCTTCCAGCAGGGCGTTCACTGCCGAGAAGCTTCCCGAGTAGGGCCACAGGTACGAGAACGGGTTGGGGCCTCCTGTCGGCTGCGTGGCCAGGTAGGTGGCGGTGTAGTCACCGAATCCTGAGGGGTAATTCTCGCGCAGCAGACAGGAGCCTTCCACCGAGTAATGTGTATATAGCGAATCAAGTGTTTGTGCGGCTCTGGACAACTCCGGGTTCTGGGCAGCCGGTTTCGGTTGGCAGGCAGTGGTCAGGGTGATGGCGACGCATGCAGTCGCGGATAGTGTCATTAAAAAGTTTTTCATGAGCATGTCTTTGTGTGTTTCTTATTCGTTTTTTTGTTTGCGAAGATAAGTGCATAGTGCTGAAATATGTGTACGATTCTCTGCCATTTTTGTGTTAGTTTTTGCCATAAGGACTGTTTTAATACAATTTTGGCAGGGAATCGTACAAAAAGAAGAAAGCTCCGTCTCTCCGTGCAACTTGGTGAACGGAGAAACGGAGCTTGTCAGGGTTTGTCAGACTTGGGCGTCTGTTCCTTATTTTTTCTTCTCGTAGAAAAACATGCAGTACACCCCGACCAGTATGAACGGGATGCTAAGCCACTGACCCATGTTCAGCACCATCCCTTGTTCGAAAGCTACTTGGTCTGCTTTCAGGAATTCAATGAAGAAACGGAAGGTGAAAATCTCCGTCAGGCACAGCCCGAAGTAGAAGCCGCGCCGGTGAGGCCAGGCGGCGGGCAGGGCTGCTACCGACTTTTTGTCCATGCCGATGATTTCTGCTTTCCTTTTCTGGATGCCGCGGCGGTAGAGGTACATCATGCCCAGGAAGAAGATGAAGTAGGCGATGGCTTCGTATAGTTGTCCCGGATGGCGGGGCAGCGTGTCCACGCGCTCGAACACGAAAGCCCAAGGCACCGAGGTGGGGTTGCCGATGATTTCAGAGTTCATCAGGTTGGCCAGGCGGATGCAGCAGGCGCAGATGGGCGTGGCCACGGCGATGATGTCCAGCACGTCCATGAAGTGCATCCGCGTCTTGCGGCAGTAGAACCAAAGCGCGATGGCCAGTCCCAGCGTGCCCCCGTGGCTGGCCAAGCCTTCGTAGCCTGTCCATTTCCAACCGCCGTCCGGCAGGAACTTAATGGGGAGAATCATTTCGAAGAACGGTTTCACGCCGCTCAGGTAATACTCCGGCTGGTAGAACAGGCAGTGCCCCAGGCGGCAACCGACCAAGATACCTACAAAGCAATAAATGAAAAGCGGGTCGAACTTGTCGTCGCCAATCTTCAGGTCGCGGTATTCGCGTTTCGCTATCAAGTACGAGCAGGCGATGCCTACTATCCAAAGCAGGCTGTAATAGCGGATGGGAAACCCGAACAGGTGGAAAAACGTCGGGTCGGGATTCCAATGAATGTAGAGTAGTAAGTCCATTGTAATGAAGGATTAAGAATGAAGGATAAATTTCTGTGCCACGTGGCGGTAGGTCGGGATGTCCACACCGTGCGCCTCGGCCGCGTCAATCAGGTCGAACAGCAGGCCTTGCACCTCGCTTTCGTGCCCGCGGGCTAAGTCTTTTTGCATGGAGGCGGTGCTGTGCGGGTCCAGCTTGTCCATCACCATCAGGTTATATTCCACCAGATTGTCGGGGATGTCGATGCCCAACTTGCGGCCCAGCTCGGCGCTTTCGCGGGACAAGCCGATGAACGTGTCTCTTACCCGGCCGGGTTTTTGCACCTCGCCCATCGGCACGTCGTAGTATGCGCCCGTCACTGCCATCGCAGAGATGAACGACCATTTCACAAACGTGTCGCGGTCTATGTCGTCGGACAGGTCGGCCTTGATGCCGCTCTCTTCGAGGTCATGCTTTACGGCTTCCAGCCTCTCGCGGGACACTTGTGTGCCCCGGTGTGCGCCATATACCAGGCGGAATATCCGTCCCATCTGCGTGATTTCTCCCTTGCCGCTGACGAAGCCCACGATGTAGATGCAGCCGTCGAGCACCGTTACGCCGGGCACCAAGCGTTGGATGCGCGGCCCTGTGCCGTAGACGTTGAGGATGGGAATCACCACCGTGTCGGGCTTGGCGGCCCGCCGGATAAGTTCTGTAATGGAGTCGATGGAGTAGCCTTTCACACAGACGAAGATGACGTCGGCCTTGCCTTGGTATTCTTCGGCCGTGCAGGCAGGGATGTGTAGGGTGTGTTCGCCCTTCAGGTCGCTGTGCAGGCGTAAGCCGTGCGTGCGGATGGCGTCCAGGTGTTCTCCTCGGGCGATGCACGCCACGTCTTTCCCGGCCAGTGCCAGGAAGGCGGCAATCGAGCCGCCCACGCCTCCGGTTCCTGCGATTAAGTAGTTCATAGTGCTTTTAAATGCTTTATTTCTTTATTTCAGTTTTACATAATCTTCCTTTTCCATATAATACAGCCCCTCGCCGCGGTCGCCGTTATCCAGGTCCTCCAGCTCTACTTTGAAGACTCGGTAGGGCAGGGTGGTGGCATATTTAGGACGGTCAACAGTGAGCAGATAGGCATTGGTGTAGTATCCGGCGAAGAGATATAATTGGACGGGTTGTTTGTGCAGTATGCCGACCTGCTCTCCGTCTATCCATACTGTGACTTTCAGCCGGTCGATAGGTGGGCCGAAAGGCACGTACGTAGCCTTCTCGTCCAGTGGCTCCTGCCGTATGCCTCGGAGGTCTTTCCCGGCTGTCAGCAGGTCGGGATGCTCTTTCAGAGCCTTTCGTATGCGTGTCAGCCCTTGCGGTTGTACGAAAATCTGGTACGTAGGTACGCTGCCGGGGATGCGGAAAGCGCGTATGCCATAGGCTTCCATGCGGTGATAACGTATGTCGAGGGTCGTGTCGCGGTCGGCTATGAAGTCCCATGCCCAAAATTCGAGTCTTTGGTCGGCATCTGCCACATGGGCGGGTGCCGTGTGCAGGTAGCGTCCGAAGTCGACGGCTGCCATGCTTTGGTATTTCCCTTTGAGGATGCGGGCGGTGTAGCGTCCGTCTGAGTCGGTATGGGCTTGTGCGGCAACGCGGAAGTCCTTGTATTGCCAGACAAGGGTGGTGCTGTCCTGTGGTCGTCCTTCGTAGTCGGTCACCTGCCCGCTGATGGTCACCGAGTCCCGGCTTTGTGCGCGAGCGGCGGCAGCGGTCAGCAGAAGTGAGAGGAGGAAGAGAAGCTGTTTCATACGGGTGATGTTTGGATTCGGTCAAGCAATTCCTTCGCATCGAAGTGCAGCCGGGCGAAGGCAAACCACTTCTTCCCCAGGTCCTTCAGCGAGGCGCCTATGTGATAGACGTCCGTGTCGATGAGTAGGAAGCGGTCGTGTGCCTGCTTGTATTCGGACAGTTCAATGGGCGGATACTCTTCGTTGTGCCTTTTCAGGTCGAGCTGCAAGCGTTTGTCGACTTTGCCCGTATAGACAGTGGCCGTGACTCCTTCTCCGCGTTTGCTGAGCATGAGCAGGGTGCTTTCGTCCACGTAGTTATCGATGAGGACGACGCTCTTCCGTGCAGACTTGATCAGGTCAGTGGCAAAGGCGTAGGCGTCGAATATTTGGCCGTCGAAGAAGATGCCTTCTGCGGGCGGCAAGGAAGTGCGGACGAAGAATTCGATTTTCTCGGAGTGGTCGGCCACGGTCTTCTCCAGCCGCTCGAGGCGTTGGTTGACGGCGTAGCCCCGGAGCAGGTAGTCCTTCAGCACCTTGTTCGCCCACTGGCGGAACAGAGTGGCGTTCTTGCTGTTGACGCGGTAACCGACAGAAAGTATGGCATCCAGATTGTAGGTCTTTGTCTTGTACATCTTGCCATCTGCCGCAGTTAGTTCCAAAATGGAACATACTGCTTCTTCCTTCAGTTCCTCGCTGTTGAAGATATTCTTTAAGTGCTTGCTTATGGCTTGCCTGCCCGTGCCGAACAACTCGGCGATTTGTGCTTGCGTCAGCCAGACGGTTTCTCCTTTTAGGCGGACTTCCAGTTTGACGCTTTTGTCGGGCTGGTAGAGTATGATTTCATTTTCATTGTCCATCTGAATGGTGTCCAATTAAGTGGTGAATGGATGGAAGATTGTTTTCTCCGGCGAAGTTGCAAAGGCATCTTACAGCTTCGCCGGAGGGTGTCAACAGAGGTTTATGGACTCTGCCTCTCCTTAGACATTGAACCGGAAGTGCATAATGTCGCCGTCCTGCACCACGTAGTCCTTGCCTTCGACGGCCAGTTTGCCGGCCTCGCGCACGGCCGCCTCGGAGCCGTACTTGATGTAGTCGTCGTACTTAATGACTTCGGCGCGGATGAAGCCTTTCTCGAAATCGGTGTGGATGACGCCGGCACACTGTGGGGCTTTCCAGCCTTTGTGGTACGTCCAGGCTTTCACTTCCATCTCGCCGGCGGTGATGAACGTCTCCAGGTTCAGCAGGCGGTAGATGGCTTTGATGAGGCGGTTGCAGCCGCTCTCCTCGAGGCCCAGGTCTTCGAGGAACATTTGTTTTTCTTCGTAAGTCTCCAGTTCGGCGATGTCGGCCTCGGTCTGGGCGGAGATAATCATCAGTTGCGCGTCTTCGTCCTTGATGGCTTCGCGCACCTGTTCGACGTAGGCGTTGCCCGTGGCGGCGGCAGTGTCGTCGACGTTGCAGACGTAGAGCACGGGCTTGGTGGTGAGCAGGAACATCTGGCGGGCGCACGTTTCCTCGTCTTCGTTCTCCGGCGTGACGGTGCGGGCGCTGCGTCCTTGCTCCAGGGCTTCTTTATAGCGCAGCAGGAGGCCGTACTCTGTCTTGGCCTGCTTGTCGCCGCCCACCTTGGCCTGTTTTTCGACGCGTTTGATGCGGTTCTCCACTGTCTCCAGGTCTTTGAGCTGGAGCTCGGTGTCGATGATTTCTTTGTCGCGCACGGGGTTCACCGAACCGTCCACGTGCACGATGTTGCCGTTGTCGAAGCAGCGCAGCACGTGGATGATGGCGTCACACTCGCGGATGTTGCCCAGAAACTGGTTGCCCAGTCCTTCGCCTTTGCTGGCGCCTTTCACCAGCCCCGCAATGTCCACGATGTCGCACACGGCGGGCACGATGCGGCCCGGGTGCACCAGTTCGGCCAGCCGGGTCAACCGTTCGTCGGGTACGGACACTTGCCCCATCTGGGCGTCGATAGTACAAAAAGGAAAGTTTGCTGCCTGCGCCTTTGCGCTGGACAGGCAGTTGAAAAGGGTAGATTTCCCCACGTTGGGGAGACCCACGATACCTGCTTTTAATGCCATAGCGTATGTATTTTGTTATTCTATATGTATGCTGGTTTATCCGCGCAAAGTTACTCATTTATCGGACATACGCCAAGCAATCTTTCGTTTTGCTGCCTGCCCCCTTCCCGGAAGCCTCGGAATGGCCCCGGAAAAGGCGGTTGCTTCTTCCGGACACGGGGCATGCTTCTTCCGGACAAGGGCCGCGCTTCGTCCGGGCACGAGGCAAGGGATGGGTGCACGCTCTCCGCAGACCCCGTCCGGGGCGGTGGACGTCAGGCCGGTGTGGTGGCCGACACCTTCATGGCGTAGTAGACCACGAAGAAGGCGATGCAGAAGAAGGAAAAGCCGATGCGGAAGGGCATGCCTTGCGGGGCTTCGGACTTGTGGCGGCGGTAGAAGCGCAGCATCTTCACGGTGAAGTAGAACGAGACCAGGGCGGCCAGCAGGGCTACGTGCATCAGCGACGTGTAGCCCAGGTAGTGCGAAGCGCCAAGCAACAGGTAGCACAGCAGGTTGAGGTAGGAGGCGATAACGTAGTTCATCGGGATAAAAAATAGTTTAGAGTTTGACGGGACAAAAATACGCTTTTGCCGGGAAACATCCGCTGTTTCGGAGGCAGAAAAAAAGCCGGGATGCATCACGCACGCCGGCTTTCGTCTTTTTTCAAAAGGGTTTTTGGTTATTGTTAGGAGTATTTTCGCTTATTGGTTGGCCGATTCGTTATCCATCGTCACCGTCATTTCTGGCACGAGGATATACTCTCCTTTGCGCTCGTTCCACTGATAGTAAGTGGTGGTGATGTGCTTGCCTTCGTAGGCATAGCGCATGCACATGTCTTTCTGCCATTGGCCGCTTGAAGCGTCCCATTTCATGGCTTCGCTCATGGTCAAGCGGTTCTGCTCGTCATACGTGTAGTTGTACTTCATGTAGTTGGCCAGTCCGCTGCCGTCAGCTTTGTAGATGGTCTCAGCTACCTTCAGTCCGTTTGCTACTTCCGAATTGTAAAACAGGTTTGAATCGTTCTCTGCGGAGAGCGTCACGGTGCTCATCAGAAACAGTGCCGATGCACACAAGCTTTTTAGCAGGTTCTTTGCTTTCATAGTCGTTGTTGTTTTTAGGCGTTAAACTTTCTTTTTGTCTATCAATCGTTCCCGATTGCGCTGCAAAAGTACGTCTCTTATTCGGAATAACCAACTATTTTCGGTTTAAAATGTGTCAATATGTCAAACAAGGCTGCCGCCCTTTTCCTATCCTTCTGCCAACTCCGAGGGGCAAAAAAATATCCGCCGGGCGTTCCGGCGGATAAGACTGCGAACAGCTTGCACAGTGTTTGTGTGCCAAGCCTTGCTTTCTGATTGTAAGTTAAAGTTTGTTTAATGGGCTTCCAGCCAGTTCATGCCCCACCCGAAATCGGCCTTCAGAGGCACCAGCATGGGGTAAGCGTTCTCCATTTCTTCGATTACGATTTTCTGTACGATGTCCTTTTCCGCCTCCGGAACACTGAAATTCAGTTCGTCGTGCACCTGCAAAATCATCTTCGCTTTCAGATTGTAAGCCATGAAGCGCTGGTAGATGCGCGCCATGGCCACTTTGATGATGTCTGCCGCACTGCCCTGTATCGGTGCGTTGATGGCATTGCGTTCTGCATAACCGCGCACGGTGGCGTTTCTGGAGTTGATATCCGGCAAGTAGCGTTTGCGGTGGAAGATGGTCTCCACATATCCTTGTGTGCGGGCCACCTCGATGCTCCGCTCCATGTAGGCCTTCACCTTTGGGTACGTGGCGAAATATCCGTCGATAAGTTCCTTGGCCTCCTGCCTGGAGACACCCATCCGCTCGGCCAGCCCGAAGGTCGATATGCCGTAGATGATGCCGAAGTTGGCCGTTTTCGCCTTGCGGCGCATCTCCGCACTCACTTCGTCTATACTTATTTTATATATTTTGGCTGCCGTGGCCGCGTGGATGTCGTGCCCGCTGCGGAAGGCCTCTATCATGTTTTCGTCGCCGCTCAAGTGTGCCATGATACGCAGCTCGATTTGCGAATAGTCCGCCGAGAAGAAGCGGCAGCCGTCGTCTGGCACAAAGGCCTTACGGATTTCCTTGCCGTCATCGTCGCGCACCGGTATGTTCTGCAGGTTCGGGTTGCTCGAACTGAGGCGTCCCGTGGCTGTCACCGCTTGGTTGAACGACGTGTGTATGCGCCCCGTCCGTGGGTTGATGAGCAGCGGCAGCGCGTCCACATAAGTGCCCAGCAGCTTCTTGAGGCCTCGGTGCTCCAGTATTTTCCCGACTACCTCGTGCTTCCCCCGCAGGCTTTCCAGCACTTCTTCCGACGTGACATACTGTCCGGTCTTTGTCTTCTTGGGTTTCTCGGCAATCTTCAGCTCGTCGAACAACACCTCTCCCACCTGTTTGGGCGAAGCAATGTTGAAGTGCCTGCCTCCGGCCATCCGGTAGATATCTTGCTCGATTTCGCTCAGGCGTGCGGTGAAGTGCTGCGAGGTCTGGCGCAAGGCTTCGGTGTCTATGCGCACTCCGTTGCTTTCGAGGTTTACCAGCACGGGCACCAGCGGCATCTCTATTTCGTAGAACAGTTTGGTGGCATTGTTCTTCTCCAGTTCCTTCTTTAAGACGTTCTTCAGCTTCAGTGTCACATCGGCGTCTTCGCAGGCATAGCGGTAGACGTCGGCAGGCGGTAGGTCGCGCATGGATTTCTGTCCTTTGCCCCGGGCGCCAATCAGTTGGTCGATGTGGATGGTCCGGTAGTGCAGGTAGACTTCCGCCAAGTAATCCATGTTGTGCTTCAACTCCGGTTGCAGCACGTAGTGGGCGAGCATTGTGTCGAACAACGGTCCGCAGACGTGGACGCCGTAGTTCTGCAGCACTACCATGTCGTACTTGATGTTTTGTCCTACCTTCAGGCTTCGGGGATTTTCGTACAGCGGGCGAAGCAAGTCTACTATCCGTTGTGCCTTCTCCCTCTCGTTCGGAATGGCCACGTACCAGGCGCGGTTTTCGGCATCGCTGAAGCTGGCGCCGACCAGCTCGGCTTCCATTGGCTCGGTGCTCGTTGTCTCTGTGTCTATTGCAAGGATTTCGGATGTCAATAACTTTTGTACCAGACGGAGGATAGCTTCTTCGCTTTCAATGAGTTGGTATTCCGTAACTATGGATTCTAACGTGTCGAGAATCGAATTTTCCGCGTCGCCTGTCCCGTCGGCCGCAAATTTCGCAAACAAATCGCCTTGCGTGGGGACGGGATTTTTGTGTCCTTCGGGGGCTTGGGCAAAAAGCGGGCCGGCGAAAGCATCCGACGGGGTAGGGGAGGTCGCGGCGGGTTTGCGTAAGACGCGTTCGGCCAGCGAACGGAACTCCAGTTCGTCGAAAATCTTGCGCAGTGCTTCGGCATCCGGTTCTTTGAGCGCCAGCATGTCCATGTCCAGTGCGATGGGGACGTCGGTCTTGATGGTAGCCAAGAACTTGGAGAAGATTATCTGTTCGCGGTTGTTTTCCACCTTGGCTTTCAAGGCCCCTTTCAGTTCGTCGGTGTGCTCCAGCAGGTTTTCGATGCTGCCGAATTGGGCGATGAGCTTTTGCGCTGTCTTTTCGCCGACGCCGGGACAGCCTGGGATGTTGTCGGACGCGTCGCCCATCAGGCCCAGCATGTCAATGACCTGGCGGGTGTCGTCTATGGCAAACTTGGCTTTCACTTCGGGGATGCCCATTTTTTCGAATCCGCCGGTGTGTTTGGGCCGGTACATGTAGACGCTGCCTCCGACCAGTTGGCCGTAGTCTTTGTCCGGGGTCATCATGTAGGTCGTAATGCCACGGCGTCCGGCTTCGGTGGCCAAGGTGCCGATGACGTCATCGGCTTCGAATCCCGCCACTTCCAGGATGGGGATGCGGTATGCGCGTATGATGTCTTTGATGATGGGCACGGAGAGGCGGATGTCTTCCGGTGTTTCTTCCCGTTGTGCCTTGTATTGTTCGTATGCTTCGTGGCGGAAGGTGGGGCCGGCAGGGTCGAAAGCGATGCCTATGTGGGTGGGCTTTTCTTTCTTCAGCACTTCTTCGAGGGTGTTGACAAAGCCCAGGATGGCCGACGTGTTGAAACCTTTGGAATTGACGCGCGGGTTTTTGATGAGCGCATAATACGCACGGTAGATGAGCGCGTAGGCGTCCAGTAAAAAGAGTTTTTCGGTAGATTCCATTGTTTTTAGTCTTTTTTTCGTGGTAAAAGTACGAAGAAAATACGGTATTACTTGTTTTATTATTACTTTTGTGCTCAAATTAATCATATGAATCGTTCTTCTTTAATAAGTGCGCCTATAAGTAGGGAAATGGAGGAATTTAGGAAGCTGTTCGGCAGTTCCTTGTCCAGTTCCAACCTTTTGTTACAGGAAGTCATCGAGCACATCCGGCAAAAGAACGGGAAGATGATGCGTCCGATGCTGGTGTTGCTCGCGGCCAAGCTGCTGGGCGGGGTGCGCCCGGCCACGTTGCACGCGGCCGTCTCGTTGGAATTGTTGCATACGGCCAGCTTGGTGCACGACGATGTGGTGGACGACAGTACGGAACGGCGCGGGCAACTGTCCGTGAACGCTTTGTTCAATAATAAGGTGGCTGTTCTGACCGGCGATTTCCTGCTGGCTACGTCGTTAATCCAGGCCAGCCAGACGAAGAACTTGGCCATCATCGACCTTATTTCCGGACTGGGGCAGGACTTGGCAGACGGCGAGTTGCTGCAACTGTCGAACGTCAGTAACCAAAGTTTCTCGGAGGAGGTTTATTTCGATGTCATCCGCAAGAAGACGGCGGCACTGTTTGCTTCGTGTACGAAGGCCGGGGCGTTGTCGGTCGGGGCGGACGAGGCCAGGACGGAGGTTTTGCGTCGCTTTGGCGAATACATTGGCTTGTGTTTCCAGGTGAAGGACGATATTTTCGATTATTACGAGAGCAAGCAGATTGGGAAGCCGACGGGCAACGACATGCTGGAGGGCAAGCTGACGCTGCCGGTGCTGTATGCACTGAACAGCACGCGCGACGAGCGCGCCACGCTGCTGGCCCGGCGCGTGAAGGCGGGACAGGCGACGGCGGAAGAGATAAGCGAGCTGATTGCCTTTGCCAAGGAGCATGGCGGCATTGAATATGCCTGGCGGACGATGGACGTTCTCCGCGCGAAGGCGTTGGACTTGCTGGAAGGCGTGCCTGCCGGCGAGGTGAAGGAAGCACTTACAGCGTATATTGATTACGTGGTGGAGAGGGATAGATAATTACTGCACGAAGCTGTTCTTTTCTTATATATGATATACCCGGTAGCGGTCGTGATTGACGGTTACCGGGTATTTTTTTGTCGGTCGGAGTGCTTAGAACCACTTCGTCTCTTGGCCCAGGATGTCGCTGAGCAGGAGGTTGGCCAGGCGGCTGGTGCCGAGGCGGAAGTAGAAGTTGTTCAGCCATTCTTCGCCCAGAATTTCGCGGACGAGGGTGTAGTAGGTGAGGGCATCGCTCACCGTGTTCAGTCCGCCGGCGGGCTTGAAGCCTACGCGTCGGCCCGTCTGTTCGTAGTATTCCTTGATGGCGTGGCACATGACGTAGGCGGCTTCGGGCGTGGCGGCGGGCTGCTGCTTGCCGGTGCTGGTCTTGATGAAGTCGGCGCCGGCATACATGGCCAGGATGGAGGCTTTCTTGATGTTGGCGGCGGTGCGCAGGGCGCCCGTCTCGAGGATGACTTTCAGGCGGTGTGTCTTGCAGGCGTCCTTGATTTCCTCGATTTCGTCGCACATGGCTTCGTAGTCTCCGGCGAGGAATTTGCCTACCGAGATAACGATGTCAATCTCCGTAGCTCCCTCGCTAAGTGCCATGGCAGTTTCGGCAATCTTTACTTCCGTAAAGGTCTGCGAGGAGGGGAATCCGCCGGCCACGCAGGCTATCTGTACGTCTTCGACCTCGAGCGTGTCCCGCACGATTTCGGCGAAGTTGGGGTAGACGCAGATGGCGGCCACGTTCTTCAGCTCGGGGTGTTCCTCGTCCAAGCGGTTGACGTTTTGTGTGAAGCGCATGACGCTTTCGTCGTTGTCTTCGCAACGCAGCGTGGTGAGGTCGATGCAGTTGAAGAGGAAGCGTTTTACTTCCGGCGTGTCATAGTGGTCTTTGTTTTTTTCGATGATTTCCGCTGTCCGGGCGGCCACTTCGGCGTCGTCCAGCAGGATGTCGTAGCGGCTGAGGGCGGCGTCGTACTTGCTTTGGGTGGGTTCATTCTTTTCCATCTTGTTCTCTTAGTTTGGGGTTATTCAGATGCCGGGTGCAATCCCGGTTGGTTTTCTTTTCGAGGGTGCGGGCGAAGGCTTCGGTCAGGTCGGTGCCTGTCTGGTTGGCCAGGCAGATGAGCACCCAGAGCACGTCGGCCAGCTCTTCGCCGAGGTTGTCTTTTTCGCCTGGTTTGAAGGATTGGTCGCCGTAGCGCCGGGCGACGACGCGGGCCAGTTCCCCCACTTCTTCGGTCAGCACGGCCAGGTTGGTCAGTTCGCTGAAGTAGCGCACGCCGTAGGTGTGTATCCAGGCGTCCACTTGTTTTTGGGCTTCTTCTATGGTCATAGTGCTATGTTTTTAGTTACGAGCTACGAGCTACAAGCTACGAGTTCGTCCCTCCTTTTTTTTCTTTCCTTTCTACTTGTCGCTCGTAGCTTGTCGCTCGTAGCTGAATTTCCTTTCTACTTGTAGCTCGTAGCTTGTCGCTCGTAGCTCACTTCACTCTTTGTTCTTCGTGTCCATGCAGATGGTGACGGGGCCGTCGTTCAGCAGCGTCACCTTCATGTCCGCGCCGAACTGTCCGGTGGCGACGGGTTTGCCCAGCGCGGCCGACAGCGAGCGGCAGAACTCTTCGTACAGCGGGATGGCCGTTTCGGGGCGGGCGGCGCGTATGTACGACGGGCGGTTGCCTTTCTTGGTCGAGGCGTGCAGGGTGAATTGGCTGACGACGAGGATGTCGCCCCCGCTCTCCAGAATGGAGCGGTTCATGACGCCCTGGTCGTCGTCGAAGATGCGCAGGTTGGTTATCTTGCGGCACAGCCAGTCGATGTCCTCGCGGCCGTCGGCTTCTTCGATGCCCACCAGGATGAGCATTCCGGGGCCGATGGCCGACTTTTCCCGCCCGTCGATGACGACGGAGGCGTGGGCGGTGCGTTGTATCACTACTCTCATGTTTCTGTTCTTCTTGGGTCTGTTATCTATGTGCAAAGATACGAATCTTTTTCATTGTTTCCGTCTTTTGCGGACGTTGGAATGGCTTTTTCCCGCTGCCCGCGACGGGGGTGGCTCTTGTCCGCAGCGGGCACGGCTCTTGTCCGTAAGAAGCGTGGTTGCGGTGCGGAAGAGGCAAGTGCTTGTCTGACTGTTAGTTGGCTTCTCCTTCTTCGCTGCCCGGCTGGGGATTCTGGAAATACTCGTGCAGGATGCGTGCCTTGCTTGCTCCCACCACGGCGGCCAGGGTTTCCAGGTCTGCTTCGCGGATGCGTTTCACGCTTTTCAGCTCCTTTAGCAGTGCCGCTTTGGCCTTCGGTCCGATGCCTTTGATGGCGTCCAGTTCCGAAGCAATCTGGCGCTTGCTGCGCTTCTCGCGGTGGAATGTGATGGCATAGCGGTGTACCTCGTCTTGTATTCGTGTCAGCAACTGGAACAGGGGGGAGGTCTGCTTCATGCCGACCACCTGCGGCGGGTCTCCGAACAGCAGTTCCGACGTGCGGTGCCGTCCGTCCTTGGCCAAGCCTGCCACGGGGATGTCCAGCCCAAGCTCGTCCAGCACCTCTTTAACGGCGCTCATTTGCCCTTTCCCACCGTCGGTGATAAGCAGGTCGGGCAGGGGAGTTCCTTCTTCCACAGCGCGCGTGTATTTGCGTCGTACGACCTCCTGCATCGAAGCATAGTCGTCGGGCCCTTCCACCGTCTTGATGTTGTATTTCCGGTAGTCTTTCTTCGACGGTTTCCCTTTGACGAACACCACGCATCCCGCCACGGGGTCGCTGCCTTGCGTGTTCGAGTTGTCGAAACATTCGATGCGGATGGGCAAGTGCTCCAAGTGCAGCGCCTCTTGTATTTCTTTCAAAAGACGGGTCGTGCGCTGTTCGGGGTTCAGCTTCTCGGCCTGTTTCAGCCGGTCTGCCTTGTACTGCTTCACGTTCAGTACCGACAGCTCCAGCAGCGTCCTTTTGTCGCCCCGTTGCGGCACGGTGAAAACGACGTCTTTCAGCTCAATGTCCGGCAAGAACGGTACGATGATTTCCTTCGAACAGCTCTTGTAGCGGTCGCGCATCTCCACAATGCCCAGCGCGAGCAGCTCCTCTTTCGTCTCGTTCAGCCTCTTTTTATACTCGAACGTGAATGCCTGGTTCACCGCCCCGTTCGTGATGTGCAGGTAGTTGATGAAAGCGGACTTTCCGTCGCTGTCTTCCTCGATGGAGAAGACGTCGATGTTATGCAGCACGTGGCTCACTACTTCCGACTTGGCGCGGTAGCTCTCAATCAGCAGGTATTTCTCCTTGACCTTCTGCGCCTCTTCAAACTTCAGCTCGGCGGCCAAGTCCTGCATCTGCCTGTACAGCATCTGCTCCACGTCGCGCGTGTTTCCTTTCAAGATTTCTTTGATTTGGGCGATGTTCTTCATGTAATCCTCGTGTGACTGCTTCCCGATACAAGGACCGGCGCAGTTCTTAATGTGATATTCCAGGCACACCTGGAACTTGCCCGCCCGTATGTTCTCGGGCGTCAGTTGGTGGTGACACGTGCGCAGCGGGAACAGGTGCTTGATGAGGTCCAGTAACGCATACATCGTTGGTACGTGACTGTACGGACCGTAATAGCTCGAACCGTTTCTGACAATCTTTCTTGTGCGGAAGACGCGCGGAAACCATTCGTTCTGCACGCAGATGGACGGGTATGTTTTGTCGTCTTTCAGCAACACGTTGTACCGTGGCTTATACTTCTTGATAAGGTTGTTCTCCAACAGCAGCGCGTCTTCCTCGGTCTTCACCACGATGTAGCGTATGTCGGCAATTTTGCTCACCAGTATGCGCGTCTTTCCCGACTCGTGCTCGCGGTTGAAGTAAGACGAGACGCGTCTTTTCAAGTTCTTCGCCTTCCCTACGTATATGATGCTTCCCTCGTCGTTCAAGTATTGGTAAATTCCAGGGCTGTCAGGCAGATTGAGCACGATGCCTCTTAAGTAATCATTAGTCTTTAGTTCATCCATAGTAAACGGCAAGTTAAGAGTGCTTAGGCCTCTGATGAAAACGGATTGCCCGTGGAGGCAATCCGTTTCTTTACTCTCGTGAGTGGTTTTTCTGTCTTATAAGGCCAGCAGTGTGTCCAGCGTCACGTCGTCACCAAACACCTTCCGCCCATTCAGTGCCTTCAGCTCGATAAGGAAGTTTACATACACCTTCTTCGGGTGCATCGATTCTACCATCTGGCAGGCCGCCTTCATGGTTCCACCCGTTGCCAGCAGGTCGTCGTGCATCAGCACCACGTCCGTCTCATCGATGGCATCCTTGTGTATTTGTATGGTATCTGTCCCATATTCCTTTTCGTAATTCACCTCGATGGTCTCGGCTGGCAGCTTGCCTGGCTTCCGCACCATAACGAATCCGGCACCCAGCCGTTCCGCCAGGATGCCTCCCAGGATGAATCCGCGCGACTCTATCCCTACCACTTTAGTGATGCCTTTGTCGCGGTATAGCTCATATAAGCGTTCGCTTACATCGTGCAACGCTTTCGGATTTTTAAGCAGCGTAGTTACATCATAGAACAGGATACCAGGCTTAGGGTAGTCGGGTATCGTTCGGATGGTCTTTACTAATTCTTCTTTGTTCATAATCAAATGCTTTATGAGGTTTATTCAATCTTTTGTTTCACGTGGAACTGCTTCCTCACCGGCCGGCCAGCAAGAGTAGGACGTTTATGTCGCTAGGAGAAACTCCGGGGATGCGGCTTGCCTGTGCGATGGTTTCCGGATCTATTTTCGAGAGTTTCTGCCGTGCCTCGGTGGAGAGGGAACGTATGCTGTTGTAGTCGAAGCGGCCTTTGATTTTAATGGCTTCCAGACGAAGCAGTTTATCGGCTATCATTCGTTCGCGCTCGATGTAGCCTTCGTATTTGAGCTGGATTTCGGCCGCTTCGATGATTTCTTCTTTTCGGTCGGTTAATTGGTCCAATTCGCAGTGGAAGGCGGGGATGTGCTCGGCGATACCGGTCAGCGTGATTTGCGGGCGGTTGATGAGTTCGACGAGTTTGCAGCCTTGCCGCAGGGGAGTGGTGCCCAGTTGCTCCAGCACGGGATTGATGAGTGCGGGCTTAATGGAGTAGTTGCGGGTAAAGTCGATGATTCGTCCGATGGCTTCGCGCTTCGAGATCAGGAGTGCGTATCGTTCGTTGTCGGCAAGGCCCAGCTTCCAGGCGCGTTCGGTGAGTCGCATGTCTGCATCATCCATGCGCAAGAGTATCCGATATTCGGCGCGCGAAGTGAACATGCGGTAGGGCTCGTCTACGCCTTTGGTGACGAGATCGTCTATCAGGACGCCGATGTATGCCTCGTCGCGGCCCAGTGTGAACGGTTCGCCGCCGTGGCAGTTCTGGTGTGCGTTGATGCCGGCCACGATGCCTTGTCCGGCGGCTTCTTCGTAGCCGGTGGTGCCGTTGACCTGTCCGGCGAAGAACAGATTCTTGATTTTCTTCGATTCCAGCGTATGGAGCAGTTGCGTCGGGTCAAAGTAATCGTACTCGATGGCGTAGCCGGGGCGATAGACGACCAGGTCGCGGAAGGCGGGTATCTGCTTGAGGGCTTCTATTTGTATGCTCATGGGCAGGGACGAGGAGAAGCCGTTGAGGTAGTACTCTTGCGTGCTTTCGCCTTCGGGTTCGAGGAAGAGCTGATGCTGGGGTTTGTCGGGGAAGGTGACTATCTTCGTCTCGATGCTGGGGCAGTAGCGCGGTCCGATGCTCTGGATTTGGCCGTTGAAGAGGGGCGAATCCGGCAGGCCGCGGCGCAGCACCTCGTGCGAGGCTTCGTTGGTAAAGCAGCTCCAGCAGGGCAGTTGCTTCAGGGGGCGGGTGCCGGTGCTGAGGAAGGAGAAGCGGTGGAAGTCGTTCTCGCCCACTTGTTCCTCCATGTCTTCGAAGTGTACGCTTCGTCCGTCGATGCGTACTGGTGTTCCGGTTTTCATCCGTCCGTGTGTGATGCCGTATTGTTCGATGGATTCTGTCAGTTCGTACGAAGCAGGTTCGGCCATACGTCCCCCGGGAAGCATCACTCGTCCGATGTGCATCAGTCCGTTCAGGAAGGTGCCGGCGGTGATGATGACGCATTTGGCGTGGAAGGTGCAGCCCCAGACGGTGAGCACGCCGCGAACTTCGCCGTCGGCTACCAAGAGTTGCCGCACGGTGTCTTGCCAGATGTGGAGGTTGGGCGTGTTCTCCAGCACCTCGCGCCATGCCCAGATGAACTTGTTGCGGTCGCACTGGGCGCGGGGGCTCCACATGGCAGGGCCTTTCGAGCGGTTCAGCAGGCGGAACTGGATGGCTGTCTGGTCGGTCACCCTTCCTGTCCATCCGCCCAAAGCGTCTATTTCGCGAACGATTTGTCCCTTGGCTATGCCGCCGATGGCCGGATTGCAACTCATCTGACCAATCTTGTTCATGTCCATCGTGATGAGACAGGTGCGCGACCCCAGGTTGGCCGCGGCCGCGGCGGCTTCGCATCCGGCGTGGCCGGCGCCTATCACGATAACGTCGTAATTGAATTCCATGCTGTTTCTTAATCTTTTTAGGTATCCGATGCAAAGGTACTAAAAGTTGGGGAATATCCGACAAGGATGGGGCTTTGTCGCGTTTTCCTGCCCGTATTTGCGTACAAAGGGACGGACGGGCGGAAAAATCGCAGCCAGAAGATGTTTGGAAAAGACAAAAAGTAAGCAGAGTAGGGGATAGATGCTTGGATTTGCCGGAATTTGTTACGGATTGCTTTTTGTTTGCTGCTGTTTTCGGTTGAAAAGGGAATTTTTGTTTTCAAAATGTCGGTTTATTCTGGCGCGCGTTTGCGGAGAAGTTAGCTTGCCGGTTTCGCTTGCGCGCGTGCCTTCCTATAAAAACAGCAGCCGTGCGGCCGTTTTCTTCTTTGTCCGGTCGGCTCTTCCTTCTTGTTCGGAAGAAGCGTGCCTCTTGTCCGGATGAGCCGCGCTTTTTGTCCGAAGGAGCCACGGTTCTTGCAGGGGTCGTCCAGACGGGTGGAGAAGTGCCTTCCTGCCCGATTTTCTGCTTCTCGGCGGCCGGATGGCTGTTCGGATATGTTTTTGCACAATTTCTTGCATTAATTGGCCGAATAGTGCTAACTTCTGAAAGAAAAAAGGCTTATCTTTGTTTGCGAACACAAAAACCATAAAAACGCATGAAACGAATTGTTACTTTTTCTCTGTTGCTTGCCCTGTTTGCAGGCAACGCTTCTGCCCAATGGTCTCCGGCGGGCGATCGTATCAAGACAAAGTGGGCTGAAGAACTGAATCCCGCACAAGTGTTACCCGAGTATCCCCGTCCCCAGATGGAGCGTCCGGACTGGAAGAACCTGAACGGACTGTGGCAGTATGCCGTTATCCCGAAAGATGCCGCGCTGCCCGACAGCTTCGAGGGTGAAATCCTCGTACCCTTCGCCATCGAGTCTTCTTTGTCCGGCGTGTGCCGCAGACTGGGCGAAAATTCGGAACTGGTCTACCAACGCACCTTCAGCGTGCCTTCCGCCTGGCGGGGCCGCAACGTCCTGCTGCACTTCGGAGCCGTTGACTGGCGCGCCGATGTGTGGGTCAACGGGGTGAAGGTGGGTCGCCACGAAGGCGGTTTCGCACCCTTCTCGTTCGACATCACGGCAGCTCTCTCGGCCAAAGGCGCTGACAATACACTGACCGTGCGCGTGTGGGACCCCACCGACCGTGGCCCGCAACCGCGCGGCAAGCAGGTGAACGACCCCAACGGCATCTGGTACACCCCCGTTAGCGGCATCTGGCAGACCGTGTGGCTGGAGCCCGTGGCCGAACAACACATCGGCAACCTGCGCATCACGCCCGACATCGACCGCCGCACGCTCAGCATCCAGGCCGACACCCGCGGCTGCACCTCGGGCACACTGCTCGAAGTCGAAGTATATGACGGACAGTCGCTCGTGGCCGCCGGAAAGAGCATCAATGCGCAGCCTGTGGAAATCCGTATGCCCGAAGACATGAAGCTCTGGAGCCCCGACAGCCCCTTCCTCTACGACCTGAAAGTGCGCCTCAAGGAAGGCCGCAAGACGCTGGACGAAGTGGACAGTTACGCCGCCATGCGCAAGTTCTCCACCCTGCGCGATAAAGACGGAATCGTCCGCCTTGCCCTCAACAACCGTCCCATCTTCCAGTACGGCCCCTTGGACCAAGGCTGGTGGCCCGACGGACTCTACACGGCCCCGACCGACGAGGCATTGCGCTACGACGTGGAAATGACCAAGAAACTGGGCTTCAACATGATAAGAAAACACATCAAGGTAGAACCCGCCCGCTGGTACACACACTGCGACCAGCTCGGCATCATCGTCTGGCAAGACATGCCCAGCGGCGACCGCAATCCCGAATGGCAATCGCGCCAATACTTCAATGGCACAGAGCTGAAGCGCTCGCCCGAGTCCGAAGCCTACTACCGCAAAGAGTGGAAAGAAATCATCGACGCCTGCTACTCCTATCCCTGCATCGGCGTCTGGATTCCTTTCAACGAAGCCTGGGGACAGTTCAAGACGCCCGAAATCGCCGAGTGGACGAAGCAATACGACCCCACGCGACTGGTGAACCCCGCCAGCGGAGGAAACCACTATACGTGCGGAGACATTCTCGACTTGCATAACTATCCGCAGCCCGACCTCTACCTGTACGACGCACAACGCGCCACGGTATTAGGAGAGTTCGGTGGAATCGGAATGGTGCTGAAAGAGCACTTGTGGGAACCCGACCGCAACTGGGGCTACGTGCAATTCAGCACACCGAAGGAGGTTACCGACGAGTACGTCAAATACTCCGACAAACTCTACAACCTCGTAAAGCGCGGATTCTCCGCCGGCGTCTATACTCAGACCACCGACGTCGAAGTAGAGGTCAACGGCCTCATGACCTACGACCGCAAAGTCGTGAAGGTTGACGCCGACCGCGTGCGCGAAGCCAACCTCCGCCTCATCCATTCGTTGGACGAACAAAAATAACCGGGCCGCAGAATGAAACAAGCACTCGCACTGTGCGGCATCCTTCTCCTGCTGGCAGGACATCCGGCTGTTTACGGCCAGGACTCCGGCCTGCAGGAGATTCCGTATGCCGACCCCACCATCACCCGCGTGGGCGATACCTATTACCTGACAGGCACCTCCTCGCAGACGCCTGCCGGCTTCACCGTCTTGCTTTCGGACAACCTGGAAGGCCCCTGGCGCACCGGAACCGCAGACGACACCCGCTTCCTCCTGACCCAAGGCGAATCCTACGGCACCACCGGATTCTGGGCGCCCCAGTGGATACAGGTGGACAACCACACCTGGGGCCTGGCCTACACCGCCAACGAACAGACCGCGCTGGCCTGGAGTAACCGTGTGACAGGCCCTTTCCGCCAAGACACGCTCCGGCCCATCGACGCTTCGGCGAAGAACATCGACCCTTTCCTCTTTCGCGACGACGACGGGCGGTATTACCTCTACCACGTCCGCTTCGACCACGGCAACTACATCTGGGTGGCCGAGTTCGACCTGCAGCGCGGCACCATCCGTCCCGAAACCCTCCGCCGCTGCCTGGACAACACCGAGCCGTGGGAGAACACCCCGTCCTACCCCTCCGTACCCATCATGGAAGGGCCGACTGTTGTCAAGCTCGACGGCGTGTACTACCTGTTCTTCTCGGCCAATCATTTCATGAACATCGACTATGCCGTGGGCTACGCCACTTCGTCCTCGCCACTCGGCCCGTGGGAGAAACACACGGCTAATCCCATCATCAGCCGCCACATTGTGGGCGAGAACGGCAGCGGTCACGGAGACATCTTCCGTGGCAAAGACGGACGGCTCTACTACGTCTACCACGTCCATGCCTCCGACCACGAAGTATCCCCGCGTCGCACACGCATCGTCCCCCTGCATCTGTCGAAACGCGCCGATGGCCTTTACGACATCTCGGTGAAGCCCGACGAAGTCATCATTCCCCGCCGGATTCTCGGGACAGCCGGCTCCAACGCAGAAACGATAAAACTATCACGTAATATAAATAAGTAAAAACAGTATTCATTCATTTGTTACCATTATGAAGTTGAAAAAGCTATTAGTAGCCCTGCTGTTGCCCCTGGCCGGAGCAACCGGGGCAGGCGCAGTGAACGCCGCTGCCGGAGACGCATCGGCATCCATCAGTCTGAAAACGCCAGGCAATCCGGCTCAGGAATATTCTCTGACGTTCCGCGAACTGCGACCAGGACTTTATGCCGGCACCTCGTCGGCCGATGTGCCTCTGCTGGTCAGCCGCCAAGTAGAAGACGTGGACGGCCGTCAGCGCATTACGCTTACTCTTACCGCACAACAAGACCTCTATTTTAACTACGGAGAGGAACTGAAGACAGGGTTCAGACATGACGATTGCCAGTTCTACATGCCCGGCTTCTGGTATCGCCGCAACCTTCGTTCGCCTAAAGAGGCACCGTCGTTCCACACCTCAGACAGTTGGCTGGTGCGCGACGACCGTCTGAGCACCCCGCTGACCGCCGCTTTCGACGAGAAGAACGGCCGCTCTGTGTCGGTCATCCATATCAGCGACTTTGCTACCGACGCACTGACCACGCACGAGGAAGGCGAAGTGATTCTTTCCGGCGAGACTTCCGTCGGTTATACAGGCTTCTTGAACAAAGGCGGCGAGACGGTGCTGGCCTACGGTTTCCCCTACCGTGAGGAGCCGCGTACGTACATCCGCAAGTGCACCCTGGCCCCGGCTGTCAAGGCATTCCAATACTTGCCGAAGGGCGAAAGCGTGGTGCTTACTTGGGAGATTAGCGAACGTCAGGTCGCAGACTTCTCGGAGTGCGTGCAGCGCACGTGGGAGTATTGCTACGACACGAACCGCCCGCAGCCCGTACAGACGCCCTACACGCCCGACTATATGAAGGAGGTGCTGAGCAATTATTTCCTCAACGCTTACGTATCTGGCAAGCTGTGCTTCTACTCCAGCCCCGAGATGGTGGTGGCTACGTGTGCCAGCATTGACCAAGCCGAGGTGGGCTTCGTTGGTCGCACACTGCTCAACGCCTTTAACGCACTGGAGTATAGCGAAGGACAAGCCAGCAACCCGGAAATGGTAAGGCAGGCGCAAAGCATCTTTGACAGCTACCTGGCCAACGGATTGTCGGAAGCGGGCTTTTTCCACGAAGTGGCGCGCCCCGAGCGTGGTTGGGTTGACCCTGTCCATAGTATTCGCCGGCAATCGGAGGGAGTTTATGCGGTGCTCTACTACCTGAACTACGAAAAGAGTAAAGGGCGGAAACATCCGGAGTGGGAGACAAAGGTGCGCAACATGCTGGACAAGTTCCTGACGCTCCAGAACGAAGACGGCAGCTTTCCTCGTAAGTTCCACGACGATTTTTCGGTGGTCGATGCCAGCGGAGGCAGTACGCCGTCGGCCACTCTGCCTTTGGTGATGGGCTACAAATATTTCAAGAACAAGCAATACCTGGCAGCAGCCCGCCGCACGGTGGACTACTTGGAGCGTGAGATTATTTCGAAGGCTGACTACTTCTCCTCAACGCTGGACGCCAACTGCGAGGACAAGGAAGCTTCGCTCTATGCCGCCACGGCCATCTATTACTTGGCGTTAGTGTCCGACGGGGCAGAGAAGGAACGCTATGTTTCGCTGGCCAAGAAGGCCGCTTACTTTGCGCTGTCGTGGTATTACACTTGGGACGTTCCCTTTGCCCAAGGACAGATGTTGGGCGACCTCGGTTTGAAGACGCGCGGCTGGGGCAACGTGTCGGTGGAGAACAACCACATTGACGTGTTCATCTTCGACTTTGCCGACGTGCTGCACTGGCTGGCCCGCGAGTGTGGCGAGAAGCGCTTTTCCGACTTTGCCGAGGTCATCTCCACCTCCATGCGTCAGTTGCTGCCGCGCGAAGGCTATCTGTGCGGCATGGGCAAGGTGGGCTATTATCCCGAAGTGGTGCAGCACACGCATTGGGACTATGGCCGCAACGGCAAGGGATACTACAACGTCATTTTCGCTCCGGGGTGGACCGTGGCTTCGTTGTGGGAGCTGTTCTCGCCGGGACGTGCCGAGCAATTCCTCCGCGGGAAGAAGTAAGATTTTCCGTATATGTTTAACTAAATAATGTAATCCGAAATGAAAAAGATTTTGAAACTCTCTGTGGCCGCCTTGATTCTGACGCTGGCGGCTTGTGGCGGGAAGCAGCAGAAAGTAAAGACTGCCTCCGGCCTAAACCCTGCCGATTTCCAGACGGAAGTGGACGGCAAACAAACGGCACTCTACACGCTGACCAATGCCAACGGCATGGAGGTGTGCATCACCAACTTTGGCGGGCGCATCGTCTCCGTCATGGTGCCCGACCGCGACGGTGTCATGCGCGACGTGGTGCTGGGCTTCGACTCGATTGCCGACTATGTGAAGTATCCGTCGGACTTTGGTGCGACCATCGGACGCTATGCCAACCGTATAGGTCAGGGCAAGTTCTCGTTGGACGGAACGGACTACCAACTGCCCACAAACAACTACGGGCATTGCCTGCACGGCGGTCCGAAAGGCTTCCAGTACCGTGTCTTCGACGCTGTGCAGCCCGACCAGCACACACTGAAGTTGAGCTATCTGTCGAAAGACGGTGAAGAGGGATTCCCCGGCAACCTGAATTGCACGGTGACCTTTACGCTGACGGACGACAACGCCATCGACATCCAATATGACGCCGAGACCGACAAGCCGACCATCGTCAACATGACGAACCATTCGTACTTCAACCTCGACGGAGACCCCTCGCGCGATAACTCTGAATACTTGCTGACAATTGACGCTGACAACTATACACCCGTGGACAGCACGTTCATGACCACCGGCGAGATTGTGACCGTCGAAGGCACACCGATGGACTTCCGTCAACCGACAGCCGTGGGCGCCCGCATTGACGACGACTTCCAGCAACTGAAGAACGGCCTGGGCTACGACCACAACTGGGTGCTCAACACCAAGGGTGACGACTCGCGTGCCTGCGCCACGCTCGTTTCGCCCAAGACGGGCATCAAGCTCGAAGTCTTTACCAACGAACCGGGCATCCAGGTGTATGCCGGCAACTTCCTAGACGGCACGCTGCGCGGCAAGAAGGGCATCACCTACGGACGCCGTGCTTCCGTTTGTCTGGAGACGCAGAAATATCCCGACACGCCCAACAAGCCCGAATGGCCCACGGCAGTGCTCCGTCCGGGCGAGAAATACGACAGCCACTGCATCTTCCGCTTCTCGGTAGAGAAATAACGGACGACGCCAGGCAAGCCTTCTGTGGGGCAGCCCTCCGGACACGATGCCGGGCGGCTGCCCCTTATTTTTCGGGGAGCATCGCCAGGGCGCGATCTTCCGCCGCCTCCATGACCTCGCGCTCGCCAGGCCCCTTGTCATTAATGCCGCACAGGTGCAACACACCGTGGATAATGACGCGGTGCAGCTCTGTGTCATACGCCGTGCCAAACTGCTCGGCGTTGCTGCGCACCGTGTCCAGACTGATGAACAGGTCTCCGCTCAGGCGGTTGCCCTCGCAATAGTCGAAAGTGATGATGTCCGTGTAGTAATCGTGGCCGAGGTACTGCCGGTTGACGTCGAGAATCTTCTCGTCCGAGCAGAAAATGTAGGCAATGTCGCCCACGCGCTTGCCGTAAGTGGCCGCCACGGCCTTAATCCATTCCGTCGTCTCTCGTTTCCTGATGTTGGGCATGTCCACGCCCTCTGTCTGGTAAGTAATCATACTATATTCATTTTCAATGTGTTAACTATAAGTAAATCCATCTCTCTCCGCCCGCTTGCCTCTTGCGGACAAGAAGCGTGTCCCGTGTCCGACGAAAGCACCCGCTTCCGGACGAAGCAAACACCTTGTTCGGAGCGGCTCAGAAGAAAAAGAGGTAGCTGATGACAATAGCTGCGACAATGCCCGACGCATCAGCAATCAAGCCACACGTCACGGCGTTGCGTGTCCGCGTGATGCCTACGCTGCCGAAGTAGACGGCCAGAATGTAGAACGTCGTGTCCGAGGCGCCGCGCGCCACGCAGCTCAGGCGTCCGACGAACGAGTCTGCCCCGTATTGTTGCATCGTGTCAATCATCAGCCCGTTGGCCGCACTGCCGCTCAGCGACTTCATCAACGCCGTGGGCAATGCCCCCACGAAACTTGTGTCCACGCCCAGTGCCGCCACGGCCGGGCGAATCAAGTCGTCCACCAGCAAATCCATGGCTCCAGAGGCGCGGAACACTGCGATACCCACCAGAAAAGCCACCAGGTAGGGGATGATGCGCACGGCCGTAGAGAAACCCTCCTTCGCCCCCTCGATGAAGGCGTCGTACACGTTGATACGCTTCCACAAGCCCCACAGGATGAACAGCAGTATGATGCAGAACAGGATGATGTTTGCCGTCAGCGTGGAGTAAGTTCCCATCTCGTCGCGCCCCACCCGTACGAACACCCAGATGAGTGCCGCAAAGAACACGCTGATGCCCCCGCCCAGCAGCAGAATGGGTTTGCACAGCAGGTTGATGCGCTGGCTGATGCTGACGGTCAGGATGCCGACGGCGGTCGACACAGCCGTACTCAGCAACGTGGGGATGAAGATATCCGTAGGTTGCGCTGCCCCCATCTGCGCCCGATACATCATGATGCTGACAGGGATAAGTATCAGTCCGGAGGTGTTGATGACGAGGAACATGATCATCGGGTTCGTGGCCGTGTCTTTCTTCGGATTCAGTTCCTGCAATTCCTTCATGGCCTTCAGCCCCAGCGGTGTGGCGGCATTGTCCAGCCCCAGCATGTTGGCAGACAGGTTCATGAAGATGGAGCCCATCGCCGGGTGCCCCTTCGGAATGTCGGGAAACAAGCGGCAGAACACGGGGCTGAGCCAGCGCGACAGAGCGTTTATCATGCCGCTGCGTTCGCCAATCTTCATCACGCCCAGCCACAGCGATAACAGGCCGGTCAGCCCCAGCGAAATCTCGAAAGCGTTTTTCGACGAAGAAAAGGTGGAGTTGACCAACTCGGTGAAAATCTCCGTGTCGCCCAGGAAAAACAGCTTGCCCAGCGCCACGACGAAGGCGACGATGAAGAACGCCACCCAGATGTAATTCAGTACCATGTTTCAGTAGACAGTAGTTGGTAGACAGTAGTTAGTAGTTTTCTTCGTTGGCCAGGTTCCACAGATTGAGGAAGGCTGCGCGGGTGATGTCTGTCAGCTTCTCCCAATTCAGGCGGTCGGCGTGGTCTGACGGCTGGTGATAATCCGCGTGCCCGTCTGTGTGATACCAGATGATGGGGATGTCCCGCAGGGCGAACGACGCGTTGTCACTGCCGCCCACGGGGCGGTCCCACGCGCGGTAGTCCGGCTCCAATTTCAGGTCATACCGTTGTATGTCGTCCTTCAGCCATTGCCCGAAGGCGGGATGCGCCGCGGTGTAGAAGTAGACCACGTGCCTCGGTTGTTCGGGCTTGTTGTTGCGGCCAATCATGTCGAAGTTCAAGTAGCCTTTGATTTGCTCTGCAAAAGGGCAGCTTTGCACGAAGTGCTTCGAGCCCAGCAGTCCCTTCTCTTCCCCGTCCCAGAATGCAAAGACAACGTTGCGCAACGGTTTCTGTCCGGCCACGGCGAAAGCCCGCGCTATCTGCAAGGCTGCCGATACGCCCGAAGCGTTGTCGTCCGCCCCATTATAGATGTCGTCGCCAGACAGGGTAGGGTCGGTGCCCAGGTGGTCGTAGTGCGCTCCGATGATAACATATTCGTCCGTCTGCCGACCGGGAATCCATCCCAAGACATTGGCCAGCTTCAGACAGCGGTGCGTGCCTTGCTTCAACCGTGCCACAGAGTCCGGGTGTACCTGCCAGCGTCCTTTCTGTTGCCGTTCGACGGCACAGGCCTCGAAGGGCTGGTAGTAACTCTCGCCCGACAAAGGCCGGATGCCTGCCTCCTTCAGTTCCGAGGCCAGGTAGCGTGCTGCAATGCGCGCGCCGGGCTGTCCCGCTTCCCGTCCCTGCAAGTGGTCGTCGGCCAAAAACTCTACAATCGCCTCTGCTTTCTCCCGGCTGATGCTTTGCAGTCCTTTCTCCACGGGCGTCTGGGCGTGCAGTCCCAGCGATGCTGCAAGCAGGCAACAGACGCTCCAAATCTTTCTGTACATATCGTTTCGCTTTAAAAGTGTGTTGTTCTCCTTGCAAAAGTAGGAAATACTTTTCGAACTTGTTGGCCTGTCGCAGAGAAAGTCCTACTTTTGTTCTCGAAATGATAAAATGAAATGAACATGGCTTCTGTGAAACCTTCCTGTGCGCCCTTGTCTGCTGCCGATGCCGCGTCGCGCGCCGCCCTTATTCAAAGTGAATTGGAAACGTATGTCAACCCCGAGAAGCGCGACTTCCTGCCCCGCTTTTTCAAGACTGGAAAAGGTGAATATGGAGAAGGCGACCAGTTTCTGGGTATTGTTGTGCCCGATGTACGCCGCGTGGCCAAACGATACCGGGAAGAACCGCAGGAAGTGGCGGCCTGCCTGCTGCAAAGCCCCTGGCACGAGTGCCGCCTCTGCGCCCTGCTGATGCTGGTGGAACGTTTCAAGAAAGCTTCGCCCGAGGTGCGCAAAGAGGTGTTCGATTTTTACCTGACGCAGACGGCCCGCATTAACAACTGGGACCTGGTCGACCTGAGCGCACCCTACATCGTGGGCGAATACCTGGCAACCCTTCCGAAAAACGAAGATACCAACCGCTACATCATACAGACCTTTCTGGAGCTGGCCGAGAGCCCTTCGTTGTGGCGTCAACGCATAGCCGTGGTCGCTACGCATGCTTTCATTCGTCGGGGCGACTTTGCCGATATCACGTTTCTGACGATGTACTTCCTGAGCCGGCAGGGATTGAAACAGGCGTCAGGCTCGAAGCGTCCAACCACAGAGATGCACGACCTCATGCAAAAAGCCTTGGGCTGGATGCTGCGCGAGGCGGGCAAGCATGACAAGCATTTTCTGGAAGTTCTCTTGGATGTCACCTGCCGACAGATGCCGCGCACGATGCTCCGTTATGCCGTAGAAAAGTTCCCGCCCGAAGAAAGGAAGAAGTATATGGGAAAATGAATTTTACGTAAGACTTAGAGTCTATTTAAAAACCGTTTCCTCTGTCATCCCGAGCGCAGTCGAGGGATCTTACTATGGGCATAAGAGTCATTAGGGAGATGTTTCGAATGCGCTTCGCTTCACTCAACATGACAGAAAGCGATTTTTAAATAAACTCTTAGGGGATGGACATTTCTGTCTGTTCGCCCTCCGTTTCTCCCTCGATGCCCGGAATCTCGTCCACATCCACCAGTTGCGGCAAGGGATTCTTGTCACTCGTCTTTGCCCCCAGCTTTTTCAGCTTGGCACAAGTTTGGAGGATGCTCTGTCCCGTGGGCAGGAGCTTCTTTTCGCCGTCCTCGTAGGCTTTTGCTGCGTTGTCCAGCGCCTTTCCCAAGGCTTGGTATTTCTTCATGAACTGTCCCACCCGGTCCAGCATCTCGTTGGCCAGGGCATAGACCTTTTCGTGGTTCTGTGCCTGGGCGATTTGCGTCCACGTCAGGTTGATGATGCGCAGGGCGGCGAAGAGCGTCTGCTCGTCGGCTATGAAGACATTGCGGTCCATCGCCTTGCGCCACAGGTCGGGCTGCGCGTTCAGTGCCGTCCACAGCGCACCGGTGTGCGGCACGAACATGATGACGTAGTCCATCCGCACCTTGGGCGGCTGGATGTAAGCCGAATAATCCTTCACGGACAGTTCCTTCACGTGGTTCTGCAAGCTTGCGATGTGTGCTTTGAGATACTGTTGCCGGTGTTCCTCGTCTTCGGCGTTCACATAATCCATGAAAGCCGTGAGCGACACCTTCGAGTCGATAATGACCTCGCGCCGCTGGTCCAGGTGCAGGATGATGTCCGGCCGGAGACTGCTTCCGTCATCCGACTTGACCACCTCGCCTTGCGCGTTTCGTATGACGGCCTGCGTGTCGTAGTGTATGCCGCGCGTCAGTCCCTGCGCCTCCAGCAGTTCGTCCAACACCGTCTCGCCCCAGTCGCCCTGCACCTTGCTGCCATGCTTGAACACCCGGGTCAGCTCGTCCGCGCTCTTCTGGGCGGCGGCGCTTTGGTGCATCATGTGTTCGATGTTCGCCTTCATCTCGCTGCTCATCGAAGTCTGCTTCAGGGTGTTTTCGTCCATCGCCTTCTTCATCTTGTCGATGGTTTCGCGCAGCGGGTTGACAATCTGCCCCAGATTGGTGTTGCTCGACTCGGCAAACTCCTTCTGCCGTTGCTTCAGCATGTCGTCCGTGGCCGTCTGCACCTGTGCCGTCACCCGCTTCATGGTCTCGTCGAAACGCGCTTGCAGGGCGGCCATGGCCTCCTGGTGGCGCTTCTCCTGGGCAGCCATTGCTTCGTCGCACGCCTGCTGCTTGGCCTCCAGGGCCTGCCGGTACATCCGCTCCTTGTCAGCCATAGCCTCCTGGTGCTGTCTCTCGGCCTCGGCCTTGGCTTCGGCCCACTGCCGGCTGCCCTCTTCTTTGGCCTCCTTCAGCCGCCGTTCGGCTTCTGTCCTGAGCTGCTCCGCCTGTTCCCGCGATGCGGCTTTGAGTTCGTCCACTTGGCGTTGCCATGCCGAGGACGTGGCATCTGCCTGCTTTTGTACATTTTCCACTTGTGCCTGCAGCACCTCGTTCCTGGTCAGCAGCTCCTGCCTTTTGCTTCGTGCCATCAGGTTGCCGATGATTCCGCCTACGATGAGGCCTATGACAGTTGCGATGATGATTTCCATACGGTTATAGTTTATGTTCGGTTATTCTTTTACCAGCCATTTTTCGATGTTTCTCAGGCTGTTGTTGAAGTTGATTCCCACTTTGTATAGCTTACGTGTGTCCGTTGCAAAGGGCAAGGCATACCGCTTGTCCTCTATTTGTTGCAATGCCTCTTCCGCTGTGCCTTCCAGTTTGAACTCCATGACATAGATGTACGACTCGGTTGTCAGCACCAGGTCGATGCGTCCTTGCGAAGTGTGGTATTCCGCCTGCACGTAAAATCCCAGCAGCTTAAATACGATGAATAATACATTCTGGTAGTGCAGCTCCAAGTCACGCGCCAGTTCGTAAGGTGTGTCGGCGAAAAAACTTTGCAGGCGTCGCAAAAAAGCGTCAATGTCACCTCGGCGTATTTCGAGGACAAAGTTCTGAATTTGAAAAGTTGGATTGCCCAAAGGTACTTGTGCATAGTTCAGCAAGAGATGGCGGTTGAATCCTTCAGACACTTCCCGGTTTGGAAAGTCGAGGGCATAGGTGCCAAATTCACGGTTGTAACTTTTGAGGGTGAGATAGCCACTCTGATACAGTATGGGCAGGGGGTTGCTTCCTTTGTTGTCCAAATCTCCCAGCATGTCTTTCGACACTTGCTCGTGGCAGAGCGCGTACAAATCGTATTTCCCCTGCTTGAGCAACTGGATGAGGAAAGTAGGTGTGCCCGTTTCAAACCAATAACTGTCGATGGCCTTCCCTTTAAACGTGCTGAGCAGGCTGAACGGATTGTACATATCCGGACATCTGGCCGAGAAATGATAACCGTCATACCATTCTTTCAATTTTTGCTTCGTTTCGTCTTCGTTCATCCCATTCTTTTGGCCCAACAGACGGATATCTTCATCGAAGATCGTATATAGTTCTTCCTCTGTGATACCACATATCGTAGCATATTCATTGTCCATCGAGATGTCCGTCAGGTTGTTCAAGTCGCTGAACACGCTGATTTTGCTGAATTTCGTCACTCCGGTCAGCAAGGCAAAGCGTATGTAAGCATCCTTGCTTTTCATCACCCCGTAAAAGGCTTTCAACCTCTCGCGGTATTCGTTCTGCAAATCCCGGTTTCCGATGGCTTGCAGCAGGGGTTTGTCGTATTCATCCACCAAGATCACCACCGGCCGGCCTGTTGTGCGGCAGATTTTCTCGATCAGGTAGGCGAAGCGTTCTTCGGGTGCACGGTCTTTCTTTTCCTCCCCATAGATAGCCTCCCACTGTTCCAAGTGTTGGTTCAGGATGGCTGTCAGCGAAGAGGTGTTTTCGTAGAGCCGTGCGTTCAGATCCAGGTGCAGCACAGGATATTCCGTCCACTCCTGTTCCAATTGCTCGATGGCCAATCCTGCGAACAACTCTTTCTTCCCCCGGAAATAAGCCTCCAGTGTGGAAATCAGCAGACTCTTTCCGAAACGCCTCGGACGGCTGAGGAAATAATACCTGCCGCTTTTGACCAGTTGGTAAATCAACGCGGTCTTGTCCACGTAGCAATAGCCCTCCTTACGGATGATCTCAAACGTCTGTATGCCTATCGGATAAAGTTTGTCCATGATGTTTCTTGTCGGATGGTTTCAGTCTTACAAAGTTAGTGAATTTCCTAAAGTCCCGGACAATTTTCGTCGAAAATCAGCTATTCCCTTCCCCACAGGCACACGCTGTTGCTGGCGATGCCCTCTTTTTCGTTCCAGAAGCCCAAGTAGGCAGCCACGTCCTCCGCCGCCCACTCTTTCGGATAGTCCAGTTCCATTCCGCCCTCGCGCCGGAAAGCCCCGGCGGTTTCGTAGGCGACTTGTTGCGATGCCTTGTGATATACCATCGTCAGGGCATGGTCTTGCGGCGACGCATTGCCCGCGCGGCTACTGCTGTTCCACGTGAAAATGGCCTTTCCGTCGGCAAGGCTCACGGCCGCTTCGGCCGCTCCCGTCAGCGAGCCTTGCGACACCATTACATTGCCAAAGTCAATGGCGACTTCCTCCGGTGTCTCCGTCAGTGCGTAGCGCATGGTGTAGGACATGGCCGCGTTGAACGCGCTTTGCCCCACGGCTCCTTCGCGGAAGCCGATGCGGAGGATGGGGGTGAGCGGGCGGAGGAAATTCAAGGCCACGCTGAAGCGCGAGCGCTGGGCCTGCTGTATGGGAGTCCTGGGATTGTTGATGTGCGCCGGCATCGAGCGCAGATACGGGATGCCCATCCACGTGCAGACCACCACATTTCCCACCTTGCCGGCGATGTTTTCTTTTCGTTCCTGTTTGATTCTTGCCATAAGGATTGTGCGTATTGAAAGGTTTCTTGCTTATTCTGCCACAAATATAAGCATAGTTTTTTTATTGGTTCCTCCATTTGGACGCTTACCGTTCTTTATTTTCAAACAAGGGATTTCTATGGACTCTATTCGCACCTCCTCCCTACCTGGTCCTTGTCTTATAACAGGGACGAGGTAGGGAGGAGGTAGGGAGGAGAAACGAGTTTGGTAGGTGAAAAAAGTAGGGAGGAGCGTTTATTGGATGGCATAGATGCATGATGATCGGCATCTTTGTAAATTTGTGATTATTACTTGAATATATTTGTTATCTTTGCCAGGAGTAAAATGGGTAAAAATAGTAGAATTTATGGACTATCAGGACGTTTTTTCATGGGCAGAAGATAGAAATGGTAAAATGGTTTATGTGGATGATGTGCCCAGGGGAAAGTCATGTAATTGCATTTGTCCTAATTGTCGTGAAAACCTGATTGCCCGTCATGGCAATGAGAGAAAGCATGGTTTTGCCCACGCGAGCGTGGAGAGAGGTGCCAATTTGGAAATCTGTCTTAAAGTGATTGTTTTCAAACTTGCAGAACAGATTATAGCCACTAAGAAGCGAATCTGTATACCTTCTTATTATGAGATATTCCCACCTGAAATCGTTGAGTTCGAAACGGTTGAAGTTAATAATTGTTTTGAACGTGAAGACCGGCAGCCAGATGTGATAGCCACGACAAAAGACAACCGGAAATATCTTATTGAATTTTGCTTTAAAGATGATGTAAGGCATAAGCAGCCGATTGATTACGAAAATCTGAATTGCCTTGAGATTGATTTGACTGGGCAGAAAATCGATGACCGCGATTCGTTGAAAAATTTCCTGCTGAATAGTGATAAGAATAGAAAATGGCTAAACAACGACACTTATTTTAAATTGATAGAAAGCAGATACAAAAATGCAGGAAAATCTATT
>DXCK01000015.1 GCA_019116045.1 Candidatus Bacteroides merdipullorum | reverse complement strand
ACATCTACTTATCAGAAAAAAGACAAAGGCAAGCCAGATTTTCCCGTGTTACAAGAGACATGAAAAAGAAGAACAAAACTACATCCTTACGTACGTACATAAAAAAATCCCCTTTCCCCACCCCATAAATAGCCGGGAGATAGGAAACGGAGAGTGACACACAAAGGATATAGCCTGTCCATTCCTTTACCGTACAAGAACTGAAACGTTCACGAGAAAACAGAACGGCATGCCATAACGCCCGCAAAGATACGCCAAACGACCTAATTGGCAAAATTATTTCACACTTTATTCGCCGAGAGCTCCCGGAGATGCGCTCTGACCATATACCATAAAATAATCCTAAAAGAAAAGAGGAGTATCAGCATTTACAAGGATTATTTGTAAATTTGAGGCAACCAAATATAACAGACTGCACTATGATACGAAAGAGACTATGGCTATTGATGCTGGCCTTTTGTGCCGCAATGGCCCTTCATGCACAAAGAAACAAAAATGTCTACGTGCCGAAAGCCGGGACCTTGTCGGAAATGATTTCTAACGCAGAAAACGATTCCATCACCTGTCTGCGCCTGCAGGGGAAGCTGAATGCGACGGATTTCCGCTACCTGCGCGACAGTCTTCCGAAACTGCGCCTGCTCGACCTCTCCAAAGCCACTATCGGATTTTATGCCGGAAAGAACGGCACATGGAATGGCTTCCACGTCTATACCGCCAACGTGCTGCCCGCATATGCTTTCTGCAAGCAACTGGCAGACAGCACCTATCAGGGGAAAGAGAGCCTGCATCATGTCATTCTGCCCAAAGAGTTGAAGATGGTGGACCGTGCCGCTTTCAAAGGATGCAACCACCTGCACATTTGCCAGTTGAGAAGGCACAAAGCACCCCGCCTGCAACCCGAAGCGCTGACCGACAGCGTGACCTCCATCTTCGTGCCCGAAGGTAGTGGCGACACTTACCGCAGCAGCGAAGAATGGAAGAGATTTGCCATTGCCGAGGGCAAGCCTTCGTCCGCCTTCGTGCAAATCAGCCGCCTGGGCAGCCTGAGCAGTGAATTGCAAAGGAAGGGGAAACAGCCCCGGGACATTCATTTCCTTATCGTTGAAGGCAAACTGGACGAAGCAGATTTCACCCTCATCCGCGACTATATGCCTAACCTGATGTCCATCGACATGCGGAGAACAAATGCGACTGCCATCCCGGAATATACGTTCACGCAGAAGAAGAACCTGCTTCGCGTCATCCTGCCCCAGAACCTGAAGAGCATCGGCCAGCGAGCTTTCAGCGGATGCACCCGGATGTGCGACAACCTGATACTTCCACCTTCGGTGACAGCCATCGAGTTTGGCGCCTTCATGGGATGCGAGAACCTGAAAAGCGTAATCGTCACCGGCAACAACCTGACGACGCTGGGCGAGCAACTGTTTGGAGAGGAACGGGGGAAGCTGATTTACGCCCCTTGATTTGACGACCTCGTCAAAAGAACGTTTCCCCACCCGGTTAAAAGGACATTTCCCCACCCGGTTAAAAGGACGTTTCCCCACCCGGTTAAAAGAACATAAGGGTGTCCGTAATGAAATACGGCACGCAGATAACACTGATTAGATGGATTCTCACAGATTTCTTCAGCAATATATAAAATCTGTGGTCATCTGCCACATCTGTGTCATCTGCGTGCCATATTCCATGTTTCCGCGCGTTTCCCTCTCTGCTCAATCCTTCGACTGATACATCTTCGCGCGCAGGGCCTTGATGTGGTCGGACGTGATGTAGTCGTCATATTCCATCATCTTGTCGATGATGCCGTTGGGCGTCAGTTCGATGATGCGGTTGGCCACGGTCTGGATGAACTCGTGGTCGTGCGAGGCAAAGAGTACGTTGCCCTTGTATATCTTCAGGTTGTTGTTGAACGCCTGAATGGACTCCAGGTCCAGGTGATTGGTGGGCGTGTCCAGGATGAGGCAGTTGGCGTTGCGCAACTGCATGCGGGCTATCATGCAACGCATCTTCTCGCCGCCGGACAGGACGCTGGCCTTCTTCAGCACCTCCTCGCCTGAAAACAGCATGCGACCCAGGAAGCTCTTCATGTACACCTCGTTGCCCTCGCCAAACTGGCTGAGCCATTCCACCAGATTCAAATCCGTATTGAAGAACGACGTATTGTCCAGCGGTAGGTAGGCCGTGGTGATGGTCACTCCCCAGTTGTAATGCCCGGCGTCCGGCTTCATGTTCCCGTTGATGATTTCAAACAGAGCGGTCATGGCACGAGGGTCGCGCGAGAGGAAGACAATCTTGTCGCCCTTCTCCACATTGAAGTTGACGTCGCGAAACAGCACCGTGCCGTCATCCAGCGTCTTCGTCAGGCCGGACACCTCGAGGATTTGGTTGCCCGGCTCACGCTCGGGAGTGAAGATGATGCCGGGATACTTGCGCGACGAGGGCTTGATTTCGTCCACCGTCAGCTTCTCCAACATCTTCTTGCGGCTGGTGGTCTGCTTGCTCTTGGCCACGTTGGCGCTGAACCGGCGGATAAACTCCTCCAGCTCCTTGCGCTTCTCCTCCACCTTCGCCTTCTGGTTCTGCTGCTGGCGCAAGGCCAACTGGCTCGACTCGTACCAGAAACTGTAGTTGCCGGCAAAGAGATTGATTTTGCCGTAGTCGATGTCCACCGTGTGCGTGCAGACCGAATCGAGGAAATGTCGGTCGTGGCTGACCACCAGCACCGTATGTTCAAAATTGGCCAGATACTCCTCCAGCCATGTCACCGTCTCCATGTCCAAGTCGTTGGTCGGCTCGTCCAGCAACAAGTTGTCCGGATTGCCGAAGAGCGCCTGTGCCAGCATGACGCGCACCTTCTCCTTGTTGTTCAGGTCGCCCATCAACTGATAGTGCTTATCCTCCGCGATGCCCAACCCGCTCAACAAGGCCGCCGCATCGCTCTCGGCGTTCCAGCCGTCCAGTTCGGCAAACTTCTCCTCCAATTCAGACACCCGCAGCCCGTCTTCGTCCGTGAAATCCTCCTTGGCATACAAAGCCTCGCGCTGCTTCATGATGTCCCACAACACCGTATGCCCCATCAGCACCGTGTCCATCACCGTGAAGGCATCCCACTTGAAGTGGTCCTGGCTCAACACCGACAGGCGTTCGCCTGGCCCCAGCGTGATGCTGCCCGTGGTAGGCTCCAACTCCCCGGAGATAGTCCGTAGGAAAGTAGACTTCCCTGCCCCGTTGGCACCGATAATGCCGTAACAATTACCACTCGTAAATTTCAGATTGACATCCTTAAACAATACTCTTTTACCAAACTGTACCGATACGTTAGAAACTGTAATCATGCGTTATTATATATAATGGTTAAGGCAACCTCCGGTCGCCCTTGAAAACTCCAGCCTGCGGTCATCTTCTCTTCCCACTCCTACCTTGTCCCCACCTCCTCCCTATCTATACACAAGGACGAGGTAGGGAGCAGGTAGGGAGGAGAAACGACTTTGGTATACCTCGTTTCGGGCCGCAAAGTTACGAAAATTCAGCAAACAAACCGCGAGAAGCCCTGCCAATGTGACATAAAAGCAGTATCTTTGCGCCGTTTTGCAAAATCCCGCCATTTTGGCAAACTTTTTGTAGAGGAATGAGTATTCTAATCGCGAAATAACAAAATCACAACAATATGGATAAAAAAGAAAAAACAGCCAAACAAGAGGAAGAAATAAAGGTGCAAGGCCGAAGCGAAGAAAAAACAGCTTCGGAAGAACAACCGAAAGAACAAGAGACTCCCAAACACGAAGAAAAAGAAGAAGACACCGAACTGCAAAAAGTTCAACAGGAACTGGCAGAACAAAAAGACAAATTCCTACGCTTGTCTGCCGAATTTGACAACTACCGCAAACGGACGATGAAAGAAAAAGCAGAGCTGATTCTGAACGGAGGAGAAAAGAGCATCACGAGCATCCTGCCGGTTGTCGACGATTTGGAACGTGCCCTGAAGAATATGGAAACAGCCACAGACGTCGAAGCCGTTAAAGAAGGCGTGCAGTTGATTTATAACAAATTCATGAGCGTGCTGGGGCAAAATGGCGTGAAAGTCATTGAGACCCAAGAGCAGCCGTTGAACACAGACTATCACGAGGCCATCGCCGTCATCCCGGCTCCGGAAGAAGGGAAGAAAGGCAAGATTCTGGACTGCGTACAGACGGGATATACACTGAACGACAAAGTGATACGTCATGCCAAAGTAGTGGTGGGAGAATAAGAATAATGACATAAAGAAATATGGAAAAAAGAGATTACTACGAGGTCTTAGGCGTTGCGAAAAGCGCATCGGCAGATGAAATAAAAAAAGCCTACCGCAAAAAAGCCATCCAATATCACCCGGACCGCAATCCGGGAGACAAAGATGCGGAAGAAAAATTCAAAGAAGCAGCCGAAGCCTACGATGTATTAAGCAATCCGGACAAACGTGCACGCTATGACCAATTCGGCCATGCCGGCATGAGCGGAGCCGCAGGCAACGGAGGTCCGTTCGGCGGATTTGGAGGCGGCATGTCGATGGATGACATATTCTCGATGTTCGGCGATATATTCGGAGGACATGGCGGCTTCGGAGGTTTTGGAGGATTCGGCGGCGGAGGCAGCACGCAACAACGCCGTTTCCGTGGGTCAGACCTCCGCGTAAAGGTAAGACTGACTCTAAAAGAAATCTCTACGGGAGTAGAAAAAAAATTCAAGCTGAAAAAATACGTTCCGTGTCCCCATTGCCACGGCTCGGGAGCAGAAGGAAACAGCGGCGTAGAGACGTGTCCCACCTGTAAAGGTTCCGGCTCAGTTATCCGCAATCAACAGACCATCTTAGGCACGATGCAAACCCGTACCACATGCCCCACCTGCGGAGGCGAAGGCCATATCATAAAGAACAAATGTAAGGAATGTGGAGGTGAAGGCATCGTGTACGGCGAAGAAGTCGTAACTGTAAAAATCCCCAAAGGTGTATCCGAAGGCATGCAACTCTCTATGAGCGGCAAAGGAAACGCCGGAAAACATAACGGCGTGCCAGGCGATCTGCTCATCCTCATAGAAGAGGAGGCTGACAAAGAGCTTATCCGTGATGAAAATGACCTGATATATAACTTACTGCTCAGCTTCCCCACGGCAGCCTTGGGCGGGACTGTGGAAATTCCGACCATCGACGGACGAGTGAAAGTAAAAATCGAGCCAGGCACCCAACCGGGCAAAGTCCTTCGCCTGCGCAACAAAGGCCTGCCCAGTGTAAACGGATACGGCACAGGCGACCTGTTGGTAAATGTCAGCATCTATGTGCCCGAAACGCTGAACAAAGACGAGAAAAAAGCTTTGGAAGAAATGGATAAGTCGGACAACTTCAAACCGAATACCTCCATCAAAGAAAAAATCTTCCGAAAGTTCAAAACTTTGTTCGAATAACCCTTTATAGTAGTCTCTTTTAACGACGTACATACACGTCTCGTATCTGCCATACCGGACAGGACAAGCCTTCAGAAAAGAAGCCATTGCCAGAACTGCCGGGTATGGCAGATATTTTGTTTCTCGTTACAAGAAAATCAAGCTGTTAAAGCAACAATAACAAGGTTACAAACAAAAGAGAAGCACAATGAGCAAAAAGAATGTTCACCGCACACAGAAAAAAAACGCACTTTTGTTTGGTAGTTCCAAATAAAGCCGTACCTTTGCACCCCGTAAGCGAAACGATAGCAATTGCCGTTATAGCTCAGTTGGTAGAGCAACGCATTCGTAACGCGTAGGTCGCCAGTTCAAGTCTGGCTAACGGCTCTGAAAGGAGGCATGGAAACATGCCTCCTTTTCTATTGGCCAGGTCGAACAACCCATCTGCTCCGAATGTGGATGAAACAAAGCTACCACGCGAAAGAGCCCCGGCGACAGCGAAAGACAGGCACGCTACATTCTTCCCGCTTATATTTCCAAGAAAGACATGATATATCTGTAATTCTTCTTACCTTTGCCTCATGGAAAAGAAAAAGAAACGATTGCTCCTTCTATTCGTTGCCGCCTTGCTGCTGGCAGCAGGCATAGCAACTGCTACTGTCGGCTACTTGTGGTTTGCACCACAGTTTTTCCCCAAGCACACAGTTCACATTTATGTCGATAATGATGACACGGCAGATTCCGTATATAATAAGATAGAGATAACGACCGGATGCAGCCACACTGTACTTGGCAGCCTTCGATGGATGGCCCGCTACCGTCACTATGACGCATCCGTACATACCGGCCGTTATGCCATACGCTCGGGCGAAAGCATTTATCACGTTCTCAGCCGCCTGCTACGGGGCTACCAGGAACCCATGAACCTTGTCGTAGGAAGTGTACGTCACCTGGACAGATTGTCACGCAACATCGGGCGACAACTCATGCTAGACTCGGCCGATGTGGCAAATCTCCTCGCCGATAGCGTCCGCATAACCGCCTTGGGATACAACCGGCAGACTCTACCGGCCCTGTTTATCCCCAACACGTACGAAGTATATTGGGACATAAGTGCCGAAGAATTTCTGCAACGCATGGAGAAAGAGCACGAACGCTTCTGGAACAAAGACCGCCGCGACAAAGCGCAAGCACTGGGAATGACACCCATCGAAGTGGCAACACTGGCTTCTATTGTGGAAGAAGAGACCAACGCCAGCCCGGAAAAGCCCATTGTGGCCGGACTGTACATCAACCGGCTGCACCGGGGAATGCCACTACAAGCCGACCCCACTGTACGCTTTGCCGTGGGAGACTTTGAGCGGCAACGTATCACCCATGCAGACCTGTCCATCAATTCACCGTACAACACTTACCTGCACGCTGGCCTGCCTCCCGGCCCCATCCGCATTGCTACGCCCCAGGGGCTGGATGCCGTACTGAACTATGCCCGCCACAACTACCTCTACATGTGCGCCAAGGAAGACTTCTCGGGCCGCCATAACTTTGCTTCCAACTATGCAGAACACTTGCGCAACGCGCGCCGCTACCAGCAGGCGTTGAACAAAAGAAAGATTTTTCGCTGAAAAAGCTACGAAACATCAGCAAAAAGCGTATCTTTGCGAAGATATCGATATTTTCCAACCATGATAAACAGCTAAAAAGATGAATAAACAGCTTCTATTGGGAGACGAAGCCTTGGCACAAGGAGCATTGGACGCCGGACTGTCCGGCGTCTACGCCTATCCGGGCACTCCCTCCACCGAAATCACCGAATACATACAAGCTGCTCCCGAAGCACGCGAACGCAAAGTACATAACCGCTGGTCTGCCAACGAAAAGACTGCGATGGAAGCCGCCTTGGGCATGTCGTTTGCGGGAAAACGCGCACTGGTGTGCATGAAACATGTAGGCATGAACGTAGCAGCCGACTGCTTTGTCAATGCCGCCATCACCGGCGTGCGCGGCGGCCTGATTGTTGTCGCAGCCGACGACCCGGGCATGCACTCCTCGCAAAACGAGCAGGACAGCCGCTTCTACGGCGACTTTGCCCTTATACCGATGTATGAACCCAGCAATCAGCAAGAGGCCTACGACATGGCCTACCACGGGTTCGACTTCTCGGAGCAAACGGGCGAGCCGGTGCTGATGCGTCTCGTCACGCGTTTGGCTCATTCGCGCTCAGGCGTCATTCGCCACGAGCCTCAAACAGTTCCCGCCTTGCCTGCCGTAAGCGATGCCAGTCAGTTTGTCCTACTGCCGGGGATTGCACGCCGCCGTTACCATGCGCTGCTGGAAAAACAAACCGACTTGCTCAAAGCATCCGAAGAATCACCTTACAACCAGTACACGGATGGTCCAGACAAAAGCCTGGGCATCATTGCCTGTGGCATCGGTTATAATTACCTGATGGAAAACTATCCTGACGGCTGCCCCTATCCGGTACTGAAAATCGGACAATACCCTCTCCCCCGCAGACAACTGACAAGAATAGCAACAGAATGTGACTCACTACTGGTCATTGAAGACGGGCAACCTTTCGTAGAAAAACAACTGAGAGGCTATTTGAACAACGCTCTTCGTATCAAAGGCCGTATGGATGGCACTTTGCCCTCTGACGGAGAACTGAACCCGGACATCGTGGCACATGCTTTAGGCATGGACAACCAGAGCGTGTTCGATGCTTCTCCATGGGTAGAGATGCGTCCTCCTGCTTTGTGTGAAGGCTGCGGACACCGCGACATGTACACCATACTGACCAAAGTTTTACGCGAAGAATATCCGGAACACCGCGTGTTTGGCGACATTGGCTGCTATACACTCGGAGCTGGTGCACCTTTCCATGCCATTCATTCTTGTGTAGACATGGGCGCTTCCATCACCATGGCCAAAGGAGCTTCGGATGCAGGCATCTATCCGGCCGTAGCAGTTATCGGAGACTCAACATTCACCCACTCCGGCATGACAGGCCTTTTGGATTGTGTCAATGAACAAGCCGACGTAACAGTCATCATATCAGACAATGAAACCACCGCCATGACCGGCGGACAAGATTCGGCCGGTACCGGCCGCTTGGAAAGTATCTGCGCCGGCATCGGAGTAGCTCCAGAACATATACGTGTCGTTGTCCCCTTAAAAAAGAACTACGAAGAAATGGAGAACATACTACGGGAAGAACTGAACTACCACGGCGTATCAGTCATCATTCCGAGGCGTGAATGTATTCAAACACTAATCCGTAAAAAAAGAAACAACAAGTAACAACGCCATGAAAAAAGATATTATATTATCAGGTGTAGGAGGACAAGGAATCCTTTCCATCGCTGCCGTCATTGGCCAAGCCGCTTTAAAAGACGGTTTATATATGAAGCAAGCCGAAGTTCACGGGATGAGCCAACGGGGAGGTGACGTACAATCCAATTTACGCATCAGTGACCAGCCCATAGCCTCCGACCTTATTCCAACAGGCAAATGTGACCTCATCATTTCATTGGAACCCATGGAAGCTTTGCGTTATCTCCCCTACTTGAACAAAGACGGATGGCTGGTAACCAATGCCGCTCCATTTGTCAACATACCCAATTATCCACCGAAAGAAGCTATACAAGCTGAAATAAACAATTTACCCCATCATATCATGCTGGACGTGAACCAAACAGCCAAAGAAATCGGAAATCCACGCACGGCCAACATCGTATTATTAGGAGCAACAGTTCCTTTCTTGGGCATCAGCTACGAAAAAATACAAGACAGCATCCGCCATATCTTCCAACGTAAAGGAGACAGCATTGTAACAATGAACCTGCAAGCATTGGAAGCCGGAAAAGCCATCGCTGAAAAAATGTTATAACCAACAACTAAACAGACAGAGCACAGACCATGAATAATAAATACTGGGAAGAGGACATAGAAACCATGCCAAGAGAAGCGTTGCAGAATCTCCAACTGCAACGCCTCAAGAAAACCATACACATAGCCTCACACTCTCCTTACTACGGAAAAGTTTTCCAAGAATCAGGTATTACCGTCGATGCCCTACATTCGGTAGCAGATATACGCAAATTACCCTTTACCACCAAAGCAGATATGCGTGCCAACTACCCCTTTGGCTTAGTGGCAGGCAATATGCGAGAAGACGGCGTACGCATCCATTCCTCCAGCGGTACTACTGGAACTCCCACCGTCATCGTACATTCACAACATGATTTGGATTCTTGGGCTAACCTCGTGGCACGTTGCCTATATATGGTAGGCATCCGCAAAACAGATGTCTTCCAAAACAGTTCAGGCTATGGTATGTTCACAGGTGGATTAGGATTTCAATACGGAGCAGAACGCCTGGGTGCATTAACCGTACCGGCAGCAGCAGGCAACAGTAAACGACAGATAAAATTCATCACAGACTTTGGCACAACCGCCCTGCATGCCATTCCAAGTTATGCCATACGCCTGGCTGAAGTATTTCAAGACGAAGGCATAAACCCGACCTCCACCACACTGCGGACCTTAATCATTGGAGCAGAACCGCATACCGAAGAGCAACGTAGAAAAATAGAACGACTGCTGGGCGTCAAAGCCTATAATAGTTTCGGCATGACTGAAATGAACGGCCCCGGAGTTGGCTTCGAATGTCTGGAACAGAACGGAATGCACATCTGGGAAGACTGTTATCTGGCTGAAATCATCGACCCGGAAACTGGAGAGCCCATGCCTGACGGAGAAATTGGTGAACTGGTATTAACCACACTCGACAGAGAAATGATGCCTTTGATACGATACCGCACACGCGACTTGACCCGCATCCTACCAGGCAAATGCCCCTGCGGCCGCACACATCGCCGCTTAGATCGAATCAAAGGACGTACTGACGATATGTTTATCATCAAGGGAGTGAATATCTTCCCCATGCAAGTGGAAAAAATCCTGGTACAATTCCCACAACTGGGCAGCAACTATCTAATTACCCTTGACACCATCCATAACCAAGATGAAATGATAATCGAAGTCGAACTCAGTGACTTAATATCGGACAACTACCTCGAATTGGAGAAAATCCGAAAAGACATTACTCGACAACTGAAAGATGAAATCCTGCTGACCCCCAAACTGAAACTTGTCAACAAGGGTTCTTTACCCCAGAGTGAGGGAAAAGCAATAAGAGTAAAAGATTTACGAGAGAAATAAGAAAAAAAGGGCGGCTCTTAACATGAAGAACCGCCCTTTTTATAGAAAGCCGCACCGATGATGTGATGAAACTCCGAATGACATGGTTTGAGTGCTCGTCCTCTTTGTAATCCACCGACTCAAAGGTTACCCCGAAGGGCGTGGCCCGCCATTGAGAAGCGAAGCTTGT
>DXCK01000014.1 GCA_019116045.1 Candidatus Bacteroides merdipullorum | reverse complement strand
CTGGGGATAAAGGATATATCCTTTCTTCTTGATTCCTCCTTCAGTCGAGAAAACAATTGATAAAATAATGTGTTAGTCCGGGGCTGAAAGGATTTTCTCAGATAGTCTTCTATATCAGCATGATCTAATCTTCCAGTATAGCATTACTTTTACACTTTTCCCAGAAACTCATTTGTATTATCGGCTAAATAATGGTTCTATCTATTGCCAGACACCTTATTCCATCCACTTCTATTTAACAGACTTATTTCTTTTTAAAAGTAACGCATTCACCCTGTTCTGTCAAGAAAGCACGGAGCAATTTTGTTATGCCCTCAATGCAAAATTAATGCAATTGATCGAAAGCGATGAAGAAGAGATTTTTTATTTGTCAAGAAATACTACCGATAAATCCCGAATATCCCAGAGCCCTACCCGGCTCGTACCTGGCTCGTACCCGGCTCGTACCAAGTTCGAGTGTATAGACACGAACAAAATGCGAAGATGGAGCGAATTTGTAGTTAACAAATATTGGAATATTTTACTGTTGCTGGCCAATCTGCTTCTGTCTGCGTATTCTTCCGTTTTTCTCCTGTCAAGGCATGAATCTGTATTTCGGGTAATGCAAACCGGGATATATATACCGCTGTTTTTGCCTGGAAGGACTATTTTTGCCGTGTCATCGGGGGACTTCGTGCAAGCTTCCCGTTTGGCAGGACTTTAACATAAAACCAGATAGAATGAAACCTTACATTGTTTGCCACATGATGCAATCTGTCGACGGGCGCATTGCCTGCGACATGGTCGACAAAATCAGCGGGGACGAGTATTACACGGCCCTCGATAGTTTGAATTGCCCCACTATCGTAGAAGGGAAAGTCACCCTTCAGTTGCACGTCACCGGCTTTGCTCCCTACACGCCGGACGATGCGACTCCCGTGGGCCGGGAAGAAATACACGTCGCTTGTCGGGCGGACGCCTATGCCGTCTCTGTCGATTCGGCTGGCACCCTTCTGTGGACGGCTGAGAACTGCCGGGAGGAAAGACCCCGCCTCTGCCTCGTCAGCGAACGTGCTCCGCGTGAATATTTGGCCCGCCTGCGTGCGCTCGGCCTGTCATACATTGCCACCGGCAAAGAGCAGGTGGACCTGCGCCGTGCCGTAGAGATTCTGGCGGAACACTTCGGCGTGAAGCGCATGGCCGTGGTGGGAGGCGGAAAACTGAATGGCGGATTCCTGGACGCAGGCCTGCTGGATGAAATCAGTGTGATGACGGCTCCCGGCATTGACGGACGGTCGGGACAACCCGCGCTTTTCGACGGAAGGGCAGACAGTGGCACTTTCCTTCCCCTCGGCTTGACGTATCAAAGTTGCCGGGTGTTGGATAACGGTGTGATTTGGACCCGCTACACGCTGCCCGGCATCGGTGCTGCGGAAATGAGGGGATAAGGAGTATGGGCGGCGGATTTTGTTTCGGTACCTTCGCTCCGTTTGTTTCTATGGCTCCGGCAGTGTCACGGTGAATGTGCTGAAACTTCTCCCGTCGCTTTCCACCGTCACCGTGCCGCCGTGCGCCTGCACCACTTGCATCACGAAGTTCAGCCCCAGGCCGAAGCCCGGAGCGCCTGTGCGTCGGCTGCCTGCCTGTATGCGTTCGAAGCGGTTGAATATCTTCTGCTGCTCGCTCTGCGGGATGCCTATGCCATTGTCGCGCACGCTGAGGCTGAGGTTGCCTTCGCTGGTTTGTTGGGCGGCCAGGCGGATGCAGACTTTCTTGCCGGAGTATTTGATGGCGTTGTCTATCAGGTTGGAAAGCACTTCGCGCAGGCAGAAAACGTCGGCGTGGGCGATCGCTTCGTCGGGGCAGTCTATGTGGAAGGTGACAGGCTTGGCGGCTTTGAGGCGGAATTTGGCGGACAGGTCTTCGAAGAGCGGGCGTAGGAGTACGTCGGTGCGGTGCAGTTGCAGTTCGCCGCGGTCCATCTGTGTCAGCATCACCACGCGGGCCGATAGGGCGAGCAGGTGGTCGCACTCTTCGTGCATGGTCGTGCAGATGCGGGCCGCTTTCTCGGGTTTGTCGCTCAGTTTGCCGCTTGCCATGATTTGCGTGCCCATCAGGATGGACTGCAAGGGCGATTTCATGTCGTGTATCATCGAGTAGGTGAAATCCTTGCGGAATCGTTCCAGCCGGCGTTGCCGACGCCACATGTGCCATTGGCCCGCGGTGCACAGCAGGCAGAAGGCAAACGTAAGTCCCAAGGGCACGAAGAGATACCAGGCCGAGCGGATGACGTATCGTTGTGGCGAGGGGACGACGCCTTGCACGCACGTCGAGCCTTCTTCGTCCAGGCGGAGAGGGGTGGTGACGAAGCTGCCCCGGCGGGGGAGGGCGCAGCCTGTTTGCTTCAGTACTTCGCCGGAGTCAGGGCGCAGGATGCGAATGCCGCAAGGCAGGTTCATTCCTACTTTTGTCAGATTCGCATGAAACAAAGAATCCATGCGTAAGGTATCAAGAGGGACGTATTTGTATCCTTTTTCTGCACATCCCTCGTCAATGGACTGTTGTGTATCATAAGCCCGATACAGGCGGATACCCTGCTTCAAATCCATGCCTTCTTTCAGGACATAAATGTACAGCAGTTCGGCAGGTACTTTCACTTGGTAATGCTTTTGTCCCTGTTCGTCTGTCCGGATATCGTACAAGATTTTTTCTACGGCTTGTGCATGCTGTTGTGCTTCTGGAGTAGAGCCGATGAATTTCTCATAACGGTCTATCTGGTTGAGTTGGATGTAGTCTAAATAGCGAAAGTTTACTTCTTCGTTGAATGCATTTTCAAAGCGCACCTGTGTCTCACGGTTTAGGGCCTTCCATTGCGAGTGGTAGATGTAACTTCCCCATAGTAAGGGAAATAGTAGACTCAATGGCAAAATGCACCACGACAAACGGTTCAGCCATGTCGTATGACGTGAGTTCCGTATAGCGTTTTTTTGTTTGGCTCGGGTCAATACAGCTTCGGTGTCGGCCAGCATCTCACGTCCGGTTGTTCCGGCCTCTGTCCAACGCTTGGCCTGCAGGTCGGCCTCCAGTAGCCTGACAGGTTGCTCCATTTGTTCGGCCAGTTGGTAATAATCCTCGCATTGACGGGTAATGTCATTCTGAAGATGCCTTAACAAGTATATGCGCAGGATGATAGCCACTGTCAACAGAGTGGCCAGAAGGAAAGTGCCCCCGGGGAAGATAAGGTTGGACAAACGGTCGAAATAATGAACGTCGAGGATAGCTTCCACGGCTATGCCTTTCTGTTCGTGCAGGAAAGCACGTGGTGAGGTTAGTATCCCGATTCCTGATGTGGGAATCTCTGCTTCAGCAGGGGATGTTTCCAGAATCTTTCCCGTGCGGGTGTCCAGTTTACGTACATAGACGCTCCCCTTTACCTGTTCTTGCGATAAAGTTTGTTGTAGTATCGAACGTAAGGAATCAATAGAAGTTTCAGGCAATCCGTACCAGTCTTGCAGTACGGCGGAAGTTTGCTGGTGAATATACAGGAATTTATCTTCGTCTTCCAACTTCAGGGCATAGGGAATGTAAGTCACATGGGTTACTGTCCAGTCAGGGTAGGGTAGACTATTTATTTGTTTGTCCACCGCTTGGCAAAAACTTTCTTTGAAGCACGAAGCCAGTGTCTTTTCCGTCTTCCGCATCTGGCTGCGATAGGCATACGTCATGCCCATCGTCTGAAAAAACGTCAGCAGTAGCAGTGCGCAGACGGACAAGCAGGTAATATGTTTCACTTTCATTCTTCTAATCTTCAGAGCCTGTTTCAGATTCATTTTCCCTGTCATCCCGAGCACAGCCGAGGAGACTCACTGTGCGTATGAGAAGGATTAGGGAAATGTTTCGACTCCGTTTCTCTCTGTTCAACATGACAGGGAAAATGAATCTGAAACAGGCTCTGAAAGGAGTTTAAATCTTTGTACTATTTTTGTTGTTCGTGCGCTTCCATCTCCTTGCGGCTTTTGCTGATGGTCACTAAATAGACGCCTCCGAAGATGAATGTCACGGCCAGACCTTTCGTCAGGTTGAATGAATCCAACCCCATGCAGATGCTGACAATGCAGGCCACGACAGGCTGCACGTAGTTGTACATACCCGCCACGGTGGGGCGAAGGTTCTTCTGGCCCACCAGGATGAGCATATAGCTCAGGAATGTGGCACACACCACGATAAAGGCGATGCTGCCGATGGCGGGAAGCTCCAGTGCGCTCCAGTCCGTGGCCATCAGACTGTTGTAGGAGAAGGGCAGGGCGAAGATGAAAGCGTAGGTGAACATCCATTTCATGATGGTGACCAGTGAATAGCGTTGCACGAAATTCTTGAACAGCACGATGTAGAACGCATAACTCAGTTGGGCGCCCAGCACCAGGATGTCACCCAGGATGGGATTGTCTCCGCCAGAGGTAGGAGCGCCGCTGTTGCGGCTACCCATGATGAGCAGCAGTGCGCCGCCAGCACCCAGGGCGATGCCCAGTACCTTCTTTCCCGTGATAGGTTCTTTCAAGAAAAAAGCCGCCAGCACCATAGCCCAAAGGGGCATACTGGTCGTGATGATACTGGCATCGCCGGGCGAGGTAAGCCCCACGCCGAAGATGAAGCAGCCCTGGTTGAACACGATGGCCAGCAGCGAGGCGGCCAGCAACTTGGCCATGTCTTTGTGGTGCACGTGCTCGGGCTTCTGGAAGAAAGAGATAATCCAAAACAGCGCCATCGCGCCGAAGATGCGCAAGTCTGTCAGTACCAGCGGGGTGACGATACCTCCCGCCATAACGATTTTGGCCAGTGGAGACATCAGCCCCCACGTCACATTGGCCGTCAGCATGGCGGCATGGCCTTTGAAGTGAAAGTCTTTCATTACGAAAACTTTTTTAGGCGCGACTTTCGCGGGTTGACATATTTATCAAGCTTCTTCGTGTAATTTGCGAAATTCTCGTCTGTTATGATAAGCTATGTTATTGTTTGTTTAGCTCCAACATCCCTTCGATGTACTCGCGCGTGTTGCTCAACCGGGGAATCTTATGCTGTCCGCCCAGTTTGCCTTTTTTAGCCAGCCAGTCGTGGAAGAGCCCCTTGCGGGCTACAATCACCTCCAGCGGCTGCAACGCCAGATTGTTCTGCCGCTTGGCTTCGTAGTCGGAGTTGATTTCTTTCAGCGTGTCGTCAAGGATGCGAGCAAATTTTTGCACGTCGTCCGGCATCCGGACAAATTCTATCAGCCATTGGTGGCGGCATTTGGCATTGGCATCCATGAAGACCGGCGCGGCCGAGTATTCCAGCACCTGTGCACCAGTCTCTGCGCAGGCCCGTGCCAGGCCCTTCTCGGCATTGTCTACGATGAGTTCCTCGCCAAACGCATTGATGAAGTGCTTCGTGCGGCCTGTGATAACAAACTTATAGGGATGCTTTGAGGTGAAGCGCACTGTGTCGCCTATCTGGTAACGCCACAGGCCTGCCGACGTGGAGATGACTACCGCGTAATTCTTTCCGATTTCCACTTCCTCCAGGCAATAGGCATGCGGATTTTCCTTGCCCACTTCCTCCAGAGGAATAAATTCGTAGAAGATGCCGTAGTCTATCATCAGCAGCATCGATGGGTCGGTCGGGTCGTTCTGTGTGCCGAAGTAGCCTTCGCTGGCATTGTACGTTTCCACATAATGCATCTTCGGGCTGCGGATAAGCTGCTTGTATTGCTCACGGTAGGGTGTGAAGGCCACTCCTCCGTGGAAGAATACTTCCAGGTTGGGCCATACTTCTTCCAACGTCTGCTTGCCTGTCTTGTCCAAGATATGCTTGATGAGCACCAGCATCCACGAAGGCACGCCGGAGAGACTGGTTACGTTCGTGCCTATGGTTTCCCTTGCAATGGCTTCCATCTTTGGCTCGAACTCGCCCATCAGGGCTGTTTGCTTGCTGGGCACGCGGATGAAGTTGACAAGGGAAGGGATGTTCTCGATGAGGATGGCAGAAAGGTCGCCCACCAGGCTGTGGTTGGAGTTGAGGTTAGGAGCATGGCTGCCGCCCAATATCAGGCCTTTCCCGGAGAAGAAACGGCTTTCGGGGTTCTGCCCCAGATAGATGGCTACGGCGTCCGTCCCGCCCCGATAATGCGTATCTTTAAGGGATTCCCGACTAACGGGGATAAATTTGCTCTTGTCGTTGGTCGTACCCGAAGACTTGGCAAACCAGCGTATCTCCGACGGCCAAACCAAGTTCTGTTCGCCCTGGCGCAGACGGGCTACATAGGGTTTCACCTCTTCGTAAGTCTGTATAGGGAGCCGTCGGCGGAACTCTTCGTAAGAGTGTATGCTTGCATAGTCATATTTTCTGCCCCATTCCGTTTGTGCTGCCAAGTGTAAAAGGCGTTGCAGTACTTGGCTTTGCAAAGCCTCTGAACGAGTGGCATATTGCTCTATTTCTTTTAAACGTGGAGCCAGAAAAGCCTTGTTCAGTAATCTTGTGATATTCATCGTTCCTGTTGAAATCTGTTTGGCAACGCAAAAGTAAGGTTATTTCTTGGCATCTCTATCTTTTTTCCTGCTTTTTTCTTACCTTTACCGCTGTTTAGGACATAAATTATCATTAAAAAACGTTCATGAAAATCGGCATACTTACTTCAGGAGGCGACTGCCCAGGCATAAATGCAACCATTCGTGGTGTATGCAAGACTGCCATTCATCATTACGGCATAGAAGTGATAGGTATTCATAGTGGCTTTCAAGGCTTGCTGACCAAAGACACGGAAGTGATAACCAGAGATTCGCTGTCCGGATTGCTTAACTTGGGAGGCACTATGTTGGGTACTTCGCGAGAAAACCCCTTTCGCAAGAATGGTGTGGTGTCCGGTGTAAACAAGCCCGCCCTTGTCGAACGGAACGTTAAAGAACTGGGCTTGGATTGCATCGTCTGCATCGGAGGCAACGGAACCACCAAGACGGCAGCCCTGTTGGCTGAACGCGGGCTGAATGTGGTGTCCATTCCCAAGACCATCGACAATGACATTTGGGGAACGGACTTCTCTTTCGGTTTTGACTCTGCCGTAAGCATAGCCACCGATGCCATCGACCGCCTGCATTGCACAGCCAGTGCCCATAAACGCGTGATGGTCATCGAAGTGATGGGGCACAAAGCCGGATGGATAGCCCTGTATGCCGGCATGGCTGGCGGCAGCGACGTCATCCTTCTTCCCGAAATACCGTATAGCATCCATCGTATCGGTACCGCCATTCTCGACCGCCTGAAACAAGGGAAACCCTATTCCATCGTCGTAGTGGCCGAAGGCATCCAGACCGACGGACGGAAGCGCGCCGGCGAATACATCGCTCAAGAAATAGAATACGAAACGGGCATCGAAACCCGCGAAACCGTGTTGGGATATATCCAGCGCGGCGGTTCACCCACGCCTTTCGACCGCAACCTGGCCACCCGTATGGGCGGACATGCCACGGAGCTGATAGCCAATGGGCAATTCGGACGTATGATTGCCTTGCGGGGAAGCGACATTACCTCTATCCCCTTGGCCGAGACTGCCGGAAAGCTGAAGGTGGTGACGGAAGACCACGACTTAGTAGTCCAAGGCCGCCGCATGGGCGTTTGCTTCGGATAGGGTTATGAAAATGTAGGCAATGAGCAACAAACAGAGTGCGTATCGCCAACATAGTCTCCAAACCATCTTTCCGGTCAAAGGTGATTCTTTTCCCCGGCGGTAAAAAAAGGCAGTGAGGCAGATGTTGTATCCTAATAACAAGAAGACATAAGGAACAGCACTGTACAACATGAACATGCTGTCAAGCCATTTGCCTAATGCCATGTACATGTAACCACCGATGTACCATGCTCCATCACCCCAGGTGTCATGGGTGATTTGCTTCTCCATGTAGCGGGTAATTCGTTCTAACATAGTCGGAATAAGTTTTATAGTTCAGGATATTGAATCATTATCACGCCTTGAGGAATAATGATATCCAAGAGTCAGTTTAAATTCATTGTTCCTGTCATTCCGAGTGTAATCGAGAGATTTCACTCTGCGCTGAGAAGTATCAGAGAGATGTTTCGACTCCGCTTCGCTCCTCTCAACATAACAGAGAAAACGATTTTTCAACAAGCTCTAATAGTTTTGCAAGATAGTGTATTTCTGCCGATATCCCAAGTAAAGAGGAAGGAATCTATTCGTGTTTATTGATAATTAACCGACAATCCGGAGTCTGCTTGACTTTCCATGTCTTCGACAACCATGACTACATCCGTCAGTTGTTCGTCCTCTTGTTTTTGCTGTTTGGCGGCGGCAATCTCTTCTTTGAAGCGGGCGTCGCTTCTCAATTTTGCCAATGCCATTTGTGCCGCATTCTGTTGCGACTCCTTTTTAGAATATCCCTTCCCGTAGCCGGCCGAAATGCCTTCCAGTTTGACTTCCGTGTGGAAGACGGGGCTGTGGTCTTTGTCTATTTGCTGCTCGATGAGTTCGAATGACACCGTATGTTTATATTTCTGGCTCCATTCGATGAGCTTCGACTTAAAGTTCACCTCTTTTCGTGACATTTTCTCCAAGTCGATATAGTCTTTCAGGATTTTTTTCTCCATGAACTCTTTGCAGCGCTCATAGCCTTGGTCCATGTAGATGGCGCCGAAAAACGCCTCGAAGGCGTTGCCGTACATGTAGCTGTTGTGTGCTTGCGAGCGGGTGGTATATTTCACCAGTTTGTCCAGCCCGATTTCGATGGCCAGTTTGTTCAGTGTCTCGCGCTGTACGATTTTAGAGCGCGTATTGGTCAGGAAGCCTTCGCGGCAACCTTCGAAGCGGCGGAAAACGATGTCGGCCACCACGGCGTCCAAGATGGCATCCCCCAGAAACTCCAGCCGTTCGTTGTTCAGCGGCCTGCCTGCTTCGGAGCGCAGGAAAGTAGATTTGTGCAGGACGGCCTGCTGGTAATACTTGATGTTGCGGGGAAAAAATCCCAGGATTCTGTAAAAACAAAAATAAGACTCTCTGTCCTTGTGGAACAAGAGCCTTATTCTGTCTATCAGGTTGCGCAACACGACTTTATTCTGCGTATTTTTTGAAAATGACACATGCGTTGTGTCCACCGAACCCAAACGTGTTGGACAGTGCCGCATTTACTTCGCGTTCCTGAGCTTTGTTGAACGTGAAGTTCAAGTCGTAGTCGATGTCCTCGTCATTGTCACCCTCTTCGTGGTTGATGGTGGGCGGGACGATGCCGTTCTTGATGGCCAGGATGCTGGCGATGGCCTCTACGGCGCCTGCTGCACCCAGCAAGTGTCCTGTCATGGATTTCGTCGAACTGATGTTCAACTTATACGCATGGTCGCCGAACACTTCCTTGATGGCTTTGGCTTCCGAGATGTCGCCCACCGGCGTCGATGTGCCGTGCACATTGATGTAATCGATTTCTTCCGGATTCATCTGTGCATCTTCCAGGGCGTTCTGCATCACCAGCTTGGCGCCCAAACCTTCCGGATGAGAAGCCGTCAAGTGGTAAGCATCGGCCGACATGCCTACGCCGGCCACTTCGGCGTAGATTTTCGCGCCGCGAGCCTTGGCATGCTCCAGTTCTTCCAATACGATGCAACCGCCGCCTTCGCCCATCACAAAACCGTCGCGGCTGGCGCTGAACGGGCGCGAAGCTGTCTCCGGAGAGTCATTGCGGGTAGACAAGGCATGCATGGCGTTGAAACCGCCCACACCGCAGGCTGCGATGGCAGCCTCCGAACCACCCGTCACAATGGCGTTGGCCTTGCCCAGACGGATGAGGTTGAATGCATCTGCAATGGCATTGGTCGAGGTGGCGCAAGCCGAGCAGGTCGCATAATTGGGGCCGTGGAATCCGTACAGGATGGAGATTTGGCCGGCTGCGATGTCCGAAATCATCTTAGGGATGAAGAACGGGTTAAAGCGCGGGCCTTTTTCCTTGCCGGTCAGTGCATAGTTGCCGGCTTCTTCCTCGAACGTACGGATGCCTCCGATACCGGCACCGAAGATGACGCCGATACGGTTCAAATCTTCTTTCTCCACATCAAGACCCGAATCGCCCACGGCTTGTTTGGCCACAGCGATAGCATATTGCGTGTACAGGTCCATCTTGCGGGCCTCTTTGCGGTCAATGTATTGGGATGCGTCGAAGTTTTTTACTTCGCATGCAAACTGTGTCTTGAAAAGGGATGCATCGAAATGAGTAATAGGTCCTGCCCCGCTAACCCCGTTGACCAGGTTCTCCCAAAACTCGGAGACTGTGTTGCCAATGGGAGTAACGGCACCAAGACCTGTTACAACAACTCTTTTTAATTCCATGTGTAAAACGGATGGATAAAATTACTTAGAGTGTTCCTCGATGTAGTTGATGGCATCGCCAACAGTGGCAATCTTTTCAGCTTGGTCATCGGGAATGGAAATACCGAATTCTTTTTCGAATTCCATGATGAGCTCTACAGTGTCCAGAGAATCGGCTCCCAGGTCGTTCGTGAAGCTGGCTTCGTTCTTTACTTCAGATTCTTCAACGCCTAACTTATCGACGATAATCGCTTTCACTTTAGATGCAATTTCAGACATAACTTTTAGTTTTTAATTAATAATTAGGTTTATTTCTTTAATTTTGCCGTGCAAAGGAATGGATTTTTCTTGTTCCGCGCAAATATTTCGGACATTAAATGCAGAATTTTGCACATTTTTTACGGTTCTGTGCATTAAAAGTAAGGATTATGATGAAAAAAATTGCGATTTTGGCTTCGGGCAACGGCACAAATGCCGAGAATATCATCCGTTATTTCCGGAACAGGCTGACGGCCGAAGTGTCTTTGGTGCTGACAAACAGGTCGACGGCTCCGGTGTTGCAGCGTGCCGCCTCTTTGCACGTGCCCGCCTGTTCTTTTACTAAAGAAGAATGGGCCGACGGGCAGAAACCACTCGAAGCCCTGCGTGCCCACAGGGTAGACTTCGTGGTGTTGGCAGGCTTTCTGGCACGCGTGCCAGACAATGTGTTGCATGCCTATCCCGACAGGATGGTCAACATCCATCCCTCCCTGTTGCCCAAGTTCGGCGGCAAGGGCATGTATGGCGACCGCGTCCATCAAGCCGTAATCGAGGCTGGCGAGACGGAGAGTGGCATCACCATTCACTATACCAACGAGGTGTATGACGAAGGCGTCGTCGTGTGCCAGTATCGTTGCCCTGTTTTGCCCGGCGATACGCCGGAGACCCTGGCACAGCGTGTCCATGCTCTGGAGTATGAACATTATCCGCGCGTCATCGAAAAATTAGTGCTGGCGCTGGGTTGAGAGATATCCTCCGGAAATAAAATATTAGGATATTTGTTGATACCTGAGACGCTCTTTGTTCGTTTCTAAGGAGACGGTTTTGAAACGAACTTGGTACGAGCCGGGTACGAGCCGGGTACGACTTTGGTGTGGGGCGGGGGAGAACTCACTTCTGGGGGTAATGATTCTTGACAGTCTGAATCCCCTCCTTCCGCCCGGGGGAGGTGGAGATTATTTTGAGCATCTCCTATCCATATACTTTTTTCTCTTTTTGGGTTAATCATTGTCAGCCCGATGAGGGGTATCTTTGCAGCGTGAGCATTTGTTTGCGAACTATTGATTAACAACTTGTAATGATGATGAAGATGCAGAACCCTGATATTATGACCATCGACACCGTGGAAGACTATGCCGCGTCGTGGGCTTTCCGTTTTGCGGGGTCTTTCCCGAAGGTGCTGACTGTGCTGAGCGGCATGACCTATAAGGAGCATTTGCAGGACAATCTGCGCACCTTTTCTCCGCTTGTGCCTTTGGCGGACAGCGAATGGGAGTTTCTGGAAGACGTGGCCAGGCGGATGATAGACAGCCCGAATATCCCTTGTACCGACTGCAAATATTGTATGCCTTGTCCTTACGGGATAGACATTCCGGCCATATTTCTGCATTATAACAAATGTGTCAATCATGGGCAGGTGGTCGAAGGCAGGCACGACAGGCGTTATGAAGAGGCCAGGCGCGCTTTCCTCATCGGCTATGACCGCCGGGTGCCCCGGCTCCGGCAGGCCAGCCATTGCATCGGCTGTTCGCAATGCACCCCGAAATGTCCGCAGGGCATTGATATTCCGTCGCAGATGAGGCTTGTCGATGGCTATGTGGAACGTTTGAAGCAGGGCACATGAGGCCGATGGCGGATATTGATGCCTGGGAAAAAGCGAAAGGTTGGGAAAAGAATCTCACTATGCGTGTGAGAAGGATTGGGGGAGAACAACACTCAACATGACAGAAAGCGATTTTTAAATAGGCTCTATGAAACTTGATAACTTTTTTGCGGGCATCATTGTTTGTCACTTGCCCCGCAGGCACTGCCACAGGTAGTCGGAGCGTTCTGTTGCATAAAGAATCGGTTTTTCAACATAATCACTTTGTTTTTTTAAGTTATACATTTTGTTTCTGGAATCGTTTTTCAGTACAAAAGTATGTGGCTTATTGTTGATAAACAAGAGGTTATATATTTGTTAGGTAGTAACCTTTTTCTCGCTTTTGCTGGTTCCCAGTTTTTTGTTCGTGTAAAAAAACGGTTCTCCCCAGTTTTTTCCATCGGGTGGGAAACAGGCTTTAGAATATTCTTTCTATTGTTTTGCATTTTTACAGACCATTCGGTTTGTTCTCTCGATTCTTTTTGTATCTTTGAGGCATGAAAATAACATAAAAAATAGACCATGAAGAAAAGTATTTTGTTTGCAATCCTGCTCCTACTATTAAGTGGAAACGCCTTCGCACAACAGATTGTGGAAGCGCGCGATTTACAGACCATTACAGACGATAAACGTGGAACCGTGTATTACCTGAAAGGTAAAAAGCATCCACTGAAAGGTGAATATCACATCCTGAGCGGACTGGATGAGGAGGTGATACATTTCTCTCGTGGAGTGAAAGATGGCGAATACAAGCGTTACCGTTACGGCACATTGCGTGAGAAAGGTGCATACGTGGATGGTAAACGTCACGGGCTGTTTGTGGAATACCAACAGGACGGCAAGACTCCGCTGCGGGAAGCCCCCATGCAACATGGCCGGATAGAGGGTACGGTGCGCACTTACTTTGCCAACGGAAAGCCGGACACGGAAAAGGAATACAAACAGAGCAAGCTGAACGGTACGGTGCGTCGTTATGACCCGGAAACAGGAAAGCAGATATACGAAGCTCACTATGTGGACGACCAAAAAGAAGGCCGTGAATGGGAAATCAGCAACATCACCCCCGATGGCTGGTGTTATAGGGATTGCAGCTACAAGGATGGCGTGCTGCACGGCGATTATAGCTTCTCGCATACTCTCAACGGAGAGTTGCGTGCTGTAAAATATGGGGAATATAAAGACGGCAAAAAGGTTGGTGTTTGGCGTGAAGCTCATGGCGATGGCATCATTGTTACCATTGAATACGTGGACGGTCGAGAAATCAGCCGTAAAGAAGAACGGAAAACAGATGCAGAATGAATAGTAGCGCTTTGTTGCTTGTTGGCGCATCCGAATGTTCTCCATTCATTCTTGATAAATCCTGCATGCTTAAAGCCTGTCGTTTAAAAATTGCTTTCTGTCAGAAAGACTAATGGCTAAATTGGCTGTTAGCTTAACGTTACAGACAACTTAATACAGAAATATATGGAATATATACCGGATTATCTAAAACCATTCATCATACACAAAGATTATTTTCCTGAGTTGATAGAAGATTCATGGTTTAATAATCCTGTGTATTGGAAAGGTCGGTTAATATCATCACAACATGAAACTAAATTCAGACTTTATTTTTGTGGTGAATTAACTGATAATTACATGGCAAACAAGCAAAATTTCCCTTTGGCAATATATGCGTATTCAGTAAATTCAGGAGAAAAGATTACTCTTTTCGATGAAAGGTATAATGGATATGAAGCATT
>DXCK01000123.1 GCA_019116045.1 Candidatus Bacteroides merdipullorum | reverse complement strand
GGTGGCTATGGCACGAAGGTTCCACCTCTTCCCATTCCGAACAGAGAAGTTAAGCTTCGTCACGCCGATGGTACTGCGTAACAGTGGGAGAGTAGGTAGCCGCCGTTTTGGGATCTTTCCCCGGTCTGATGTCCGGGGGAGGATCCCTTTCTTTTTTTGAGATTATGCATTTCTTTTTTATTTCAGATCGGCTATATAATATTTAAGGTGAACTTGCGGAACAATGAAATAAATTGTATCTTTATGCCAAATTGGAAGTTATGGTTATAAAGACAGTTTTGGATACAGATTTGTATAAGTTTACCACCTCGTATGCTTATATTAAATTGTTTCCGTATGCGATGGGAACGTTTAGTTTCAAGGATCGCGATGATACGGAATACACAGAGGGTTTCTTGAATGCCTTGAAGAATGAGATTCATAATCTTGCTTTGGTGTCTTTGCGTAAGGAAGAATTAGAGTACATGTGTTCGCATTGCCGGTTCTTGCCCCGGGTATATTGGGAATGGCTTTTTTCCTTTCGTTTTGATCCGGATAAGATTCATGTGTATTTGGACGAAGAACGTCATTTACACATGGAAGTTACGGACTTATTATATAAGGTAACGTTGTATGAAGTGCCTTTGCTGGCGATTATTTCAGAAATAAAGAATCAGTTCTTAAACCGTATACCGGACCGTCAGGACATCATAGCCCGTTTGTCTGGAAAAGTCAGCTTGTCTAATACGCATCACATGCCTTTTTCTGAATTTGGCACCCGCCGCCGTTTTTCGTTTGATGTGCATGAAACAGTCGTTGCCTATTTGAAAGAATATGCCCGCTACTGTACGGGAACTTCCAATTGTTTTCTTGCCATGAAATACAACCTGCTTCCGATGGGAACCCATCCGCACGAATGGTTTATGTTTCATGGCGCGCAATTCGGTTACAAGCATGCCAATTATATGGCTTTAGAGAATTGGGTAAATGTGTATGACGGCGATTTGGGTACAGCTTTGTCGGACACATATACGTCAGATGCTTTCCTTTCGAATTTCAGCCGCAAGCAAGCCAAGCTGTTCGATGGGGTACGATGTGATTCCGGAGACGAGTTTGAGTTTGTAGAACATCTGATTGCCCGGTATAAGGAATTGGGGATTGACCCTACTACGAAAACCATTATTTTCAGCAATGCGCTGGATTTTGAGAAAGCGCTTCACATTTTTGAATATTGCCAGGGGAAAATTCGTTGTTCTTTTGGCATCGGAACGAATCTGACCAATGATACAGGCTATACTCCTTCTAATATCGTGATGAAGTTGTCGCGTTGCAAGATGAATGTAAACCAGGAGTGGCGCGAATGTGTGAAACTGTCTGATGATATGGGAAAGCACATGGGAAGTAGCAAAGAATTGGATGCTTGTCTGTATGAATTGCGCTTAAAGTAGGCTTAAATGTGTAAAATTGTTGCTGAATTTGATAAAAAACTTTCATTCTATTTTGTTTTATCGAAATAATGTCTACCTTTGCATCCGTAAAATAAAAAAAGAAACAGATGAATGCATTGTTTATACATATTTTGCTATGCGGTTTGATTATTCTATTGGTGAAGCCAGTGGGAAGCAAGGCGCGTGTGTAAATGTATAACGGTACAAGATATATGTAAAGCCTTTCCCACTTCTATGTGCGAAAGGCTTTTTGTTTGAATGACGATTAAAGATAATAAATGCTATGAGTGAAAGATTGTTTATTTTTGACACGACCTTGCGCGACGGGGAACAGGTTCCCGGATGCCAGTTGAATACGGTTGAAAAGATTCAGGTGGCAAAACAGTTGGAAGCGTTGGGTGTGGATGTGATTGAAGCCGGATTCCCGGTTTCCAGTCCGGGTGATTTTAATTCGGTGATTGAGATATCAAAAGCGGTTACGTGGCCTACCATTTGTGCGTTGACTCGTGCCGTGCAGAAAGATATTGACGTGGCAGCCGAAGCTTTGAAGTATGCCAAGCATAAACGTATTCATACGGGTATAGGCACTTCCGACTCGCATATCAAGTACAAGTTCAACTCCACGCGCGAAGAAATCATCGAGCGTGCGGTGGCTGCCGTGAAATATGCCCGCCGCTATGTAGACGATGTGGAGTTTTATGCCGAAGATGCCGGACGTACCGACAATGAATACTTGGCACGGGTGGTTGAAGCGGTTATTAAGGCGGGAGCCACGGTGGTGAACATTCCCGATACTACGGGGTATTGCCTGCCGGATGAGTATGGGGCTAAAATCAAGTATTTAGTCGACCACGTGGACGGCATTGACAAAGCTGTCATTTCTACCCACTGCCACAATGATTTGGGTATGGCTACAGCCAATACCATCAGCGGTGTGCTGAACGGTGCCCGTCAGGTGGAAGTGACCATCGACGGTATCGGAGAACGTGCCGGCAATACAGCGCTCGAAGAAGTGGCAATGATTTTGCGTTGCCACAAGCATCTGAACATTGATACCAACATCAATACCCAGAAGATTTATCCTACCAGCCGTATGGTTTCCAGCCTGATGAACATGCCCGTGCAGCCCAACAAGGCGATTGTGGGACGGAATGCCTTTGCACACTCTTCGGGTATCCATCAGGACGGTGTGCTGAAGAACGTGCAGACGTACGAAATCATTAACCCGAAAGACGTGGGAATCGATGATAATGCGATTGTACTGACTGCCCGGAGCGGACGTGCGGCATTGAAGCATCGTTTGCATGTGCTGGGTGTGGAAATGAATCAGGAGAAGCTGGACAAGGTGTATGAGGATTTCCTGAAACTTGCCGACAAGAAGAAGGATATTACCGATGACGATATTCTGGTGATTGCAGGTGCCGACCGCAATGTGAATCATCACATCAAGCTGGAATACTTGCAGGTGACCAGTGGGGTAGGCGTGCGTTCGGTGGCAAGCCTGGGCTTGAATATCTCGGGCGAGCATTTCGAGGCTGCCGCTACCGGTAACGGGCCGGTGGATGCTGCCATTAAGGCGGTGAAACAGATTATCAAACGTCAGATGACCTTGAAAGAGTTCACCATTCAGGCAATCAGTAAAGGGAGCGACGATGTGGGTAAGGTACACATGCAAGTGGAATACGACGGACAGATGTATTATGGCTTTGGAGCCAATACCGATATCATCGCGGCTTCAGTGGAAGCGTATATCGACTGCATTAATAAATTCAGAAAATAACGGAACGAGATAACATTTGAAACGTATGGCTAATACTTTATTTGATAAGATTTGGGATGCACACGTGGTGCAGAAAGTGGAAGACGGTCCCACGCAATTGTACATCGACCGCCTTTATTGTCACGAAGTGACCAGTCCGCAGGCATTTGCCGGCATGCGGGCGCGGGGATTGAAATGCTTCCGTCCGGAACGGATTTATTGCATGCCCGACCATAATACGCCGACACATGACCAGGACAAACCTATCGAAGACCCGGTTTCGAAGGCGCAGGTGGATGCATTGGCAAAGAATGCCGCCGATTTCGGATTGACTCACTTTGGTATGATGGACAAGCGGAACGGCATTATTCACGTGGTGGGTCCCGAACGGGGACTGACATTGCCAGGCATGACGATTGTCTGTGGCGATTCGCATACTTCTACACACGGTGCGATGGGAGCGGTTGCCTTCGGTATCGGCACCAGCGAGGTGGAAATGGTAATGGCTTCGCAATGTATCTTGCAGGCACGTCCGAAGACCATGCGTATTACCATTGACGGCAAATTGGGAAAAGGAGTGACTGCCAAGGACGTAGCCCTTTATATGATGTCGAAAATGACGACCAGCGGTGCGACCGGTTATTTTGTGGAATATGCCGGCGAGGCTATCCGTAGCCTGACGATGGAGGGACGTCTTACTTTGTGTAACTTATCTATCGAAATGGGTGCCCGTGGTGGAATGATTGCTCCCGATGAAGTGACGTTCGAATACATCAAAGGACGTGAATATGCCCCGAAAGGAGCAGACTGGGACAAGGCTGTCGCATACTGGGAAACCCTGAAGAGCGATGATGATGCGGTGTTCGACAAAGAAGTGCGTTATGATGCAGCCGATATCCAGCCGATGATTACCTACGGAACCAATCCGGGTATGGGCATGGCGATTACGGACCATATCCCTACCACCGAAGGCATGAGCGAGGTAGAGAAAGGTTCGTTCGAGAAATCGATGCATTATATGGGCTTCCAGCCGGGCGAGTCTTTGTTGGGCAAGAAAGTCGATTACGTGTTCCTCGGCGCTTGCACCAACGGTCGTATCGAAGACTTCCGTGCTTTTGCATCTATCGTGAAGGGGCGTAAGAAAGCGGAGAACATTACTGCTTGGCTTGTGCCGGGTTCGTGGATGGTAGATGCGCAAATCCGTGAAGAGGGGTTGGATAAAGTGCTTGAGGAAGCAGGCTTTGCTATCCGTCAGCCGGGATGTTCGGCTTGTCTGGCGATGAACGACGACAAGATTCCTGCAGGCAAATATGCCGTATCTACCAGCAACCGTAATTTCGAAGGCCGTCAAGGTCCTGGCTCACGCACGTTGTTGGCAAGCCCGCTGACCGCAGCCGCCGCAGCCGTAACGGGAGTGATAACAGATCCGAGAACATTAATGTAAGTTTTTGAGTTTGTAAGTTCGTGAGTTTGTAAGTTTCCCATAATTTATTGAAAAACTCAAAACTTAAGAACTCAAAAACTAAATAACTAAGAACACATGAAACAGAAATTTGATATAATTACCAGCACTTGTGTGCCTTTACCGCTCGAAAATGTAGATACCGACCAGATTATACCGGCACGTTTCCTGAAGGCCACTACACGCGATGAAAAATTCTTTGGTGATAACCTGTTCCGCGATTGGAGATACAATCCGGACGGTTCGCTGAACAAAGACTTTGTGTTGAACAATCCGACATATGGCGGGCAAATCCTGGTGGCAGGCAAGAACTTCGGAAGTGGTTCCAGCCGCGAACATGCGGCGTGGGCGATTGCCGGTTACGGCTTCCGTGTAGTAGTATCCAGTTTCTTTGCCGATATTCACAAGAATAACGAATTGAATAATTTCGTGCTTCCGGTGGTGGTAAGCGAAGGGTTCCTGAAAGAACTGTTCGACTCTATCTTTGCCGACCCGAAGACGGAAGTAGAAGTAAACCTTCCTGCCCAGACCATCACCAACAAGGCGACAGGCAAGTCGGAAACCTTCGAAATCAATGCCTATAAGAAGCATTGTCTGATGAATGGACTGGACGACATCGATTTCCTTGTAGAAAACAAGGATAAAATCGAGGCTTACGAGGAAGAACACAGATAACACGTTATATTTTTCACCACAGATTACGCAGATTCTTTCTGTGTATAATTAATTTTGATTAAAGATTAATGAATATCCTCATAGATAAAAGGAGTTAGAAGGGAGTTATGCCTTCGGCAGGAGTTAAATGCCAATAGCACAGAAGTATTGGCTTCTAACTCCTTGCCGGCTAAATGCGGACATTTATAAAAGATTAAATCTGTGTAATCTGTAGCGAGTAAAAAAAAGTTTTATGGAAAATCATCCGAGAATAGAAATCATGGACACCACGCTTCGCGATGGCGAGCAGACCAATGGCGTGTCGTTCGTGCCCCATGAAAAATTAATGATTGCCCGCTTACTGCTTGAGGACTTGAAAGTCGATCGTGTGGAAGTCGCTTCGGCACGGGTGTCTGAAGGGGAATTCAATGCGGTAAGGATGATATGCGACTGGGCGGCACGGCGGAACATGCTTCCGCGGGTCGAAGTGTTGGGGTTTGTCGACGGTCACGTGTCGGTCGACTGGATTCACGACGCTGGATGCAGGGTCATTAACTTGCTTACGAAAGGCTCGGAGAAGCATTGCACGTACCAGCTGAAGAAGACTCTTGACGAGCATATCGAGGACATACGGGCGGTGGTATCCTATGCGCATGAGCGGGATTTGGATGTCAATGTGTACCTGGAGGACTGGAGCAACGGCATGAAAGATTCGCCTGCTTATGTCTTTGGGCTGGTCGACGGCTTAAAGGATTGTGGTATCCGTCGGTTCATGTTGCCCGATACGTTGGGAATCCTCAATCCGTTGCAAGTCATCGAGTATATGCGGAAGATGAAGAAACGTTATCCCGACTTGCACTTCGATTTCCACGCCCACAACGATTACGACCTTGCCGTGAGCAACGTGCTGGCGGCTGTGCTGAGTGGGGTGAAAGGACTTCATACCACCATCAACGGTTTGGGCGAACGGGCGGGCAATGCTCCCCTTGCCAGTGTGCAGGCGATTTTGAAAGATCATTTCCATGCCGTGACCAATATCGATGAAAGCCGTCTGAACGATGTGAGTCGGGTGGTCGAGTCGTATTCGGGCATGAGTATTCCTGCCAATAAGCCGATAGTGGGCGAAAGTGTTTTCACGCAGGTAGCGGGCGTACATGCCGATGGAGATAATAAGAATAATCTTTATTGCAACGATTTGCTTCCCGAACGTTTCGGCAGGGTACGTGAGTATGCTTTGGGAAAGACTTCGGGCAAGGCGAATATTCGCAAGAATCTGGAAAGCCTGGGCTTGGAACTGGACGAAGATTCGATGCGGAAAGTGACCGAACGTATCATCGAATTGGGCGACCGGAAAGAACTGGTGACACAGGAAGATTTGCCCTATATCATCAGTGATGTGCTGAAACACGACGGAGCGCAAAACAAGGTGAAACTGTTGAGTTATTTCGTCACCCTTGCTCAAGGATTGAAGCCGATGGCTACGCTCAGCATCGAAATCAACGGCAAGGTGTATCAGGAAAGTTCATCGGGCGACGGCCAGTATGATGCTTTCGTGCGTGCCTTGCGCAAGATATATAAGGGTACGTTGCAGCGCAAGTTTCCGATGCTGACCAATTATGCCGTGACCATTCCTCCCGGCGGACGTACCGATGCCTTTGTGCAGACCGTCATCACGTGGAATTACGAGGACCGTGAGTTCCGTACCCGCGGTTTGGATGCCGACCAGACGGAAGCGGCAATCAAAGCGACCATTAAAATGTTGAATATAATTGAAGAATAACAATCAGTTGACAAGGTACCAGGTACTAGTTGACTAGGTCTTGAATAGTTTTTGTAAATGTTATATTAAATCTGGTCACCTGGTACCTGGTTTTCTGGTTACCTAAAAAAGAAGACCTATGGAATTTAAAATTGCAGTATTAGCCGGTGACGGCATCGGTCCTGAAATCTCTGTTCAGGGTGTCGACGTCATGACGGCTGTTTGTGAGAAGTTTGGACATAAAGTAAGTTACGAATACGCTATCTGCGGTGCAGATGCCATTGATAAGGTGGGCGACCCGTTCCCGGAAGAAACCTATCAGGTATGCAAGGATGCCGATGCCGTATTGTTCTCGGCGGTGGGCGACCCCAAGTTCGATAATGACCCTACGGCAAAGGTACGTCCCGAGCAGGGCTTGCTTGCCATGCGCAAGAAGCTGGGACTGTTTGCCAATATCCGTCCGGTGCAAACCTTCAAATGTTTGTTGCACAAGTCTCCCTTGCGTGCCGAACTGGTGGACGGTGCCGATTTCCTTTGCATCCGCGAGCTGACCGGAGGCATGTATTTTGGCGAGAAATACCAGGACAACGATAAGGCGTATGACACCAATTATTATACCCGTCCCGAAATCGAACGTATCCTGAAGGTAGGTTTTGAGTATGCCATGAAGCGCCGCAAGCACCTGACGGTAGTCGATAAGGCGAATGTGCTTGCATCGTCACGCTTGTGGCGTCAGATAGCCCAAGAGATGGCTCCTCAATACCCCGAAGTAACCACCGACTATATGTATGTCGACAATGCGGCAATGCGCATGATTCAGGAACCGAAGTTCTTCGATGTCATGGTGACCGAGAATACGTTCGGCGATATCCTGACCGACGAAGGTTCTTGCATCAGCGGCTCCATGGGTCTGCTTCCTTCGGCATCTACGGGCGAAAGCACGCCGGTGTTCGAACCCATTCACGGTTCGTGGCCGCAGGCTAAGGGGTTGAACATCGCCAATCCGTTGGCGCAAATCCTTTCCGTAGCCATGTTGTTCGAATACTTCGACTGCAAGGAAGAGGGTGCCCTGATACGCCGTGCCGTAGACGCTTCGCTGGATGCTTGCGTGCGTACGCCCGAAATCCAGGCAGAAGGCGGTGCTAAGTATGGTACAAAAGAAGTTGGCGCATGGATTGTGAATTATATTAAAGAAGCGTAAAGTTATCGGATTGAAACGCAGATTAACGCAGATTTCCGCAGATTGTATTTTTTCTATTTTTATCTTTGCATGGTAAAAGAATCCGCGGAAATCTGCGTTAATCTGCGTTTTACCCAAAAGAAATTCTTAAATATGCGAAGACTGATTATCATAGCGTGTGTTTGCCTGTGCTCGTTCGGATTGTATGCCCAAAACTATAACGAACTGGTGGAAGAAGCGATGGCTTGTGCGCAGAAGGACAGTTTGGCGCGTGCTGAACAGCTTTTCCGCGAAGCCTTGAAGCTCGACCCCAAGAATGCCCGCAACGCCTTGCTTTTTTCCAACCTTGGCACGGTCTTGAAGCGTCAGGGAAAGGCGGACGAAGCCATCGAAGCCTATACCATGGCGTTGAATATCACGCCATACGCTACGGCTATCCTTCTGAACCGTGCGGCACTGTATCTGGATAAAGGTTTGCTCGAAAAAGCATACATTGACTATTGCAACGTCATCGACCTTATTCCCGAAGAGAAAGAAGCACGCCTGTTCCGCGCCTATATCTACATGCAGCGTCATCAGTATAAGGAGGCGCGTATCGACTATAATGTCTTATTGGGCAAGGATGCGAAAAACAAGCCTGCCCGTATCGGGCTTGCCATGCTTGACCAGAAGGAAGGAAAGTTCATTGCAGCCCGTGACCGCCTGAATCTGTTGGTGGAAGAATATCCGCAGGATGCATCACTCTTGAAAATGCGTGCCAATGTGGAACTGGAGCAGGAATTTACCGATATGGCCTTGCTGGATCTTGAGGCTGCGGCAAAGCTTGACCCGAATGACGCTGACGTATATGTGATGATGGGCGACATTTATGTCCGCCAAAAGAAGAAACACCAGGCACGTCAGGCCTACGAGCAAGCTATTAAATTGGGTATATCAGCTCTTCAATTGGAAGAAAAGCTGAAAGAGGTCAGATGAACCCATATCTGGCTCTTAAGACATAAAAACGAAAGGAGAGACCGGGAACCCAATCTCTCCTTACGAGCGGCAAACGAGACTCGAACTCGCGACCCCGACCTTGGCAAGGTCGTGCTCTACCAACTGAGCTATTGCCGCTTTTGCGGTTGCAAAGGTAGACATTTTCCCGGAACTAGCAAGCGTTCCAGTTGTTTTTTTTCGTAACAAAATCTGTTTCTCATCACCAACAGCAAACAAGCATCTCACAATCAATCCATTCTATCCCGATAATCTTCATAAGAAAAACGGCGGTATATCTCGGCTCGGCCGTCTTTTGTCCACAAAGCGATGGCCGGATGATGGATGCCATTGAACATGGTGGTCTTGACCGTTGTATAATGCATCATGTCTTCGAAAATGACGCGTTCTCCCACTTGCAGCTCGTGGTCAAAGCTCCAAGAACCAATATAGTCACCACTCAAACAGGAATTGCCTCCCAAGCGATAGACATAAGGCCCTTCGGCTCCGATACGGGCGTTGCGCACGGCCGGCTGGTAAGGCATCTCCAAGCAGTCGGGCATGTGGCACGTAAAGCTGACATTGAGAATGGCGGTACGTATCCCACGATTCTCCACCACATCTACTACCTCGGAAGCCAAGACACCCGTCTGCCACGCAAAAGCCGACCCCGGTTCCAAAATAATCTGAAGATGCGGATAACGCGCCCGCAAGCCTTGCAATAACTTAATCAGATGTTCCACGTCATAATCCTTGCGCGTCATCAGATGGCCGCCGCCCAAGTTCAGCCACTTCAGTTGGGGGAACCAGCGCGAAAATTTCTCTTCGATATGCACCAAGGTGCGCTCCAATTCGTAGGAAGAAGACTCGCAATGACAATGGCAATGGAAACCCTCGATGCCTTCGGGCAAGAGCGGTGGAAGTTGTTCGGCCATCACCCCGAAACGAGTGCCCGGCGCACAAGGGTTGTACAGTTCTGTCCCTACCTCCGAATACTCCGGATTGATGCGGATACCGCACGAGATGCCTCCGTGTGCCTGCACTGCGGGATAGAAACGGCGATATTGCGACAGAGAATTGAAGGTAATGTGGCTGCTGCATTGCATGATGCCGGGGAAGTCCTCGTCCGTGTAAGCCGGCGAATAGGTATGCGCCTTGTTGCCAAATTCTTCCAAAGCCAGCCGGGCCTCGTAGAGCGAACTAGCCGTGGAAGCCTGCACGTATTCCCGGAATATCGGGAATGAACGCCACAAGGCAAATGACTTGAAGGCCAGTATGATTTCGACGCCAGCCCGGTCGGCCACGCTTTTTATCAGCGAAAGATTCTTCCGCAACAAGTTTTCCTCCATGATGTAGCAAGGAGAGGGGAAAAGAGAAAAGTCTATCATTGTCTATCAAACTATTGGATTGGTTATTCATTCTACCACTTTGAAGCGGGCAAAGCGCAATAAGAGTTGCTTCTCGCCCACGTTCTCAAAACGGATGGTGGCTTTGACATTCTCGCCGGTTCCTTCCACACGCAGCACGGTTCCCATGCCGAAACGCTCGTGTTCGATGGTCTGCCCTGCGTGCAAGGCGGCGTTCCCTGCGGCAGCAGCTACGGAAGGAGAAGAAGAGGCGGGCACCCGTTTCAGATGGCGGGGCAACGCCGAAGAGGCGACCAAGGGTTGTGGAGAAAAGAGGGGGCTTTTCTCTTCGGTCAACCGACGCGGCTTTTCGCCATCGGGCAGGTCAAGATAGCAGGCATCAATATCACGCAAGAAACGGCTGGGAGCACCGAACTCCATCTTGCCATAGCGCATACGGGTTTTGGCATACGACAAGTAACAGCGCTCTTCAGCCCGGGTGATGGCGACATAAAACAGACGGCGCTCTTCTTCTTGAGCGCGGGGAGAATCATTGGCCATCGAACTCGGGAAGAGGTTTTCCTCCAAACCTACTACAAAGACATTACGAAACTCCAAGCCTTTGGCGGCATGCACTGTCATCAGTGTGACTTTATCGTCTCCATCTTCACTGTCTGAATCCTGGTCAGTCAACAGCGATACTTCAGACAAGAAGTCGATGAGCGAAACGTGCGTATTGCCTTCTTCCAGGCGTTGGGCACAGAAGTCGCTGATGCCGTTGGCCAGTTCCTCGATGTTCTCCTTCCGGCTGAGGTTTTCGGGAGAATTGTCCTGGCAGATGTCGGCCATGATGCCCGACGCACGAATGATTTCCGTCCCTGCCTCATAGGCGTTGCGTTCGGCTGTAAAATCCATGAGTCCCGCCACCAAATCGCGGAATCCTTGCAGCTTGCCCGCCGTGCCTTTGTTGAAGTTCAGCCCGTAGGCCAGCGGCTCGCAAAGGATGCTCCACAGGCTGGCGGCATGTTCGTTGGCGGCATCGATGATTTTGCCCAACGTCGTAGCTCCGATGCCGCGCGCCGGATAGTTGATGACGCGCTTGAAGGCTTCTTCGTCGTTCGGATTGGCAACCAGACGGAAATAAGCTATAACGTCCTTTATCTCCTTGCGTTGGTAGAAGGACTGCCCCCCATAGATGCGATAGGGTATCATCCGCTTGCGCAACGCCTCTTCGAAAATGCGGCTTTGGGCATTAGTACGGTAAAGAATGGCAAAGTCCGACCAAGAATCCTGCCCCCGACGGTGCAGCTCATTGATTTTATTGGTCACAATCTCTCCCTCTTCCACATCGCTGTAAGCCCGAAAGACACCCAGCGCGTCTCCCCGTTCTTTTTCGGAAAAGACTTCTTTCCGAATCTGATACTGGTTCTTGGCTATCAGGCTATTGGCCGCCTTGACAATAGTCTGCGTGGAACGGTAGTTCTGTTCCAACTTAAAGATGCGCGTGCCGGGAAAAGCTTTGGTGAAGGTCAGGATGTTGTCAATATCTGCCCCACGGAACGAGTAAATGCTCTGCGCGTCGTCGCCCACCACGCAGACGTGCCTGTGCTCGGCAGCCAACTGGAGCACGATGCTGTGCTGGGCAAAGTTAGTGTCTTGGTACTCGTCCACAAGAATATATTTGAAATGTTCACGGTACTTGGCCAGCACCTCCGGATGGTCGCGGAACAGCAGGAAAGTATAGAGCAGCAAGTCGTCGAAGTCCATCGCATCTGCCTTGCGGCAACGTTGCCAATAGCGCTCGTAGACGTCGCGCACGGCCGGCATCCGTGCCGCCTGGTCAGCCTGGAAAGCCTCGCGGCTGTTGGCATAGAGAGCGGGCGTGACCAGATGGTTTTTCGCGTTCGAGATGCGTGCCTGTACCACGCCCGGCTTGTACACCTTATCGTCCAATTTCATCTCTTTCAGGATGTCGCGTATCAGACTCTTAGAATCGGCCGTGTCGTAGATGGTAAAAGCCGGTGTGAAACCCAACTTGTCGGCCTCGGCATGCAAGATGCGCAAGAACATGGAGTGAAACGTGCCCATCCACAGCCGACGGGCACTCTCGATGCCTACTTGACGGGCAATGCGTTCTTTCATCTCACGAGCGGCCTTGTTGGTAAACGTCAGCGCCAGAATGTCCCAAGGCTGATAATCATTCTCCAGCAGGTAAGCAATCTTGTAAGTCAACACCCGTGTCTTTCCCGACCCGGCCCCGGCTATCACCAGCAGAGGCCCGTCGTTGTAGAGCACAGCGGCACGCTGGCTGTCGTTCAACTCATTGATATAATCGGACATATTCTTGTATGGGTTTAGTCTTGAAAATCCGGGCGAAGTTACGCATATATCCCCTGCCTACCAAACAAGAAAGGAAATAAATACACAAGCATTTGCCCACAGCCCGTGTCAGCCACGGCTGAGACGAACCGGAAGCATGGCCACCACGCACCAGAAACACGGCTATGGCGAAGCATGGCCGATGACTGACGGCAGAAGAAATAAAATCCAGACCGTGTTCCCCTACTTTTTTACAGTAAAAAACGTATTTTTGTGTCCGAACTTACATTTACATCATCTAAACAACAGTCACATGTTTACCCTACGCAAAGCAACGACCGACGACTGCGCCCTGATTCGGAAGCTGGCGCAACAGGTCTTCCCCGAGACATACAAGGAGATATTGACTTCCGAGCAAATCGACTACATGATGGAATGGATGTACTCCGAACAGAGCATCCGCAGACAGATGGAAGAAGAAGGACACGTCTACCTGCTGGCCTACGAAGAATGTGAAGCGGCTGGCTACGTCAGCGTGCGGCCCGACAGGCCGGATGTGTTCCACCTGGAAAAGATATACGTGCTGCCCTATTTCCAAGGGGCACACTGCGGCAGCTTCCTGTTCCGCGAGGCCATCCGCTATATCAAAGAGGTGCATCCCTCACCTTGCCGCATGGAACTGAACGTGAACCGCCACAACAAAGCCCTGCACTTCTACGAGCACATGGGCATGAAGAAAGTGCGCGAAGGCGATTTCCCCATTGGCAACGGCTTCTACATGAACGACTACATCATGGGGATGGAAATATAAATGAAGAACTTCTTAAATGAATAATGAAGAACTAAGAATGAAGAATGAGGAAGAATAATAATGAAGAATGAAGAACTAAAAATGAAGAATTAGGGCCGACCGGCCGTACTTGTTGCAGGATTCTTCATTCTTAGTTCTTCATTCTTCATTTAAATAGAGAGGCTTACGCCACCTTCTCCAACCGCTTCATGACGGAGAAGATGAACAGGGCAGCCAGCAGGCAGAGCACCATCAGCACGCCCCAAACCACCCATAAGGGCATGTCGCCCCACACCCAGGCGGCAACGGCAGTCAGATAGTTGCCAATGGCCGTAGCCACGAACCATCCACCCATCATCATGCCTTTGTACTTGGGAGGAGCCACTTTGGACACGAACGAGATGCCCATGGGCGAAAGCAGCAGTTCAGCAAAGGTCAGCACCAGATAGGTAGACACGAGCCACGAAGGAGATACGAACGTGGCGGCATCACCCGCAGCAGCCTGTTCTGTGGGCGAGAGCAGACCCATCGAAGCGACAATCATCACCACATAGCCGATGGCAGCCACCAACATGCCCAGACCAATCTTGCGCGGTGCGGAGGGTTCTTTACCCTTGCGTGCCAGAGAGCCGAAGATGGCCATCGAGACGGGTGTCAACGCCACGACGAAGAAGGGGTTGAAGTGCTGGAAGATGGGTGCGCTGACAGCAATGCTTCCGCTCAGGATAGAGTAGCGATAGAGGAGGTAGGCCACGGCCAGCAAGATGACAATGCCAGAGATGAGCTTCGCGCGTCCCGTCTTGCTCTGGAAGAGAGAGAACAGGGCGTAGACGATGAAGATGACGGCCACCAGGTTCATCACGTCGAACATCATGCTCTCCAACCCTGCGGAGCTTTTGGCGGTGAACTCGTCGGCGAAGTAGGTCAGCGTGAGGCCGTTCTGGTGGAAAGCCATCCAGAAGAAGATGACCACGGCAAACACCAGGCAGAGGGCGACGATGCGCTCCTTGGTCTCGCGGGGCGAGAGTTCCTCGTGGTGCTCGGTCGACTGCTGGGCAACGGCCTGCTTGGTGCTGCCCTCGACGTGGCGGAACCAGCGGCGGCAGCCGTAGTAGATGCACATGGAGACGATGAGCGACACGCAGGCCACGCCGAAGGCGAAGTGGTAGGAGTCGTTGACGCTGACGCCCCAGGTGTGTTGGGCGTAGTCCATGATTTTCACGGCAGCGGTGGGGGCGAAGAGGGCGCCGATGTTGATGGCCATGTAGAAGATGGAGAAGGCCGAGTCACGCTTGGCAGCGTACTGGGGCGAGTCGTAGAGGTTGCCCACCATCACCTGCAGGTTGCCCTTGAAGAGACCGGTGCCGGCACTGATGATGAACAGGGCAGCGAACATGCACACCCACGCAGCCATGCCGCTGCCCAGGGGCAGGGCCAGGAGCACGTAGCCCACGAACATGGCGATGATGCCCACGGTAACCATCCGCCCATAACCAAACTTATCGGCCAGGATGCCTCCGATGAAGGGGAGGAAGTAGACCAGTGCCAGGAAGGTGGAGTAGATGGTGCCGGCTGTGCCCGGCGACAAGTCAAAGTTGGCTTTCAAGAAAAGCACGAATATGGCCAACATGGTGTAGTAACCAAAGCGCTCGCCCGTATTGGCCAGCGCCAACGCATATAAACCTTTCGGTTGTCCTTCAAACATACAAAAAAGATATTAGATAGTTAATAATAATAGATGTAAGCGTGTGCAAATGTAAGCATTTTACCGGATTATCCTACAAACAAGTCGCAAACTTCTGCATGGGCGACGCGAATTAAGTCCTGTGGGGCCAGGCGGAGCTGCAATCCGCGCACGCCGGCGCTGACGTAGATGTGGTCGAAGTCGAGGCACGTGCGGTGGATGTAGGTGGGCAGGGGCTTCTTCATGCCGATGGGCGAGCAGCCCCCGCGGATGTAGCCCGTGAGGGGGAGCAGTTCCTTGACGGGAATGAGGTCGCACTTCTTGTTGCCGCTGACGCGCGCGGCCAGCTTGAGGTCGACCTCGTGCTCGCCGGGGATGACGCAGACGAAGTGGCCCGTGCGGTCGCCGTGCAGGACGAGGGTCTTGAACACCCGGTCGATGTCCTCGCCCAACTGTGCCGCCACGTGCACGGCGCTCAGGTCCGACTCGTCCACCTCGTAGGGGATGAGTTCGTAGGCCACCCGGTCGCGGTCGAGCAAGCGGGCGGCGTTGGTCTTGTTGATTCTTTCTTTCATCTTCTTATATAATATAAATAGGTATAGTCTTTCTTTGTTGGCTATGGGTACGTAGCACGAGGCTGCTATGGGTGCGTAGTTGCAGACTACTATAGGTAGCTATACTTACCGGTATAGGGGTAGCTATACCGACCGGTATAGGGGTAGCTATACGCCCAACTCCGTGCGGAGGAAGCGGGGCGTGAACCCCTTGTCGCTCTGCGCCACCTCTTCGGGCGTGCCGCACGAGAGGACCTCTCCCCCGCCCCGACCGCCTTCGGGCCCCATGTCGATGATGTAGTCGGCCATCTTGATGACATCGAGGTTGTGCTCGATGACGATGACCGTGTTACCCTTGTCCACCAAGCGGTTGAGCACGGCCAGCAAGACACGGATGTCCTCGAAGTGCAAGCCCGTGGTCGGTTCGTCCAAGATGTAGACGGTCTTCCCCGTGTCACGTTTGGCCAGTTCGGTGGCCAGCTTGACGCGCTGACTCTCGCCACCGGAGAGCGTGGTGCTGGGCTGCCCCAACTTGATGTAGCCCAGGCCCACGTCTTGCAGCACCTTTATCTTGTTCAGTATCTGGGGCACGTTCTCGAAGAACTCTACGGCCAAGTTGATGGTCATGTCCAGCACGTCGGCGATGGACTTGCCCTTGTAGCGCACCTCCAGCGTCTCGCGGTTGTAGCGCTTGCCGTGGCACACCTCGCAGGGCACGTAGACGTCGGGCAGGAAGTTCATCTCGATGGTCTTGTAACCGTTGCCCTGGCACGCCTCGCACCGGCCCCCGCTGACATTGAACGAGAAGCGCCCCGGCTTGTAGCCACGCACCTTCGACTCGGGCAAGCCCACGAACAAGTTGCGTATATCCTGGAAGACACCCGTGTACGTGGCCGGATTCGAGCGCGGCGTGCGGCCCAAGGGCGACTGGTCTACATTGACCACCTTATCTATATACTCCAGTCCCTCGATGCTGCCGTAGGGCAAGGGGTCTTGCAGCGAGCGGTAGAAGCGTTGCGACAGGATGGGTTGCAGCGTCTCGTTGATGAGCGTCGACTTGCCGCTGCCGGACACGCCCGTGACGCAGATGAGCCGCCCGAGGGGGAACTCCACATCCATCCCGCGCAGGTTGTTGCCCCGCGCCCCGCGCAACCACAGCGAGTGGCCATTGCCCGCACGCCTTGTCTTGGGCACCTCGATGCAGCGCTCGCCGTTCAGGTATTGCGATGTCAGCGTGTGCGTCTGGAGCATCTCCTGCGGTGTGCCGGCAAAGACCACCTCGCCCCCCAGCCTGCCCGCCTTCGGCCCCATGTCGACCACGTAGTCGGCGGCCAGCATCATGTCCTTGTCGTGCTCCACCACGATGACCGTGTTGCCAATGTCCCTCAGCTCCTTCAGCGAGTGTATCAACCGCTCGTTGTCACGCTGGTGCAGGCCGATGCTCGGTTCGTCCAGGATATAAAGCACGTTGACCAGTTGCGACCCAATCTGCGTGGCCAGCCGTATGCGCTGGCTCTCGCCGCCGGACAGGCTGACCGAACTGCGGTCGAGCGACAGGTAGTCCAGCCCCACGTCCAGCAGGAAACGGAGCCGAGTGCGTATCTCCTTCAATATCTCGTCGGCAATCTGCCTCTGCTTGCTGCCCAGATAATCATCAACCTTCATCAACCAATCATACAACTCACTGATATCCATCGTAGCAAGCTGGTAGATATTCTTATCATGGATACGGAACGACAATGCCTCGCGGTTCAACCTTGCCCCGTGGCACTCCGGACAGACGTCGGTCTTGGCAAACTGCTCGGCCCACTTGCGCGCCGTGGCCGACATGTCACTGTCCTGCAACATCTGAATGTACTTCACCACACCCTCGAACGTAACAAAATAATCGGACGAAGTCCCCACCAGCGAACTCTTTATCTTCAGCCGCTCGCCAGAACCATACAACACCTCATCCAGAGCCTCTTCGGGCAGATTGCCCACCGGCGTCTTCAACGTCGCCTCATACCTCTCGAGCAACGCCGCTATCTGCCAGAATATCATGCTATTCTTATATTTCCCCAAAGGAACGATGGCCCCCTCGGCAATGGACAAGCTACGGTCGGGGATAATCTTGTCAATGTCAATCAAACTCACTACTCCCAACCCCTTGCACTTGGGACACGCCCCTTGCGGAGAGTTGAACGAAAAGTTGTGCGGTGCCGGCTCCCGATAAGACAACCCAGTAACAGGGCACATCAACCGCTTGCTGTAATGCCGCAGTTCGTCCTTTTCTGCATCAAGCACCATCAGCAACCCATCCCCCTGCTTCATCGCAGTAGCCACACTACTTTTCAGGCGGGCATCATCCTTGTCAGAAGGCACCAGTTTGTCCACCACCACCTCCACATCATGGTTCTTATATCGGTCAAGCTTCATGCCGGGCAAGGCTTCACGCACCTCACCGTCTACCCGCACATACAAATAACCCTTCTTGCGCACCTGTTCGAACAGTTCTTTGTAATGCCCTTTGCGATTACGCACCAAAGGCGCCAATATATATATCTTCCTCCCCTTGTATTCACTCAAGATAAGGTCTATAATCTGTTCCTCGGTATATTTCACCATCTTCTCCCCCGACAGGTAAGAGTAAGCCTCCCCTGCACGAGCATAAAGCAAACGCAGAAAGTCATAAATCTCGGTGGTAGTGCCCACAGTCGAGCGCGGATTCTTATTGGTCGTCTTCTGTTCTATGGAAATGACTGGGCTAAGGCCCGTAATCTTATCCACATCCGGCCTCTCCAGATTGCCCAGGAAATTGCGGGCATAAGCTGAGAAGGTCTCGATATAACGGCGCTGTCCTTCAGCAAAAAGCGTATCGAACGCCAAAGAAGATTTACCACTCCCACTCAAACCGGTAATAACCGTCAAGCTATCCCGTGGAATAGCCACATCTATATTTTTCAAGTTGTGCACACGAGCACCGTAAACGTTGATATATTCTTTTTCCTGTTGCATAATAACTTCTTGCAATGTTGATGGGCATAGCAAAAACAGCAAGAAACGAACTGTTTCGGCAAATGCGTACAAAAATAAAGGTTTCTACCCGAAAATTCGTCTCATCTCCTCATTTTTCAGCCGCAAAAGCCGCAATATTATTTCTTAACGCAATCCGTTGGCAGAAATAACACAATATTCTTACCTTTGCAGCTACTTTGGATAATTGTAAACATATAAAGATAATCAATGAGAAAAATTAAACGTATCCTCTGCTGCCTGCTATTGCTCAGTGCCTATGGACTGACGACGTCGGCGCAAGAAAACCAATCTTATATCCTACACACCATCGAAAAAGGACAAAGCCTTTATTCCATAGCCAGCATGTATGGCGTCAGCCAGGCAGATATTATACGATTGAATCCCGGTAGTGATGACAAAATCTATATAGGACGCACTCTACGCATCCCCAATACTGGAGGAGCCACCTTCCACACCATAGCTGCCGGAGAGACCCTTTATCGCCTAACGGTACAGTACAACACCACGGCTGAAGCCATCTGTAATGCCAATCCCGGACTGAGTGCAGACAATTTTCGTATTGGCCAAGTAATCCTGATTCCATCCGGAGGAAAGAAAGAAGAGAAAAAAGAAGAAATAAGCAGCACCGATGAGCTTCAAACATCCATCCCCGGACCAGTAGAATCACAGTGCCGCGAGATGCACAAAGTAAAGCGGCGCGAGACAGTGTTCAGTATCAGCCGGAAATACAATATTACGGAAGAGGAACTTATTGCTGCTAACCCTGAGCTGAAAAACAAAGACAAGCTGAAACGAGGCACTATGCTGTGCATTCCTTATCCAACCGCAGACCAGAAGCAAGAAAAGGCAAAACAGCCGAATCGCATCCCCACCGACAATGAATTGTTCCAAGCCAATGAAAAAAAAGCTGAACGATTCAAAACGATTAAAGCCGCCATCGTATTACCATTCTACAACGTGGCAAAAAATGAATCTGCCCGCATGATAGAATATTACGAAGGATTTCTGATGGCAGTAGACAGCTTGAAGCGGACCGGTACTTCTATCGACCTCTACGTGTACAACTCCGGAGGGGAAAACGTATCATTGAACCCTCTGCTTGCCCAACCGGAGATGAAGCAAATGGACATCATCTTCGGCCCTCTCTACCAACAGCACATCAAGCCACTGGCAGACTTTGCCCAAAAGAACGAAATACGATTGGTTATCCCCTTTACATCGAAAGACAATACTGTATTCCGTAATCCAAGCATTTACCAAATCAATACTCCACAATCTTACCTCTACTCCGAGGTATATGACCATTTTACCCGCCAATTTCCGCAAGCCAACATCATTTTCATAGAAGCCACGGATGGCGCCAAAGAAAAGGCTGAATTCATCAAAGGATTGAAAGAAGAACTCAGAAGTAAAGGCATTACAACCAAAAGCATTGGTGAAGATGCTACTACCACATCCATGGGAGCCGTACTGGCTGCTGGGAGGGAAAATGTATTTATCCCGACTTCAGGCAGTAACCTGACGCTGATAAAAATTCTGCCACAACTCACCCTGTTAGTACGCGAACATCCGGAAGCAAACATACATCTCTTCGGGTATCCGGAATGGCAAACCTATACGAAAGATCATTT
>DXCK01000122.1 GCA_019116045.1 Candidatus Bacteroides merdipullorum | reverse complement strand
CGAATAGGATTCAGTTTTTATATATTAAAATCCAGTCAGTTATGTTTTACCCTTTGGAGCGTACTTCTCTTATGAAGAGAAAGACTTAAAGCCGTCGTTAAAGATAGTATCCGAAAAAGTTCTCAAACAGCCTCATCCATTTTCCCGACCATATATTTGCTCAATCATCGGATAAGATTTATCTTTGCGGCAAATAGAAAAATACCGGAATGAAGTTCAAAAGGCACATTACTTATATATTGTTTGTTGTCAGCCTACTGATGACAGCGGTGCCTGTTCTTCCCCACCATCATCATGCCAATGGCCTGCTGTGCATGAAAAACGATGTCAGCGCCAACTGTTGCCAGCACCATCCAGACTCTCAAAGAGAAGGACATTGTTGCTGTCAAACGGGATGCGTGGCTCACCACTTCTTTCAACAAATGCCGACAGGTTCCCAGAATGAAATTCATCCGGCTGTTTTCGAGATAATTCCTTTCTTGTCCCCTCTACTGTTCTGGCTGTCTGACAAGAGTCTGACTTGTGAACACAAGGGACAAATACCTATTTACATAGAGTCGCTGCACGGGATGCTTATTGCACGTGCCACAGGACTCCGTGCCCCTCCCTTTCCCCTTCATCCCTGAACCCATCTCTTCAGACAACACGCTTTGCAAACCGGTTGCAACCGGCAACGGTTAACTTTGCGGCGTGGAAGCTTTTTTTAGTTGACAAGTTAACGAGTTGATGAGTTAACGAGTTGATGAGTTTATAAGTTGATAAGTTGACAAGTCCTTGTGGCCTCGTTAACTCGTCCCCTCGTCAACAAAACAATTCACACACAACCAACACATTATTTATATATGAGAACAACCATCTTTATCGGGACGCTGAGCCTCTTTTTGCTCGGCGCCTGCAACAGTCAAAACCACGAAGAGCATGACCAACATGACCATGCCACCGAACAACACGACCACGCTGCCGAAGGGGCCGGACACGAAGACCACAACCATGAGGCTGAGACGCATGGAAACAGTAACGAAATCGTACTGACACCGGAAAAGGCACAGGCCGCCGGCGTAGAAGTGAGCGAAGTCACTCCCGGCACTTTCCACCAAGTCATCAAAACCAGCGGACAGGTACTTGCCGCACAGGGCGACGAGAGGGTGGCCGTGGCAACAGTGGCCGGCGTGGTGTCATTCAAAAACCAAGTGATAGAAGGAATGAGCGTCCGCCAGGGAACGCCGCTGGTAGTACTCTCATCACGCCACATGGCCGAAGGCGACCCCGTACAGAAGGCCCGCGTGGCCTACGAAGTGGCCAAGAAAGAATACGAACGCATGGCCGCGCTGGTAGGCGACAAGATTGTGTCGGAGAAAGAGTTTGCCCAAGCTAAACAGACGTATGAGAACGCCCGCATCAGCTACGAAGCCGTGGCCAAGAACCAGACAGAGAATGGACAGGTGGTAGCCTCGCCCATCGGCGGCTATGTGAAGAGCCTGCTGGTAAAGGAAGGCGACTACGTTTCGGTGGGTCAGCCCCTGGTGAGCATTACACAGAACAAACGTTTGTTCCTGCGGGCTGACGTGTCGGAGAAGTATTACAAAGACCTGGGAGGCATTGTTTCGGCTAACTTCCGGACGCCCTACCATGACGAAGTGTACGACTTGTCGGAGTTGAACGGCCGCCTGCTGTCCTACGGCAAAGCATCGGGAGAACAGAGTTATTACATCCCCGTGACCTTCGAGTTCGACAACCGGGGAGGCGTGGTGCCCGGCTCATTCGTAGAAATTTTCCTGTTGTCGCAGCCCATGGAAGGGGTACTGGCGGTGCCGGAATCGGCTTTGACCGAAGAACAGGGCAGCTTCTTCGTCTACCGGCAGGTGGATGCGGAATGCTACGAGAAACAGCGGGTCACCGTGGGGGCCGACGACGGCAAGCGGGTGCAGATTCTCTCGGGCATACGGGAGGGCGACCGCATTGTGACACAGGGTGCCTACCAGGTGAAACTGGCCTCGGCCTCGAACGCCATACCGGCCCATACGCACGAACACTAATCTTAAATGAAGAATAGCGCTACGCACAAAATGAAGAATTTCCGTGCGACATTCTTCACTCTTCACGCTCTATTCTTCATTCTTCATTCTTAATTCTTCATTATTTAAAGATGCTGAACAGAATCATACACTATTCCCTGCACAACCGCATCCTGGTGCTGGTGGCATCGGTGCTGTTACTCGTGGGGGGCACTTATACGGCGATGCACACGGAGGTGGACGTCTTTCCCGACCTGAACGCACCGACCGTGGTCATCATGACCGAAGCGAACGGAATGGCCACCGAAGAGGTGGAACAACTGGTAACCTTCCCCATCGAGACGGCTGTCAACGGGGCGACGGGCGTGCGGCGCGTGCGCTCGTCGAGCACCAACGGCTTCTCGGTGGTGTGGGTGGAATTTGACTGGGACACGGACATCTACCTGGCGCGGCAAATCGTGAGCGAGAAGCTGGCGGTGGTGAACGAGTCGCTGCCGCCCAACGTGGGACGCCCGACGCTGGGTCCGCAATCGTCTATCCTGGGTGAGATGATGATTGTGGGGTTGACGGCGGACTCGACCTCAATGATTGACCTGCGCACACTGGCCGACTGGACCATCCGCCCGCGCCTGTTGTCGACCGGGGGCGTGGCACAGGTGGCCGTGCTGGGGGGCGACATCAAGGAGTATCAGATACAGCTTGACCCCGAGCGCATGAGGCACTACGACGTGACACTCAGCGAGGTGCTGGAGGCGACGCGGGGCATGAATGTCAATGCCAACGGCGGGGTGCTGTATCAGTATGGCAACGAGTACATCGTGCGCGGGCTATTGGCCACGACCGATACCGGAGAGCTGGGCCGGAGCGTGGTGCGCAGCCAGGGGCCGAAGGGGGCACCGGTGCTGCTGGAGGACATTGCCGACGTGCGCATCGGGGCGAAGCTGCCCAAGCTGGGTACGGCCTCGGAAAAGGGGCGCCCGGCGGTGTTGCTGACCGTGACGAAGCAGCCGGACACCAGTACGCTGGAGCTGACCGACAAGCTGGAGGCGGCCCTGCACGACCTGCAGAAGAACCTGCCGCCGGATGTACGGGTGTCGACCGACATCTTCCGCCAAAGCCGCTTCATCGAGAGCTCCATCGGCAACGTGAAGAAGTCGCTGGTCGAAGGCGGCCTGTTCGTTGTGGTCGTCCTCTTCATCTTCCTGGCCAATGCCCGTACGACGATTATCTCGCTTGTCACCCTTCCGCTGTCGCTGCTCGCCTCGCTGCTCGCCCTGCACTATCTGGGGCTGAGCATCAACACGATGAGTCTGGGCGGCATGGCCATCGCCATCGGGTCGCTGGTGGACGATGCCATTGTCGACGTGGAAAATGTCTTCCGGCGCCTGCACGAGAACCGGCTGCTCCCCCCGGAGCAACGCTTGCCCGTCAAGGAAGTCGTGTTCGAGGCATCGAAGGAAGTGCGCCTGCCCATTCTCAACTCCACGCTCATCATCATGGTCAGCTTCCTGCCCCTCTTCTTCCTGAGCGGCATGGAGGGGCGTATGCTGGTGCCGCTGGGCATCGCCTTCATCACGGCACTGGCCGCCTCTACGATAGTGGCCCTGACCGTCACGCCGGTGCTCTGCTCGCTGATGCTGAAGAATAAGGGCAAGCGGGAACGGGCTGAAGCCGACTCGCCTGTGGCCCGGTGGCTGAAGAAGCACTACGAGCGCCTGCTCTTGCTCTCCTTGGGACACGGCCGCAAGATACTGGGCGTGACCGTCATCCTCTTCCTGGTAGCCCTGGGCCTGTTCTTCACCCTGGGCCGCTCGTTCCTGCCCCCGTTCAACGAAGGGTCGTTCACCATCAACGTCTCCTCGCTGCCCGGCATCTCGCTGGAAGAGAGCGACCGCATCGGGCGCCGCGCCGAGGAACTGCTGATGACCATCCCCGAGATACAGACCGTGGCGCGCAAGACGGGCCGCGCCGAGCTGGACGAACACGCGCTGGGCGTGAACGTCAGCGAGATAGAGGCTCCCTTCGAACTGGACGGCCGCAGCCGCGCCGAACTGACGGCCGAGGTGCGCCGCAAGCTGTCGACCATCAGCGGGGCGAACATCGAGATAGGCCAGCCCATCAGCCACCGCATCGATGCCATGCTCAGCGGGACGCAGGCCAACATCGCCATCAAGCTCTTCGGCGACGACCTGAACCGCATGTTCCAACTGGGCAATGAGATAAAGCAGGAGATTCAAGACGTGCCCGGCGTGGCCGACCTGACCGTCGAGCAGCAGATTGAGCGACCGCAACTGGTTATCAAACCCCGCCGCGAGATGTTGGCCCGCTACGGCATCACCCTGCCCCAGTTCTCGGAGTTCGTCAATGCCTGCCTGGCCGGCGAAGCCGTGTCGCAGGTCTATGAGCAGGGCAAGAGCTTCGACCTGGTGGTGCGCGTGCGCCACGACCTGCACGACCGTATCGACGAAGTGCGCAACCTGATGATTGACACCGCCGACGGTCAGAAGGTGCCCCTGTCCTACGTGGCCGACGTCCGCTCGTCCGCAGGCCCCAACACCATCAGCCGCGAGAACGTGAAGCGCAAGATAGTCATCTCCGCCAACGTCGACGGCCGCGACCTGCGCTCGGTGGTCAACGACATCCAGGCCCGCATCGACGCCCGCGTCCCCCTGCCCGAAGGCTACCACGTGGAGTACGGAGGCCAGTTCGAAAGCGAGCAGGCAGCCAGCCGCACGCTGATGCTGACCTCGGCCGTGGCCATCGTCGTCATCTTCCTGCTGCTCTACCACCAGTTCCGCAGTGCCCGCGAGAGTGCCGTCATCCTCATCAACCTGCCTCTGGCGCTGATAGGCGGCGTGTTCGCCCTGCTCCTGACCACGGGCGAAGTCAGCATCCCGGCGGTCATCGGGTTCATCTCGCTGTTCGGCATCGCCACGCGCAACGGCATGTTGCTCATCAGCCACTACCGCCACTTGCAGGAGGTCGAAGGCTACAGCATCCGCGACAGCGTCATCCACGGCTCGCTCGACCGTCTGAACCCCATCCTCATGACTGCCCTCTGCTCGGCCCTGGCCCTCATTCCCCTGGCTCTGGGCAGCGACCTGCCGGGCAATGAGATACAAAGCCCCATGGCCAAGGTCATCTTGGGCGGTCTGCTGACCTCGACCTTCCTGAACGGATTCATCATACCGATTGTCTACTTATTCATACATAAACAGAAACAATGAAACGCATACTGATACTCGCTGTAGCCCTGGCTCTGACGGCCAAGGGGCACGCCCAGGAAGGCATGGAAGCCATCCTGCAACAAATCGCCCAAAACAACAAGGCGCTCCAGGCCAACACCCAGCTCATCGCCTCGCAAAAGCTGGAAAACAAAGCCACCAACAACCTGGCCAACCCCACCCTGTCCTACTCGCACCTGTGGGACTCTGACGACAAGAACATCACCGTCGGTGAACTGGTCATCTCGCAAAGCTTCGACTTCCCCAGCCTCTATGCCACCCGCAACCGGGTGAGCCGCCTGAAGGGCACCGCCCTCGACGCACAGTCGGCCGCCGTCCGCCAGCAAGTCCTCCTGCAAGCCAAGGAACTCTGCCTGGACATCGTGCTGCTGCACCAGCAGCAACGCCTGCTGGACGAACGCCTGAAGAATGCTGAAGAACTGGCACAGATGTACGCCGAACGTCTCCGCACGGGCGACGCCAACGCCCTCGAGACCAACAAAATCAACTTGGAACTGCTGAACGTGCGCACCGAGAGCCGCACCAACGCCACCACCCTGCAAAACAAGCTGAAGGAACTGACTGCCCTGAACGGCAACCTGCCCCTGGCCCCCGGACGCCCGCAGCCCGAACCTGCCACGCCCGGCCCCGAGGCACTGGGACTGACGGACTACACGCCCGTCGCCCTGCCTGCCGACTTCACTCCGGTGCTGAACGAACTGCTGGCCGCCGACCCCGCCCTGCAAGCCCTGCGCCACGAAAGTGCCGCCGCCCGCAAGCAAGTCTCCGTAAGCAAACAAGGATGGCTGCCGCAACTGGAACTGGGCTACCGCCGCAACACCGAGACGCGCCACCCGCTGAACGGCATCGTGGTGGGTTTCTCCTTCCCCCTCTTCGAAAACCGTCATCAGGTAAAGATGGCCAAGAGCCAAGCCCTCAATCTGGACTATCAGAAGGAAGACGCCCTCCTGCAAGCCTCATCGGCCTTGTGGCAACTCTACGACGAAGCACGCAGCCTCCGCCAGTCCATCGACGAATACAACGACACCTTCGCCCGCCAACGCGACCTCTCGCTGCTGCGCAAGGCATTGGAAGGCGGTGAAATCAGCATGATAGAATATTTTGTGGAAGTATCCGTGGTCTACCAGAGCAAAGCCAATCTGCTACTGCTGGAGAACCAGTACCAGAAGGTGATGGCACAAATGTATAAGAGCAGGCTCTAAGGCAGACTCTTGCGGATGCGCCACTCCGCCGGATAAAGGTTGTTGGCACGGTTGCCAATGTTCTTCACGAAACCTATGGGCAGCCCCTCGTAGGTCAACAGCACAAAGCCACGGGGCGCATCTCCCGGCAAGACAATCGCCTCTCTGCGCAGATAAGCAAGCGCCTGTTCAACCGATACTTCCACACGCGGAAAAGCATCAGGACGCAAAGCTGTGCTCATGGCCAAAGCATGGGTGGGCAACAAGTCACGACCTTTTACCTCGGCTAAAGGCACTCCTGCCTGCAAGAGACGAAGCGAGTCACGCAAACGTTGCAACACCTCTTTATATATAAGAGGAAAAGCGAACAACCCCGTGCCTTGAGGCATCAGCACATAAGAATCGGGCACATGCAACCAGTCGGCAGCTCTCGACATGATGTCTTTGGGAAGAGACAGCAAACGGTCTTTAGCACCGTGGCCACTCTTCCCCTTTTTATTTCCGCTCCGCCCAACTGACGGTTGCTCCTCTTCCGCTCTGGCCGGTTTCTGCAAGACAGAAAGGAAAAAACCTTCTCCCCGGGTTTTATAAGGCAGGAAACGATAAACCGGCAAATCTTCTCCTTCCAACAGACAACCCGTAATTCCCCATTCTGAAGGAACAGGTACTGATACGGGACATGCTCCCCATTCATCACGCAACCAACGCACTTGCTCCTCATTTTCAGAAAGATTATACGTACACGTACTATATATCAACCACCCACCCGGCTTGAGACAAGGCCAAATATCTGCCAATATACGCCTCTGACGACGAGCACACATTTCTACAGCCTCTAAACTCCAATCATTCACAGCCCCGACATCTTTACGAAACATCCCCTCACCCGAGCAGGGAGCATCTACCAAAATCAGGTCGAACACTCCCTCTAATGAAGAAAAATCAGCCGGATCATTGTGAGTCACTACACTCCATGCATTTCCCCACTTCGTCAGATTTTCCACCAAAACCTGTGCCCGCGCACGCATCACCTCATTAGACACCAACAAACTGCCTTCAGGCAAAACATCGCAAGCCAAAGTAGATTTCCCCCCCGGAGCAGCACAAAGATCCAACATTACCACTGGTCGATCACCCACACAATGCCGCAATACATGCCACAAAAACATCGACGAAGCCTCCTGTACATAATACGCTCCCGCATGCAGCCGAGGATCTAACGTAAACGATGGCCTCTGAAAAAGATACCTGCCCTGGGGGCACCAAGGCACCCAAGTATCCAAAGGAAATGCCCCTTCTTGCATTTTACGGAGATTCATACGAATACTGACAGAGGCATCCCCCTGCAAAGCATTGAAAAAAGCATCGGCACCGGCTTCCCCCAACAAAGAACGAAGTTGTGCCCTAAAAGCGGCTGGTAGAGTCATGGAGTACATCTTATTATGCAATAACGCTACAAATATAGGAGATGATTCGCACTTGTGCAACAATTACTCCTAACACAACACCATCATTGCACATCCTCCACTTACTGGCCGCAAAAACAAAGCTTTCACTTTAGGAAATAGTCTGACAGATAAACAAGTTTTTTCACCTCAGAAACGACATTCTGCATTATTTTTCTAAAACATGCTCAACAACATACGAAATAATAAGTGTTGTTTTACACTTATTCCGTAATATTGCACCCGAAAAAAGGAAGAGACACACCTAACGTGTCATTCCACCAGACCTGAATCGACAAGTATCATTTAAAACATAAAGAATCATGAACTGGAATTCACATCAATTCGTATGGCTCGACTGGGCCATTATCGCAGCCGGCATAGTCCTCGTAGCTTGGGCTGTCTGGCGAGAAGTACAAAAAGACAAACGCCTGCAAGGCAGCGAAACCAGCGGAGGATATTTCCTGGGAAAAGGAGAACCCTGGTATGTATTGGGCGCCGCCATTTTTGCAGCCAACATAGGCTCGGAGCACTTGGTCGGACTGGCCGGTGCCGGTGCGAAAACAGGTTTGGGCATGGCTCATTGGGAAATGCAAGGATGGATGATTTTAGTATTGGGATGGTTGTTTGTACCTTTCTATCAGCACGCCGGAGTTTTCACCATGCCCGAGTTTCTGAACCGCCGCTATACCCGCAAGACCAGCTCCTGGCTGTCCATCATCACCCTCATCTCTTACATACTGACTAAAGTGAGCGTAACAGCTTTTACCGGAGGTATCTTCATGGAAAGTTTATTAGGGCTTCCCTTCTGGTATGGTGCCATCGGTTTGATTGTGCTGACTGGAATATTCACTGTCTTTGGAGGCATGAAAGGAGTAATGACATTGTCGAAAATACAAACTCCTATTCTTATTATAGGCTCTTTCCTCGTGTTATTCTTAGGGCTTTATACCTTAGGAGACGGAAGCATCGGCGGCGGATGGAATGCTATGTTGGAACATGCACGTGGCCTGAACGAAGGCTACGGCACCAATCACCTGATGCACTTCGACAAGGCTGACCCACTTTACGGACAGTTCCCCGGCTTTTGGGTTATTGCCGGGTCGGCCATCATCGGTTTCTGGTACTGGTGTACAGATCAGCACATCGTACAACGTGTACTTGGCCAACAAGAAGGTGAGAAAGCAGCCGACGTGATGCGCCGCGCCCGCCGTGGTACCATTGCAGCCGGTTATCTGAAAGTATTGCCCGTATTCATGTTCCTCATCCCGGGCATGATTGCTGCAGCTTTGGCTGCCAAGAGTGGTTCCGGTTTCGAAATGGGAAGCACAGACGAAGCGTTCGGCTCGATGGTGAAATTTGTACTTCCTGCCGGTGTCAAAGGCATTGTTACAATAGGATTCATCTCAGCCCTGGTAGCTTCGCTGGCAGCATTCTTCAACTCCTGCGCCACCCTCTACACCGTAGACTTCTACAAGCCGAAGCATCCAGACGCCAGCGAAGCAAAGTTGGTATGGATTGGCCGTGCCGCCACATGGACTGTTGTATTGCTTGGCCTGGTATGGATACCCGTCATGATGGGGTTAGGTGGCCTCTACGAATACTTGCAGGACGTACAGTCGCTGCTGGCTCCCTCTATTGTCGCCGTATTTGCTTTAGGCATTTTCACCAAAAGAATCACTCCCAAAGCAGGAGAAGTGGGCATCATCACCGGCTTCATCATCGGCATGGTGCGTTTGATCTGCAACATCTTCAAAGCAGATTTGAACAACATGACCACCCTGAACGATGTGTTTGGCTGGTTCTGGAACACCAACTGGCTGGTATTTGAAATCTACCTGCTGGCTTTCATCGTCCTGCTGATGGCAGCGGTCAGCCTATTCACCCGCCCGGCCGACGAAGAAAAATTAAAAGGCATCACCTTCCTCACACAAAGCGAAGAACAGAAGAAAGAGACGCGCTCCAGTTGGAGCACAGTGGACATCATTGCTTCACTGGGAGTGGTCATCCTCTGCATAGCCTTCTATTGTTATTTCTGGTAAAAGCTATGAACAACTATTACAGTAAAAATCCCCGTTTCTACGTCGGCATCGACTGCATCATCTTCGGATTCGACAAGAAAAAGCTAAACTTGCTGATATTGCAACGTAACTTTGAGCCAGCCAAAGGTGAGTGGTCGCTGATGGGAGGCTTCGTGCAAGAAGGAGAAAGCGCCGACGAAGCAGCCAAACGTGTCTTGCAAGAACTTACCGGACTTAAAAGCGTATACATGGAACAAGTAGGAGCTTTCGGCGAGGTGCACCGTGACCCGGGCGAAAGAGTTATCTCGCTGGCCTACTATGCCTTGATAGACATCAGTGCCTACGACCACGAGTTGGTGCACCAACACAATGCACACTGGGTAGACATCAACGAACTTCCGCACCTGATATTCGACCACAACCAAATGGTGGAAAAAGCTCGTAATACCATGAAACAGAAAGCATCGTGTGCACCAATAGGCTTCAACCTGCTGCCGGAATTGTTTACACTTACCCAACTGCAAAACCTCTACGAAGCCATCTACGGAGAGCCCATCGACAAACGCAACTTCCGGAAACGTATTGCCGACATGGGATTCATTGAGAAAACAGATAAAATAGACAAGACAGGTTCCAAGAAGGGGGCTTACCTCTACAAGTTTAACGACAAAGCCTACCGCAAGGATCCCAGATTTAAATTATAGGAGACTAAAAAGATATGTTAGAAGCACTGAAACAACAAGTATTCCATGCCAACCTCGAGCTGGTAAAGCATGGATTGGTCATCTTCACTTGGGGCAATGTCTCGGCCATCGACCGAGAGAGCCGTTTGGTAGTCATCAAGCCCAGCGGCGTCTCTTATGACGAAATGAAAGCTGAAGACATGGTGGTGGTCGACCTGGAAGGCAATGTGGTAGAAGGCAACCTTCGCCCTTCCAGCGACACGCCCACGCACCTGGTGCTGTACAAAGCTTTTCCCGAAATCGGGGGCGTGGTACACACACACTCTACCTATGCCACAGCCTGGGCACAAGCTGGCATTGACTTGCCAAACATCGGCACCACACACGCCGACTACTTCCACGAAGCCATCCCCTGTACGGCAGACATGACCGAAGAAGAAGTGAAGGGTGACTATGAGCGGGAGACGGGCAATGTCATCGTAAGACGCTTTGCCAATATCAATCCTGTGCACACTCCGGGCGTATTAGTGAAAAACCACGGCCCGTTTGCCTGGGGAAAGGACGCCCATGACGCCGTGCACAACGCAGTAGTGCTGGAGCAGGTGGCCAAGATGGCATCCATTGCTTTCAGCATTAACCCACACCTGAGCATGAATCCCTGGCTGATAGAAAAACACTTCAGCCGCAAGCACGGCCCCAATGCCTATTACGGACAAAAGAAATAGAACAACATTCACCTTTTAAAATAACAGAGAACAATGAACACCTTATTCGAGCAGTATGAAGTATGGTTCGTAACAGGAGCACAACTTCTGTACGGAGGCGATGCAGTCATCGCAGTAGACGCACACAGTAATGAAATGGTAGCCGGGCTGAATGTCAGCGGCAGACTTCCGATAAAGGTTGTATATAAAGGCACAGCCAACTCGTCGAAAGAAGTAGAAGCAGTCTTCAAAGCCGCCAACAACGACGAGAAATGCGTCGGTGTCATCACCTGGATGCACACGTTCTCGCCCGCCAAGATGTGGATTCACGGCTTGCAACAGCTCAGAAAACCTTTGCTGCACCTGCACACCCAATTCAACAAAGAGATTCCCTGGGATACGATGGACATGGACTTTATGAACTTGAACCAGTCTGCCCACGGCGACCGCGAGTTCGGACACATCTGCACCCGCATGCGCATCCGCCGCAAAGTGGTGGTCGGTTACTGGAAAGACGAGGAGACCTTGCACAAAATAGCCGTGTGGATGCGTGTGTGCGCCGCATGGGCCGACGCGCAAGACATGCTCATCCTCCGTTTCGGCGACCAAATGAATAATGTGGCTGTGACCGACGGCGACAAGGTGGAAGCCGAGCAACGCATGGGATATCACGTAGACTACTGTCCGGTCAGCGAACTGATGGAATACCACAGCCGGGTGAAGGACGAAGAAGTCAAGGCGTTGGTGGACGAATATTTCCGTCTGTACGACCACGACACGGAGCTGGAAGACGGCCGCACCACGGCTTACGAGAAAGTGTGGAACTCGGCCAAAGCGGAACTGGCTTTACGCGCTATTTTGAAAGCCAAGGGCGCCAAGGGATTTACGACCAACTTCGACGACTTGGGGCAGACCGACGGCAGCCATTTCGACCAGATTCCCGGCCTGGCTTCCCAACGCCTGATGGCAGAGGGCTACGGATTCGGTGCCGAAGGCGACTGGAAATCGGCCGCCCTGTACCGCACCGTGTGGGTCATGAACCAGGGACTGACGGGCGGCTGCTCGTTCCTGGAAGACTATACACTGAACTTCGACGGCGAACGGAGTGCCATCCTTCAGGCTCACATGCTGGAAGTCTGCCCGCTCATCGCCGCACAGAAACCGCGCCTGGAGGTGCACTTCCTGGGCATCGGCGTCCGCAAGAGCCAGACAGCCCGACTGGTATTCACCAGCAAGGTAGGCAACGGTTGTACGGCTACAGTGGTAGACCTGGGGAACCGCTTCCGCCTGATTGTGAACGACGTAGAATGTATCGAACCGAAACCGCTGCCCAAACTGCCCGTAGCTTCTGCACTGTGGATTCCGCAGCCCAACTTCGAAGTGGGTGCAGGAGCCTGGATTCTGGCCGGAGGGACGCACCACTCTTGCTTCTCGTACGACCTGACGGCCGAATATTGGGAAGACTACGCCGAGATTGCAGGCATCGAAATGGTGCACATCAACCAAGCAACGACTATCAGTGAGTTCAAGAAGGAACTTCGCATGAACGAAGTCTACTACATGCTGAACAAAGCGTTATGCTAACCTTTTAACACAGGAATATCATGGACGACAAATATGTTATAGGGCTGGACTACGGCAGCGATTCGGCCCGGGCTCTGGTGGTCGGCGCGTCTTCGGGAAAGATATTGGCCACGTCGGTCAAATATTATCCGCGCTGGATGCAGGGTTTGTATTGCAATCCGCGTGCCAACCAGTGGCGCCAACATCCGAAAGACTACCTGGAGGTGCTGGAAAGTACCGTGAAAGAAGCATTGTCGCAATGCCCGCCCGACGTGCCTGCCAAAGTCGTAGGCATCGCCTTCGACACCACCGGTTCCACACCCGCCTTTACCGACGAGAGCGGCATGCCGCTGGCCATGCGCCCCGAGTTTGAAGACAATCCCAACGCCATGTTCATCTTGTGGAAAGACCACACGGCCGTGAAAGAGGCAGCGGAAATCAACAAGAAATGCAAGGCCAACGACGTGGACTACTCGCAATACGAAGGCGGCATTTATTCCGCCGAATGGTATTGGGCCAAAGCCATCCATGTGTTGCGTGAAGACCCTCAGGTGGCCGAAAAGGCTTATTCTATCGTTGAACATTGCGAATGGTTGCCGGCCGTGCTGACAGGCGTGAAACATGCCAAAGACATTGTGCACAGCCGCTGCGCCTGCGGACACAAAGCCATGTGGCACGCCCAATGGGGCGGTTTGCCCCCGGAGGAGTTTCTGGTAAAACTCGACCCGAAGCTGAAGGGATTCCGCGCCCGCCTGTTCGAGCAAACGGAGACTGCCGACAAGCCCGTAGGCAAGCTTTGTCCGGAATGGGCGCAAAGGCTGGGCCTGAGCACGGACGTGGTGGTGGCCGGCGGAGCCTACGATTGCCACATGGGAGCCGTAGGAGCGGCCGTCACTCCGCACACGCTGGTGCGTGTCATCGGCACTTCGACGTGCGACATCATGGTGGCTTCGTATGAAGAGATGGGCGAACGGCTGATTCACGGCATCTGCGGACAGGTGGACGGTTCAGTTATCCCCGGCATGGTGGGCCTGGAAGCCGGGCAGTCGGCCTTCGGCGACGTCTACGCCATGTTCTGCCGCATGCTCGAATTTCCTTTGCGACAGGTTCTTCCGGCTACGTCGCTGGCCGGCAAACTGTCGGCAGACGAGTTGCAGACGGTCATTGACGAGGCGGCGGGCCGGCTCATCGGCGACTTGACACGCGAGGCCGAGAAGATTCCGATGGAAGAAAGCACGCTCATCGCCACCGACTGGGTGAACGGACGCCGCACGCCCGACGCCAACCAACTGCTGAAAGGCACCATCGCCGGGCTGACCTTGGGCACCACGGCCCCACAGGTGTTCCGAGCCTTGGTGGAAGCTACAGCCTATGGCACGAAAGCCATCGTAGACCGCTTCATGCAGGAGGGTTGCCGCATCGACTCCATTATCGGTATTGGCGGCATCGCCCTGAAGAGTCCGTTCGTGATGCAGACCATGAGCGACGTGCTGGGCATGCCCATCAAGGTGTGCCACACCGACCAGGCCTGCGCTCTGGGTGCCGCCATGTTTGCCGCCACAGCCGCAGGCGTCTACAACCGGGTGGAAGACGCCATCGAGGCCATGAACTCGGGCTTCTCCAAAGAATACCAGCCTGATGCGGCTCGGCACGAGGCTTACCAGCATCTGTATGACAAATACGTACGCTTGGGACGGTTCACCGAACAGGAATTGTTCTGAAGCATACTGCCGAACCAACATTCATTGACGCACTGAAACAGGCGGACTGCCGGACAAGCAACTTCCGGCGGTCCGCCTCTTCTTTTGCCCGCCGCTTCTTACGGACACGAGCCGCCCTCCCTCCGGACACGAGCCATCTTCCTTCCGAACAAGAACAAATGCTCATCCGCACCAGAAGAAAATCTGCAAAAAAAGTCGTTCCTTTGCAACCAAATAGGTCCCGACTTCCGTCTAACACACAAAGAAACCACTAAAAAGACATCAGACTTATGAAAACCCTGTTTTTAACTCTCATCGCCGCCGCAACACTCTGCCTGCCGGCTCAAAGCAAACAAAGAACCGTGACCGAACGCGACAGCCTGGGCAACACGACGCGCATCATCGAACTGCTGGACACCGTGCGCGACGGACGTGCCGAGACCGACACACTGAGCATCACCACCTACGACACGGCGCAGAAACACACCTACACCACGTCGCACCACATCGACTACACCTGGGACATCACCGACTGGGAATGGCTGGGCAGCAAGGCACAGATGCTGGTCACACTGCTCGTCATCGGAACATCCCTGTTCTTCCTCCTCCCCGTGGTCATCATCCTGCTCGTATTCTACTTCCGCAACAAGAACCGCAAACGCCGCTTCCTCCTGATGCAGCAAGCCCTGGCCAGCGGACAACCGCTGCCGAAGGACGTCTTCAAGGAAGTGACCGTGCCGGACAACCGCGTGAAGGGCATCAAGAACGTTGCCCTGGGCCTGGGGTTGGTCATCTTCCTGTGGATGCTGACAGGCGAAGCCTCCATCAGTTGCATCGGCCTGCTCATCATGTGCATCGGCATCGGCCAGCTCGTAATCTACTACACCACGCCCAAGAAAGAAGAGAAACCTACGGCGCACACCGAAACCCGCCCCCGGCAAGAATCCGCCCGGGACGAGACGCGGAACGAAGAATCGTCCGATGCTAACGCCCCGACGGCAGAATGAAACGCCTGGACGACATAGCACTGGTGGCACAGGTCGCGGTGTTCAACAACACCGCGGCCTTCGACAAGCTGGTCAGGAAGTACCAATCGCCCGTGCGACGGTTCTTCCTGAGCCAGACTTGCGGCGATGCCGACCTGAGCGACGACCTGGCCCAAGAAACCTTCATCAAAGCCTACACCTGCATCGCCTCCTTCAAGGGGCTGTCCAACTTCTCCACTTGGCTCTACCGTATTGCATATAACGTATTTTATGATTATATTCGCAGCCGGAAGGAGACCGACGAACTCGACACAAGCCAGGTCGACGCCCAATGCAGCACCCGCCAGAAAGACGTAGGACTGGAGATGGACCTCTACCAAGCCCTGGCCACGCTGAAAGAGATAGAACGCACCTGCATCACACTCTTCTACCTCGACGACCTGAGCATCGACAAGATTGCAGGCATCACAGGATGCCCCGCAGGCACGGTGAAGAGCCACCTGTCGCGGGCGAAACAAAAACTGGCTACGTACTTAAAACAGAATGGATATGACGGAAATAGATGACAAACAAATAGAACAGTTCCTCTCCGCAGGACGCCGGGAGATTGCCGACAACGGATTCAGCCGCCGCGTCATGCGGCACCTGCCCGACCGGCGCGAACGGTTCGTGTTGTGGTGGACCCGACTGGGCTTCACGCTCGCCCTGGTGCTCTTCATCGCGCTGGATGGCATACAACTGCTGTGGAACGCTTTGCGCGAAACTGTCACCTCGATGGTGGAACAAGGCATGGCCTCCAATGTAGACCCCAAGTCGCTGCTCATCGCAGGTGTGGTACTGCTGTTCTTGGCTTACAAGAAAATTGCTTCATTGGCCTAAAGCACAAGAAAACAGAACAAGTAGCCCTGTTTTGCACCAAGTTTCGCTTTTTTATGCTACCTTTGCCCCCTTGAAAACTAATTAAGCAAAGATAGTTTTGAAGCACACTATACTGATTATCCTGCTGGGCATCCTACTCCCCGTGGCTGCCACACGTGCCCAGACATCGAGCGACACGCTGATGATGAACTACCTGCGTGCGACAGGCATCCCCGTGACGGGCAACAACCGCGTAAAGCTGCTTACTACGGGGCGGGAGAAATTTGCCGACCTGTTCGACGCCATCCGCCGGGCGCGCCATCACGTGCATCTGGAATACTTCAACTTCCGCAACGACTCCATCGCCAACGCCCTGTTCGACCTGCTGGCCCAGAAGGTGCAGGAAGGCGTGGAAGTGCGCGCCATGTTCGACGCTTTCGGCAACTGGTCGAACAACAAGCCACTGAAAGAGAAACATATCAAGGCCATCCGCGCCCGGGGCATCGAGCTGGTGAAGTTCGACCCCATCACTTTCCCCTACGTCAACCACGCCCTGCACCGCGACCACCGCAAGATTGTGGTCATTGACGGGCGGACGGGCTATACGGGCGGCATGAACGTGGCCGACTATTACATCACGGGACTGCCGAAGATAGGGGCGTGGCATGACATACATGTGCGCATCGACGGCGACGCCGTGCGCTACCTGCAAGGCATCTTCCTGACCATGTGGAACCGGGAGACCGGCCAGCACGTGGGCGGACCGGAATACTTTGCCGACATCGACATCCCCGCACAAGAGGCTGAGGAGGTGGCCATCGTAGACCGCGTGCCGCGCGAGACGCCCCGCTCTATCAGCCATGCCTATACGGCCGCCATCGACAGTGCGCGCAGTGTGGTCCGCATCATCAATCCTTATTTCGTGCCGACCAAATCCATACGCACCGCCCTGAAACGGGCATTGAACCGCGGTGTGCAGGTGGAAATCATGATTCCCAGCGTCAGCGATGTGCCTTTCACGCCCGAAGCTGCCCTCTACTACGTGCACAAGCTGATGAAACGCGGCGCGCGCATCTACCTGTTCAACGGGGGATTCCACCATGCCAAGGTGATGACCGTGGATGACTGTTACTGTACGGTGGGCACGGCCAACCTGAACAGCCGCAGCTTGCGTTATGACTACGAGACGAACGCTTTCATCTTCGCCCCCCGCACCACGGCAGCGCTCAATGCGCTGTTCGAACGCAACCGCCGGAACAGTACGCTGCTGACGCGGGAAATCTGGAAGGAGCGTTCGGGCTGGAAGAAGTTCGTAGGATGGTTCGCCCATTTGTTCACGCCCGTGCTCTGAAGAAGGATTTGGTTCATTGGAGAGAAAAGTCTACCTTTGCAGTTCGAAAAACCGGAACTTTGTCGGAACTATCTGCCGACCATGATATCATCATTTGAGCAATGAAACAATACTTAGACCTACTCCACCGCATCCTCGACGAAGGGGTGCACAAAGAAGACCGCACGGGCACGGGCACCTTGAGCGTGTTCGGCCACCAGATGCGCTTCAACCTGGAAGACGGCTTTCCGCTGCTGACCACCAAGAAGCTGCACCTCAAGTCCATCATCTACGAACTGTTGTGGTTTCTGCGCGGCGACACCAACGTGCGTTACCTGCAAGAGCACGGCGTGCGCATCTGGAATGAATGGGCCGATGCCGACGGCGACCTGGGGCACATCTACGGCTACCAATGGCGCTCGTGGCCGGACTACGAGGGGGGCTTCATCGACCAAATCAGCGAGGCCGTGGAGACCATCAAGCACAACCCCGACTCGCGCCGCATCATCGTCAGCGCCTGGAACGTGGCCGACCTCGGGCGGATGAACCTGCCTCCCTGCCACCTGCTCTTCCAGTTCTACGTGGCCGACGGACGGCTGAGCCTGCAGATGTACCAGCGCAGCGCAGACACGTTCCTGGGCGTGCCCTTCAACATCGCCTCCTACGCCCTGCTGCTCCAGATGATGGCCCAGGTGACGGGGCTGAAGGCCGGGGACTTCGTACATACGCTGGGCGACACGCACATCTACACCAACCACTTGGAACAGGTGAAGCTGCAACTCACCCGCACGCCGCGCCCGCTGCCACGGATGCACCTCAACCCCGACGTGAAGAGCATCTTCGACTTCCGCTACGAAGACTTCGAGCTGACGGGCTATGACCCCTGGCCACACATTGCAGGACAAGTGTCGGTGTAAACCCCTCCCCGTCCCTCCTCTGCGGGGGAAGGAGGGGAAGAACGAAGGAACATCACGGTCCTTCCGCAGAAGCCCCGCGGTCCTCTTCCAAAAAGACCGCGGTCTTTTTCCAGAAACACCGCGGTCTTTTTCCAGAAACACCGCGGTCTTTTTTCGGAAACACCACGGTCTTTTTTCAAACCCCTTAAAAACAATTTTCAACATGACCCTCACCCTCATCGCCGCCGTCGACCGCCGCCACGCCATCGGCTACCAAAACAAGCTGCTCTTCTGGTTGCCCAACGACCTGAAACGCTTCAAAACCCTCACCACGGGCCACACCATCCTGATGGGCCGCAAGACATTCGAATCCCTGCCCAAAGGCGCCTTGCCCAACCGCCGCAACGTCGTCCTCTCCTCACAAGCAGGGCTCCAACTGCCCGGCGCGGAAGTATTTCCCACCCTGGACGAAGCCCTGGCCTCGTGCCGACCCGACGAACACGTCTACATCATCGGCGGCGCCAGCCTCTACCGCCAGGCCCTCCCCCTGGCCGACGAGCTGTGCCTGACAGAAATCGACGCCGAAGCCCCCCAGGCCGACGTCTGGTTCCCCCCCGTCGACCCCGCCACATGGCAAGAAAAAAGCAGGGATGCCCGTCCTGCCGACGAGAAACATCCCTGCCCCTATGCCTTTGTAGACTACGTGCGACGCTGATTCCGCCCCCTCTTACTCCTCATCTTCCACCGGCAATATCGGCATCTGGCGCTTGATAGCCTCGTGGAAAGAAATCAAAGTCTCCGTGCGCGCCAAGCCCAGCGGCTGCAACTTGTCGTGGATGATGCTCAGCAAATGATGGTTGTTCTGGGCATACAGCTTGATGAACATGTCATACTTACCGGTCGTGAAGTGGCACTCCACAATTTCAGGAATAGCCTCCAACGCCTTTGTCACCGCATCAAACGATGCCGGGTCCTTCAGATAAATACCGATGTAGGCACAAGTCTCATAACCAATCTTCTCCGGGTCGATGATAAACTCCGAACCTTTCAGGATGCCCAGGTTGGTCAACTTCTGTATGCGCTGGTGGATGGCCGCCCCCGACACGTTGCAAGCGCGCGCCACCTCCAGGAAAGGAATACGCGCATTGTCTGCAATCAGCTTCAGAATCTGCACGTCCAAACTATCCAATTGATGATGTCCCATTGCGAATTACTATGATTGAAAAAAAACATTAACCCCCGCATAAACTTGCAAGTTGATGCAAAGTTAGTCATTTTCCCTTCAAAATAAATACAGTCTGTTACTTTTATTACCAGAAAAGGAATGAATGATGCGCAAAGAATGTATCTTTGCCCCCGAAAAAATCCACCCGATTATGAAAAAAAGACACTTGCTTCTTGCCTGCCTATGCCTCTGCCTGGCGATAGCGAAGGCACAAACATTCGAACAATATTTCACCGACCGGACGCTGCGTGTCGACTACCTGTTCACAGGCAATGCCGAAGGGCAGGCCATCTGCGTGGACGAACTCTCCGCACTGCCCCGCTGGGCCGGAAGGCGCCACCACCTGTCAGAACTGCCATTGGCCGGCAACGGGCAAATCACGATGAAGGACGCAGCAGACGGCACGGTCATCTACCGCACGTCGTTCTCCGCACTCTTCCAAGAATGGCTGGAGACGGACGAGGCACGCACCACGACCAAGGGCTTCGAAAACACCTTCCTGCTGCCCTTCCCCCGGCGGACGGCGGAGGTAGAAGTCACGCTGTTCGACTCGCACAGACAGATACGTGCCCGGCTGCAACACCGTGTCGACCCGAACGACATACTGATAAGACGCAAGGGAGAAGCCCATGTCTGCCCGCACCGCTACCTGCTGAAAAACGGACCGACCGACCGCTGCATCGACGTGGCCATCGTGGCCGAAGGCTACACGGAGGGGGAGATGGACGTGTTCTACCGCGACGCGCAGACAGCCTGCGAAAGCCTGTTCGACCACGAGCCGTTCCGCTCGATGAAGAAGCGGTTCAACATCGTGGCAGTGGCCAGCCCGTCGGCAGACAGCGGGGTGAGCATCCCGCGGCTGGGCGAGTGGCGCAGCACGGCCTTCGGCTCGCACTTCAGCACGTTCTACTCCGACCGCTACCTGACCACCTCGCACCTCAAGACCCTGCACGACGCACTGGCGGGGATAGACTATGAGCACATCATCGTGCTGGCCAACACGGACGAGTATGGCGGCGGAGGCATCTACAATTCGTACACGCTGACCACGGCTCACCACAAGGACTTCCGCCCGGTGGTGGTGCATGAGTTCGGACACAGCTTCGGGGGGCTGGCCGACGAGTATTTCTACGACGAAGATGTCATGAACGATACGTATCCGACCGACGTAGAGCCGTGGGAACAGAACGTGACGACGCACGTGGACTTCGCCTCGAAGTGGCAGGACCTGATTCCCGAGGGCACGCCGCTGCCCACACCGGCCGACAACTTCAACATGCACGAGGTGGGCCTGTACGAAGGGGCGGCCTACTCGGCCCGGGGGCTGTACCGCGCCTCGTACAACTGCCGCATGCGCACGAACGAGTATCCGGCCTTCTGCCCCGTCTGCCAGCGGGCCTTGCGCCGGTTGATTGAGTTTTATACGGAATAATAACCTGACTTTAAACATCGCATAAACATGATTAGACTGCAACGTATCACGACTGCCGATGCCGACTGGTATCGGTTCATGGAACGACTGATGGTACAGTCCTTCCCACCGGAGGAGTACAGGCCGCTGGAGCAGTTGCGCCTCTACACGGACACGAAGCCGGCTTTCCACAACAACATCGTCCTGGACAGCGACGACACACCCGTCGGGTTCTTCACCTACTGGGACTTCGGCACCTTTTGCTACGGCGAGCACTTCGCCATCGACCCCGCCCGGCGCAACGGGGGCTACGGCGCCCGGGTCATCGAACGGCTGTGCGCCGACCTCTCCCCCCGCCCGCTGGTGCTGGAGGTGGAGATGCCCGACAACGACCTGGCCCGCCGCCGTATAGGCTTCTACCAGCGACAGGGCTTCCGGTTGTGGGACAAGCCCTACCAGCAACCGCCCTACAAGCCCGGCGACGGCTTCCTGCCCATGCTCCTGATGGCCCGCGGCGAACTGGACGCCGAGCGGGACTACGAGCGGGTACGCACGTGCATCCACCGAGAGGTGTACGGCGTCTGCCCGGACTGAAGCGGCAGGACACTCCTCACACTCCTCTCCATCCACCGACGGATACTTCCAACCATGCCCGAAAACCCCTGCGGGAAATCATCGCTCGCAGGGGGGAAATGTATGCTCAAGCTGATGAAAACAATATAGCGCAGTGCGCAATAAAGAATCCACCAGTGCGAAGACTGGGTTTCAAACGGTACGAAGACACATTTCCCAGCACAGTGAATACATGCTTCCGACCGTAACAAAGACGGCCTCCCCGCCCATGCGAAGAAGCCGTATAAAGCCTGATGAAAAAATCCTTGAGAAAGAGCCGACCGAGGCAGCGCACCCTCAGTCTGCCGACGCCTTGTCCGCCTCCGGCTCGCGTGCCGAATAACTGACGTTCAGTGCGCCCGCCCTGCGCAACGCCTCCTTGATGTCGGCCACCAGCCCCATCGGTGCGTCGCCGTCCACCTTCAGGCTCACCACCATACGCCCGCGGTCCTCCGGCGCCAGCCGCGCCCGCTCGCTGGCAATGAAGGCTGGGATGTCGTCCACGGTGGCCAGCTCGTCGTTCAACTGGATGCAAAACCCATCGACGGCACCGGGCGCATCACCCTCAGCAACCCGTCCCACGCAGATGGTCGTCACCAGCGATTTCTTCTCCAAACGCTCGGCCCGCGCCGCCTCCGGCACGCGGTAGTCCACCCTGGGCCGCGCCTCGCGCAAGTTCGTCACCAGCATGAAAAAGAACAGCAGAGTGAATATCAAGTCGGGCAACGACGATGTGTTCAACGTCGGCACCTCCCTCCTGCGCCCCCGCCCGAAACGCCTACTCATGGCCGGCCTCCTTCCCCGCCGTAAGTCTCCTCAGACACCCGCTGGGGATAGACCAGGCGCACGGCCTGCTGGCGGGCCGACGGCAAGTCGGCATAATCCTGCCCCCAGCAGCGGCGCGACAACTCATTGCGCAACTCCTGGTACACCCCGGCCAGCTCGTCCTGTACGGCCACATAAGCCTTGTACGTAGCCCCCCGGTGGCACGACAGCAAGATGACGTGCCGCTTCGTCACCTCCACCGTCCCCAGTCCGGGCACCTCCGTCGCCACCCGTTCGGGCAAGTCCTCGCGGTCATCCGGATTCTCGACAAACTCCCTGGCCACAGCATGCAGCTCCGCCAGTCCCACCGGCCGCTCGTCACACCACAGGCGGTCTTCGGCATCCAGCCTGACAGACAACACATTCCGCTCGCGCACCTCCACCGTCTCCGGCTTCTTCCCCTCGGTTACCCACTCCGGCAACCGCCGGGGCAAACCCGTGTCCGTATCCATCGAAGTAGTCATCAGAAAGAAAATCAACAGCAGAAAAGCTATGTCTGCCGTCGAGCTCGAATTGATTTCGGGGACACCCCGCCTGAATCTCCTGCCACTGTACATCGTCATTCCTCCTTCCCCCGTTTACCTGAACCTGCGGGCAATGCCAAACCCCACCATCAATGCCAGTGCCAAGCCCATCAATACATAAATGGTGTACAAAAACATGTCGGCCACCTTCAACCAAAACGGCACATTCTCCCCACCGTCATAGCCCGGCATCGCCAACGGGCTGCCACTGCCTGCCCACCACGACACTGCCAAAACCACAGCCACCAAGGCCACGCCTAACAACGACCGCAAAGCCGAACGCGGAGCCACCACGCAACGCAACGCAAACTTGACAACCACACCCGCCACAGACACCAGCAAGGCGAGCCCCAGCAACACATACACCCATACCATCAGCCCGTCCGTGCCCAGAGGTTCTGACAACGACGCATCCCCAGTCACACGCTGCCCTTCGGGCGTCTCCCCCCCCACGAAGAACCACACTGACACCAACAGCGTCACACCCAGCAACAGCCACAAGACCGCTCCCGAAAACTTCTGTATCCGCAGCCTTCCAGGCCTGCGCAAAGACCGCTCCTCCACATCACTCATGCCCTTGCCCCCCATACCTCAGCTCATACTTGATAACCATGTCCAACAGCGACACCGACGCATCCTCCATATCATTCGTCAAGGCCTCTATCTTCGAAAGAATATAATTGTAGAACACCTGCAAGATCAATGCGACAATCAGCCCGAAAATCGTAGTAATCAACGCCACCTTCATTCCCCCCGCAACCGCCGTTGCCGAAATGTCCCCAAGCTGCTGAATCTTGTCAAAAGCCTGTACCATGCCGATGACCGTGCCCAAGAAACCCAACGACGGCGCTATGGCTATGAACAACGATATCCACGAACACCCCTTCTCCAAGTAACCCGACTGCACGCCGCCATAAGCCACCATCGATTTCTCCACCACATCTACTCCTTGGTCTATCCGCATCAACCCCTGATAATAGATGGATGCCACCGGCCCCCGCGTGTTGCGGGCACGATCCTTGGCAGCCTCGACATCTCCCTTCTCCAGTTCCGACTCGACACTCGCCACAAACTTCTTCGTATTGATTTCAGATAAACTCAAGTAAATAATCCGCTCGATACAGAAAGCCAGCCCAATGACAAAAGCAATGGCAATCCAGCTCATGAAGAAAGCCGAACCTTCGATAAACTTTACCTTCAATACCTTGTGGATGCTGCCTTCCGACTCTCCTCCCTTCTCCAACACATGCTCTGTTGCTTCTACCGGCAGAATCTCTGGAGTCCCTTGTGCTGCTATCCGCTGCATAGGCAAGCACGCCAATATGCCGGACAAAATAAACAATAGGAATAAACGTTTCATCGTGATTATATAAATATCTAATTCTAAATTACGCCTCAAAGATAGTTTTTTTTCAAATACCTCTTCTGCTCTGATGTTACAAATTGCCATAAAAAGAAAAAGAACCTCTAAGTTCGCCTTAGAAGTTCTTTTTGTTGCTACTGCAATTTTGCGGAAAGACGGGGATTCGAACCCCGGATACCCTTTTGGGGTATACACGCTTTCCAGGCGTGCCTCTTCAACCACTCGAGCATCTTTCCCTCATTCGTGAAAATGCGGTTTCAATTTTTCCGGGTGCAAAAGTAGTTTATTTTTTTATTTTCCTCCGTATTCAAGACGCTTTTATCTGCCAAAGACGTACTTTTTAATATATTTTAAAGAAATTGAGTAAGCTTAGCCTTCTTGTCTGAACATTCTCAGTGCATTTTTAGAAGTAATCTCAGCCACGTATTCAGGTTGTTCTTGCAAAACATCAGCCAATTTCAACAGAGTGTCTTTCACAAAAGCAGTCTCGTTCCTTTGTCCCCGATGAGGGACAGGTGCCAAATAGGGTGCGTCCGTCTCCAACACCATCCTGTCCAGCGGTATGTCGCGCAACACTTCCGGCAAAACTGATTTCTTGAATGTCACTACGCCATTGATGCCCAATAAAAAGTTCGAAAACGATAAGGCACGCCGAGCCTCTTCTTTTGTCCCTGTAAAACAATGCCAAATACCTCGCAAATGCGTATTCTTATAAGGCTCCAGCACTTGAAATATTTCTTCAAAAGCTTCGCGACAATGAATGACAACAGGTAAATCATGCTCCAAAGCCAGGCTCAATTGAGCCTCCAAAGCTATCCGCTGTTGTTTCTCATAGGTTTTATCCCAATACAGATCCATCCCAATCTCCCCCACAGCCACATAGTGTTCATTGGAAAGCAACTGTTGTTTCACCACGGACAATTCGGCTTCATAATCATCGTTGACAGACGTAGGATGCAGTCCTATCATGGGGAAACAATAGCCAGGATACTCCTCACATACTCGCAACAAAGGTTCTATTGTCGAACTGTCGATATTAGGCATAAATATGTGCGAAACACCTGCCTGCCTGGCACGTTCAATCACCTGCGGCAAGTCTTTGTCAAAATCCTCCAGGAAAAGGTGTGAATGTGAATCTACCAGTCTCATACGTTTGCTTCTTTTTTCTTTTCTCCGGTCCGATAATAATAAATCAATCCATAATCCCGGCAAAGTTCCATTCGTTTCTCTGTTGGGATTACCTTTTCGTATTTCTTCTCAACTTGGTTCCAAGCGTCTAATATCAGAGCGTCCGCTTCTGCGCGCATGGAAGCCAGTTGTTCCAGACTACGGGCAGTCAATACCTGCAAGCTCTTTTGTTTTTCATAGCTCTCCATGAAAATGTCGTAATGCACCTTTACTTTTGCAATCGTAGGATTATAGATAGGCACACCTCCTTGTGCCGTACGCCGAGTTTCTCCTTCTATAATCTTCCGCCCCCACTCGGCCAACGCATGTTCCGACGACAAGTCGGGCACGACATTGTTTTGCAAGTCCAAACCATATAAGTTTTTATGTATGGCACGGACTTCATTGCGTATCACTGCCAAATTGAGAACCTGAATGAAGTGTGACACATACAGACGAGCCACCTTGACGTGCTGTTGATGCTTGGGAGCTGCCTGAGACTGACGGGCATAACACTCGGTATAATATATTTGTGCCGCTTCAAATTTGGGCAGGAAATTACAAATCTCTCGCAATGTCTTCAGCGAAACCGCCAAATCATATACATTATAAGAATCAGATTTGGCAGCAACCGCCTTAAGTGAACGAATCCGGGCTTGATCTGTGTTAGGCAACCGTCTGTATGGCATCACTTCTATTTTTTAGTATAACACATCATTTTACCTCATTCTTTTAAGACTGACGCTCCACCAGCTTATCCATCAGCTTCTCCAGAAAGTGTTTACGTTCCGACGGCACGTCCACAGCCAACAATGCAGCACGCGCTCTAACAAGGTATTCCTCCATCAAACCCTCACACAAGCTTTTTACCCCTATCTCGTCGTACAACTCCGTTACTGCCGCAATCTTTTTCTCAGGCACATAAGCATCAGCATCTATCCAAAAATCCAAAGCACGCCGTTGTTTCTCATCTGCCTGTTCAAAAGCCTTTATCAACAAATAAGTTTTCTTGTTGCACAAGATATCACCTCCGATATTTTTTCCAAACACTTCCGGGTTTCCATACACATCCAGCAAATCATCTTTCAACTGAAATACAATGCCTAAGTTTATGCCAAAATCATACAGATGCCCGGCATCTTCTTCTGTAGCCCCCGCCAGCATAGCCCCAATCTTCAAACTGCCAGCCAGAAGAACCGACGTCTTCAGACGGATCATTTCCAAATATTCCGCCTCTGTCACATCCTTACGGGTTTCAAAATCCATATCCATCTGCTGCCCTTCACAAATCTCCAAAGCAGTAAGGCTGAACACATCCAAAACAGCCTTCAGATAAGCCGGGTTACATTGCGCCATAAACTGATAGGCCAGCACCAACATTGCATCACCGGACAGAATAGCCGCATTTTCGTTCCAAACCTTATGCACAGTCGGTTTACCACGGCGCATGTCAGCTTTATCCATCAAGTCATCATGCAGCAGCGTATAATTATGATACACCTCAATGCCCGTAGCCGGTGCCAAAATGTTTTCCACGTCCTCGCGATATAAGTTATAAGCCATCAACATCAACACGGGGCGAATACGTTTCCCTCCCAGCGAGAGCACGTAAGAAACAGGTTCATACAAACCCTGCGGCTGACGGGTAAACTTCAGTCCGGCAAGGTGATTATTTATTTTCTCCAACAATTCAGTAGTCGTAAACATACAATATCTTATTAAATTTTACTGTAACCTAAATACCACAGGCAAAGAATAGCACACACGTACCGGCTTTCCGTGCAATCGCCCAGGTTTCCAACGAGGCATAAAGCGAAGCACCCGGACAGCTTCATTGTCCAGAACCGGATGAACCCCTTGCAGCACACGGACATCTGATATGCTACCGTCTTCATTCACCATGAACTGGCACACCACGTTGCCCTGCAAGTTACGATGCTGTGCAAACAACGGATAACGTATATGCTGAGTCAAATACCGCATCAGACCAGCTTGCCCTCCATCCGGAAATTCAGGCAACTCATCCACCAGAACAAAGTCTCCTTTTTCTGTTGATAAACTTTCTTCTGCTTCCACAGGCTGTGCATCATCAGCAGAAGCCCCACCAACTTGTTCTTGAATTTCGACAGGTTCATCCTCTACTTGAACATCATCTTCTACCACTGTCACCACCTCCGGCGTAACGGCTGGCACCACAGGAGGTGGAGGAGGGATAACCTCGGGCTGCTCAATCATCGGGACTTCAAGTTCTTCCTCAAACACCAGTTCCGGGAGCAAATCCTGCCAATCCGCGTCATCGGTACGTACCGACCATTCGAGAGCCACAAACAAGACAGACAATGCTACCACGCAGCCAAGCAACAGCCACGTGGGGCGATGTTGCTCCAAATCTGCTTCGGACGACTTCTTTACTTCCATAACCCATACATTCGGTTCGTATCAGTGTTCCTTTTGTGGCAAATATAGCGTTTTTCCTTCTATTCCTGTACACAAAAGATTGTTTTTCTGCAAAGCAACCGGCCTTTTTATCCTTCCACGAAGGATTCACACTTTCCAAAGAGAGCATTGGCCATTGAGTGTCCGCGCTGCCCCTACGGCAAAGCTCTGCCTGTCCCGAACTTCAGCCTTGCTTCGTCCGCACCCTCCAAATGGCTCGTGCGCACAAGAAAAAAGCCTGCTGCCAAGTTATCCTCGGCAAGCAGGCTTCACTCTGTTTATCCCGGACACGCCGTCCGTGTCCAACGCGATAACAAGTCCTTCGGATTATTCAATCTTCACTCTCATGTCTACGACTGTCGGTTCTACGAACGTCTGGCTGCCGCCATTGTCTCCGCGCAGGCCCCGGTTGGAAGTGGCGTTGTTGCCGTTGGGCGACTGGTCTTTCACGTACCATACGCCATTTTCCTCGTAGTAATCTTCGCCGTTCAGTTTCCAATAGCCGACCAATCCGTCGCTCGCCGGGTCTACGTACATCATGTTGTCGCGGAGTTGGTTGGCTGTGCGGGCCACTGACCACAGGCGCACCTCGCTCATGAAGCCATACCATGTGCGGCGGCTGTCGTAGTCGTAAGCATAACCGATGCTGAAGTGCTGGTTCAAGTCGAAGGTCAGACCGCTTCCCACGCCCTTTTCAGCCACCTTTTCCCCATTCAGGTAGATGGCAGCCATGCCCGAAGGAGAATCGTAAGTGAATGCTACGTGGTACCATTTGTTCAGCGCATAGCTGTTAACCACGTCTTCCGGTATCTGGAGCTGCACGTTGCCCGCTACCTGGATTTCATTGTCCGGATGGTTCAAGTCACCCGTACGCAAAATCAAGATGCCCTCGTTGCCCATGATGGTACCCAGATTGTTCCACCGCTCCGCATAAAGCAAAGCTTCGTAGGTGACAGAACTCATCGACGCGCAACTCTTCGGCAAACGCACATCCAGCCAGTTGGGAGTGATGTCATACACTTTATCAATGATGATAGGTTTCTTCACCACGATGTACGTCACATTTTCCCCGTTCATCAGCGTGATGTCCGAACTGTTCAGCAAGAGCGGCAGCACGTAAGTAACACCATCTTCCCCGGCCTGGATGTTCTTCAACGAGACAGCGCACGAGCCGGCATACAACTCACCGGCTTTGATGACAGACGAATGTCCCTCCATCTCATAATTGCCTTCCGGCATGAGCAGACAGGCAGTCCCGTGTTTCTGGTTATACTGGTCCACCAAATCCTGGCCGCCCACGCTGTAACTGACACTTACGTCATTGCCCACCATGCTCGACAGCCGCGAGACTACCTCACATTCATAAGTGTCTTCTTCCGTTTCCACATTGATTACATCACTTTCGAAGTACAGTTTCGATTCCAGCAAGTCGTTCTCACTATCGTTGCAACCGAAAAACAAGAAAGCCATTGCAACCAAAATACCTGAATATAAATTGATACGTTTCATAAGGTTACTGTTCTGTGTTATCGTTGTTATTGCCACTATGCTCCTCTATCCATTCCTCGTAAGCCTGCTGGTTGATTTGAATGGCCTGGCGCATATACTTGTAGTCCGGAGTATTGTCATAGTCATTGTCCAGGCGGAACGCTCCCACGCCGCCTTTCGGCCCGTTCTGATGGTTGTAGGCAGCTTGGCGGAGCAATACGCCTCCCGTGTTCCAAGAAGACTCGAAGTTCTCGGTAAAGATATGCTTCCGGTAGTCATAATACTCGCCGCACCAGTTCTGAAGCGTCGATACGCGATAGTCCAAGTAGCTGTCCCCGTATGCCTGCGTGATGAAGTAATCGAAGTAAGGTGCCGATTCCTTATAGGCATTCCAGATTTCGCCGTCAATCATGAAATAGTAATATTTTCCATTCGGGCGCTCCGTGGCTTTCGGGCCGAAATATTTGCCGATTTCTTCCACCAGCACATGCAGATAGCGTCCGCCGTTGCCTTTCAAACTACCGTCTCCATCGCCGCCGTTATTCGGCTCCCAGTCGATGTCCAGGCCGTCATAGTTGGTGGCGACAATCGTATCCACCAAAGCTTTGGCATATCTCCGGATGGCGGCAGTATGGTCTTCCGAACCTTTCACGCCGCTGGTGAATCCCCAATACTCTTCGGTGGCCTTCTTGGTCAAGGCTGTAATCTCATCGCTGGAAGCGTCAGGATTCTCTTCTTGCACTTTCTCTGCCACAGAAGCCGGGGTAATGCCCGTTCCGATGTTATGCAGGATGTAGCAGACAAAAACCTTGCCGCCTTTCTTCTGCTGGAACGTATTCTTATCCGCAATCTTGGCTTCATTCAAGTCAAACGGGCCACTCCACATCGAGACCATGTCAATGCTGTCCGGCAATGACGTCAGATAACCTTTACGAATCGGGCCTTCCGGAGACCAGTTGCTGAACCAGCCAAAAGATACAGGACGCCCGTAATTCTGAGCGGTAGCTTTCCACGCACGCAGGTCGGAATAATAGGCTTCGCTCTCTTCATTATCCATCGTATTGTATCCTCCGATATGGTCCATCTCGATTTTCTCAACATCCGTGCACGATGCAACCATCATTCCGAGCAGAGGAAACGCATACAATATTCTTTTCAATATACTATTCATATTCATCATTTTTTAGTTGTTGATAATTACCTGCAATCCCACCACAATTTGGAAGCAGGCGTGTCTGCTTTGTCTTTCAACTTCTGCACAGCCTCCTCATAGTTGGCCCTGTCTTCCTCCGACTGCGAGAAACTCAACGGGTAAACCATCCGGCGAATACCGCCTTCCGTTGTTACGCCTTGGGCCGCCCCTCTGTTATTCTGCACAGGATTCAGCTTCGGATAACCCGTCCGCCTGAATTCTGTCCATGCTTCCTGCCCGTTCGGATAAAGGGCAATCCATTTTTGAATCATGATTTTCTCCAGTTTTTCTTCATTGCTGCCGGTAAACTCGGTCGTGGCCCTTGTCGGAGCGGACGCTCCGTAAGAATAGCCATCGGCCCTGACACTGACAGCCACCGGTGTAGCTCCCGTAGCCAAGTAGGCATCGACTTCGGAAGCCGTAAGGCCGTTTTCTTCGAACGACATCTGGATGCCCTGCTTGTACAACGACTCTGCATCGCCGAACTCCGGCCACTCCAATGCTGCTTCAGCCAGCAAGAAATAAACTTCCGACGCACGCATCCAATAAGTAGGCGTAGAGCTGGTCATGTTCGGCAGCGAGAACAATTCAAACAAGTTATTTCCCTGTACGTGTCCGGGAGGAACCGGGGCATACTTGCTTCCGTCAAAAGCCTCCAGCGCATAGCTATTAGCGGCGTCGGCAGGAGAAAAATACTTGCTCAGGCGCGGGTCTTCGTAACCGTTCAGGTAAGCAAACATGCTTGTACCCATGCGAGCCTCTCCATATTGCGCGGCCAGCCACTCGATGTTATTGACAAATACATACCCGGCACCAGTGCTCATCTGTGCCTCGTCAGTCCTTACGGTCATCACTCCGCCGTCAACAGCAGTCTTTGCCCACTGCTTGGCTTTGTCCGGCGCTACATATTTCAGGCGCATCGCCAGGCGCAGCATCAACGAGTTGGCATACCGCACCCACTTGGCTGCATCGCCGCCATAAACGGCATCAAAATCGGCGACTACCGTTCCTCCCTGTTCGGCCAACGAAGACAATTCAGCCACAGCACTCTGCAAGTCGGCAAACATGGCGTCGTACACTTCCTCTTCGCTGTCGAAAGGAATAACCAAGGCAGCTTCCCCGGCATGTGTATAAGGAATAGGACCGAAGGTTTCAAGCGTCTTATGCCATGCGGAGACTTTCAGAATCTGCGCCAATGCAAAGACTTCCGGCGCACCGGCCTTCTCCGATTCCTGCTTTATCTTTTTCCAAGAAGCGAAGGGCTCTGTGTAGGAATTACGATACATGGAAGAAACCCACTCGTCCTGCAAATAATAAGTCATGTGGTTGTTGCCGCTGTACCAGTTGTTGTCTTCACTGAAATAGCCGCTCCAAATATCTCCTGCCAGATGGTAAGACGTTTGATACTGGTTGATGATGTCCGTACCGTCGGCCTGCGTGCCTACGGGGATAACATACCTTTCCAACGTCACCATAGGGCCACCCATGGCAATGCCGTCCATCTTGCCCATTTCTTCCGTCATCTCATACGGATTGGTGTTTATGTCTTCATAGTCACAAGAACCTAACAAGGCCAATGCACAAACACCTGCAAATACTTTATATCGATTTACTTTTTTCATAGTAACATTACAATTTAACTTTAATACCGAAACCAAAACTTCTTACGCTCGGCTGCATGAAATAATCGTTACCTTGCCCATAGGTCCCTGTCGACGGGGTAAGTTCCGGGTCATACGGAGCTTCGCAATAAATCATCCACGGGTTATTGGCAATGAACGACACTGTCACGTCTTTCAATACATTCTTAAACCACGAATTGGGGAAGGTATAACTTAAAGTCAGTTCCTGCAAGCGGATATTGGTTGCGCTATATACGTAATAACCGGAAGTCTGGTAGTCACCCGTACCAATCATTTTGTAATAGGTCTCAGCATCCACTCTTCCTTGTCCGGGAAGCAAAGCCCCGCCCAAGTCGCGTGCCTCGGCCGAAGCCTTTGACACGCCAAAGCGGTCCAAAATGGCTTCTGTGGAAGAAGTGACCACGCCGCCGAAACGTCCGTTGATCAAGAAGCTCAGGCCAAATCCTTTATAAGAGAACGAGTTGTTCCATCCCAAAGTAAAATCAGGAGTCGTCTTACCCAAATATACCGGATCACCGGTTTCCAAACTATAAGATCCGTCTTGCTTGATTTCAACAAAACCTTGGCTGTCTTTCTTGAAGAACGAGTTGGCATAGATGTCGTTGATGCTGCCGCCTTCTTTCAGAATGACACGGCCGTTTTCTTTCAATACCTGCGGAATGTTAATGGGCTCCAGGCTCAGGTCGGTATGATAATCGTGAACCATCTCCTTAATTTCATTGATGTTGCGAGAGAACGTCAGCGAAGAAGAGAATCCGAAATCCTTAAAGGTATTGCTATAACCCAGTGAAGCTTCCCATCCACGGTTCTCCACATTACCTGCCTGCAAATAAATCTGCTTGTAGCCTGAATATTCCGGAAGGTCTCCAAGGAAAGTCTGGTTGTAAGTATTCGACTTGTAGTAAGTCACCTCAGCGTTCAAGTGGTTCCACAATTTCACGCTCAGGCCAAATTCATAAGAGCGGGTACGTTCGGCCTTAAAGTCGGTAAACGGATAGATGCCATCTTCCTGCAAACTGCCACCTACGATGGGAGTCGTCACAGTCCCCGGAGTCAAACCTGAACTTGAAATCGGGGCACCCACTTCTGTATAAGAACCACGGACTTTCAAGTAAGAAATGAAATCGGGAAGGTCTACCATTTCGGAAATGATGCCCGACAAGCCGATGGACGGATAGAAGAACGACTCTTCGTCTGTATTCACCAAACGCGAGTTCCAGTCATTACGTCCGGTAAGGGTCAAGTAAACCATGCTCTTCCAGCCCAATTCGACACTGGCAAACACCGCATGATTGCGTACACGGGAATCTCCTCCGTCTTCAATCGCACGAGCTTTGGAAGAATCGATGTTGCTGGCGGCAAACAAATTCGGAACCAACAGCAACGGGCCTCTGTATCCCTTGGTTTCAGACCCGTAATTAGAATAACTGTAACCGATATTAGCAGAGATATTGAAATCCTTGAATTGCTTGTTGATGTTTACCATGAAATCCGCGTATTCCTGATGGTCTTTGTAGTTATTGTATTCATAAAGACCTTTTGAGGAACCTTCCGTGAACACGTCGTAAGAAGAAGCATATATCTTCCGTTCGAAATCTATATAAGAATCGTCCATGCGGTAACGTGCAGCCACGTTCAACCAGTCGAAAATCTTATAAGTCAAGCCTACGTTGAACATATAGCGGTTCTTCTCGCTGGGAGCCACATTGCGGTAGGCCGTCCAATAGGGATTTTGATTGCCATACGTACCGTCACTCACCGGCCAATACTGCACCGGTATGTTACGGCTCTGGTCGTAGCGTTCGAATGTCCTGATAGCATCCCAGTTTTCACCGCGGGGGAACAAATAAGCAGCCATCACCGGATTCCAATATTGGCCCTGAGACACCATGTTGCGGTCTTTCTGCTTCACATACGATGCGCCCAAATCCAATTGCAACTTATCGTCCAAGAACGTCGATGTATTGCGGATGGTAAAATTCAAGCGGTCATATCGGTTGTTCGGGACAATGCCTTTCGAATTGGTAGACGAAATCGAAGCAAAAGTCTGATTGTGCTCCGTTCCGGTAGACAATGTCAACGAGTTTATAAAATTCGTTCCGGTATTGAAAAAATCATCCTTCGGGTCATATGAGCTGGGCGTCGCCAGTTTGTCTCCCCAGCTTTCAAACACGCCTTCCTTGTTTCCGTATGTATTCTGGAATTCAGGAGTCATATAAGCCTTGCTGAACTCCGTGGAAGAAGAGAATGAAATCTGTAGCTTTCCTTCTTTTCCTTTCTTGGTAGTAATCAATATCACACCATTGGCAGCGCTACTTCCGTACAAGGCCGCAGCCGAAGGGCCGCTCAATACGGAAATGCTCTCAATGTCTTCGGGATTGAAATCGGCAATGCCCTCCGTAGCGGCCCTGGTATCGCCGAGCACTTCGTTCCCTTGTCCCAAATTAGTATTGAACAAGGGAATACCATCGACCACGTACAATACATTATTGTCTCCTTCGATGGACTTGGCACCACGCATTACCACACGGGTTGCACCACCCACTCCACTGGCGCTCCGGTTGATGGTCACACCTGCAATCTTACCGTTCAGTGAATTGACAAAGTTGGCATCTTTGGCACGAATCAATTCATCGGATTTCACTTCTTGCACATTATACGACAATGCCTTTTCAGCACGCTTGATACCCAATGCGGTCACGACCACTTCGTCCAGCACTTCGGTATCTTCCGTCATTACTATCTGCCCGAGGTCCGGTTGCGGTTCCAGCTCCAACGTCTTGTAGCCTATATAAGAAACCTCAATAACGGCTCCTTCAGCTACAGACAAGGAAAAGCTACCGTTGATGTCGGTAATCGTACCGTTGCTCGTCCCTCGCTCGCGGATATTCACGCCTATCAATGGCTCACCCGCCGCATCGACAACAGTGCCTTTTACTTTCAACACTGTCTGCTGTGAGATCGGCAAATCACTTGGTTTTGATGCCCCATTCGGATGGGCAAGCACAAGGCTCCCTCCGGGAAACATCAGCAAAAGCAATAATAATTGCGACAATTTGCTTCTTTTCATAAATTTGGGTTAATTGAATTAGGTAATTAAACGAATAGGTTATTAAAAGTTTCCATGGATTCTTCTTCTACATCAAAATTCATTAGGGATGAATTTACTTCTACCTTTTTCCGAAGGCAAGCAGAGTTTCTTCTTA
>DXCK01000121.1 GCA_019116045.1 Candidatus Bacteroides merdipullorum | reverse complement strand
CCCACAGTCAGACGGCACCAACTACTTTTTGTATTCATATATAATTTGTTTAAATCATTCAATTATATTTGTGCACAAATATAAAGATTTTTTTTGACATGATTAAACAAAAAGAAGCAATTTCCTCTCTATCTGTCACTCTTCAGGTACTAAGTATATAAAAATAAGGATTAAACGGTACAGGATATCCTAATCTTATTCCACCTTATTCAATCCCATTTTCTTGGCACGCTGCAACATAAATTCGTAAGCGGCGTCGTGTTCATTGGGAATGACTCCATCCAGAATAGCATCTTTAATGGCACTCTTCAACGAGCCAACCTTCGGGCAGGGAGGGAGGTTGAAAACCTTCATGATTTCTTCCCCACTTACGGGAGGTTGGAAATTGCGGATGCGGTCACGTTCTTCCAAATCTTTCAGCTTGCAACGCACCAGTTGAAAGTTGTTCAGAAAACGTTCCTTACGCTCACGGTTCTTCGAAGTGATATCTGCTTCGCACAGCATCATCAAGTCGTCGATATCGTCTCCGGCTTCAAACAACAGGCGGCGCACGGCAGAATCTGTCACTTCTTCGTCAGCTATGACAATGGGGCGCATGTGCAGTCCAACCAGCTTCTGCACATACTTCATTTTTTCATTCATGGGCAATTTCATCTTCCGAAAAATATCGGGCACCATCTTGGCTCCGACGAAGTTATGGTTATGAAATGTCCAGCCGATACGCGGTTCCCAGCGTTTGGTCACAGGTTTGGCGATGTCGTGCAGCAGTGCCGCCCAACGCAACCACAGGTTATCGGTCTGCTTGCTGATGTTGTCCAACACTTCCAGCGTATGATAGAAATTGTCTTTATGCCCCTTCCCGTTCCGGGTTTCCACGCCTTGCAACTTCACCAGTTCCGGGAAAATCAGTTCCAGTAAACCGCAACGGTCCAAGTCTATAAAGCCTCTGGAGGGTACGGGCGACAGTATGATTTTGTTCAGCTCGTCAGCTATGCGCTCACGCGAGATGATGGAAATTCGTTCGCGGTTGCGTCCCAACGCTTCGAATGTTTCGTCGTCTATATAGAACTTCAGTTGGGTAGCGAAACGGATGCAACGCATCATCCGCAAAGGGTCGTCACTGAAAGTCACATCCGGATCCAAAGGCGTGCGGATGGTGCGTTCCTTCAGGTCTTCTATGCCATCAAACGGATCTACCAGTTCGCCATACCGAGAGGCATTCAGGCAGACGGCCAAGGCATTGATGGTAAAATCCCGGCGGTTCTGGTCGTCTTCCAATGTTCCATCCTCTACCACCGGCTTGCGTGAATCGTGTGTATATGATTCCTTACGGGCTCCCACGAACTCGACTTCCGTTCCTCGGTATTTCAATTGTGCGGTTCCGAAATTACGAAAAACCGAGACATGGGCACCACGTCCCAAGCGTTTTCCCAATGCTTCCGCCACGACGATGCCACTGCCTACCACCACCACATCAATGTCTTTCGACGGACGTTGTAAAAAGATGTCACGCACATAACCACCCACTACATAACATTCTACGCCCAGCGTGTCGGCCACGGCCGAGATTTGCTTGAATATATCGCCCTCAAAATATTGCTTCAGCTCTTCTGTCGTAAGTTCCAACATGTCGTTTTGCTTTTTTCTTTCATAAATGGCTGCAAAGATACGGATATTATTTCTATTTTTGCTCCCTGTAACAGAGAAGAACAACAGTTATGAAGAAACCGGTATATCTTTTTTTAGCAGTTCTTGGTTGCCTGCTGGGAGCTTGCGAGAATGTGGAGGAAAAAGCGGGAGTAAAACTACAAGCAGCCCGCCAAGCCTATGAAGCAGGCCAGTTCAGCGAAGCGAAATCACTGATAGACAGCATCAAGACATTATACCCCAAAGCATTCGAGACGCGCAGGGCCGGACTCTATCTGATGCAGGACATCGAACTGGCCGAGCAACAGAGATCGCTCGTCTATCTGGATAGTTTGTTGCACACCGAGCAAGAGAAATTGGGCGCTCTTCGGAAAAACTTCACGCTCGAGAAGGATACTGCCTACCAACAAATCGGACGCTATCTGGCACCGGCACAAGTGGTGGAAAGAAACCTGCACCGCTCGTACCTCCGCTTCCAGACTGATGAAAAAGGGGTGATGAGTTTGACGTCTATCTATTGCGGGAAACAAAACATCCATCATATTGCCGTGAAAGTCTCGGCACCCGACCACACTTTCGCCCAGACGCCAGCCTCGAAAGACAGTTACGAGACCTCTGACCTGGGAGAAAAGATCGAGAAAGCAGACTATAAGCTGGGAGAAGACGGCGGAGTCATCCCGTTCATCTGTCTGAACAAAGACAAGAACCTGCGGGTGGAATACATAGGCGACCGCACTTACAGCACCACGCTCACCCGTGCCGACCGCCAGGCTGCCGCCGATGTGTATGCCCTCTCCCAAGTGCTCGCTTCCATCACCCGCATCCAACAACAAAAAGACGAAGCCAATCAAAAAATCCGCTTCATCCAAGAGAACATCAAGAAACGGAAAAAGACGGAATAAGAAACGCCGAACAACAGCCCAGTCCGTTGTGCACGACAGGCAAAGCTATTGCGCACGACAGACAGAAAAAAAATCAGGCCGGAGGTACACTCGCACCTCCGGCCTGACACATTTAGCTCCCTACATCTCCCCTGCCCGGACAAACGGCCGGACAAGCTAAGGTTTATTTCACCAGATTGGCTATCGAAGCAGCCATCGTTCCCAACGAGGCGAAAGAAGTGGCATAACCCAGGATGTTGGACAGAAGGACACCGTTCTTCTTTTTCTTGTTCGGCACCACAATCTCGCAACCGGGCTCCACCTGTCC
>DXCK01000120.1 GCA_019116045.1 Candidatus Bacteroides merdipullorum | reverse complement strand
ACGACAAAATGAGGTGTAGAACACTTTTTGCCATACGGGTGGTGGAAAGTCTTAGAATGTAGGCAGTCCTTCCCTCCGTGAGGGGATTGCAAATATATAAAACTGTATTAATTAACTGTATTATTAACCTAAACAAGAAAGGAAAATGCGTATGATTCCAGCTAAAAGAAATGAAGGGTGGTTACCCGAGATGTTCCGTGATTTCTTTGACAACAATTGGATGTTGAAGGCCAATGCCACGGCACCGGCCATCAATGTCATTGAGAACGACAAGGACTACAAAGTAGAAGTGGCCGCTCCCGGCATGACGAAGGATGACTTTAAAGTCACGCTGGACGATGCCAACAACCTGCTGATTGAGATGGAAAAGAAGAGTGAAACCAGTGCCGAGGACAAGAAAGACCGGAAATTCTTGCGCCGCGAGTTCTCTTACTCGAAGTTCGAACAGGGCATCCTGCTGCCGGACAATGTGGAGAAGGACCGGATTTCTGCTAAGGTAGAGAATGGCGTCCTCACCATTGAGATTCCGAAGAAAGCGTCGGAAGAAGCGGCTAAGGTAGCCAAGACTATCGAGGTGAAGTAAGGTTTTGTTTTATTTTTGCTCTCTGGAGGGTATGTCTGTATCAGGACATGCTCTCTTTTCGTTGAGAGCTTGTCAGATTATCACTTATGGAAAAAGACGAAAAGAAATACATTGGCATTCTGACCTCTGGTGGAGACGCTTCGGGCATGAATGCAGCTATCCGTGCCGTGACGCGCAGTGCCATTGGCAACGGTTATGGCGTGAAAGGCATTTACCGGGGGTACGAGGGCTTGATTAGCGGCGAGGTCAAAGAACTGACTACCGAGAGTGTCAGTAACATTATCCAGCGAGGCGGTACCATTCTGAAGACGGCCCGCTCGCAGGCATTCATGACACCCGAGGGACGGAAGAAAGCCTATGAAACCTTACAGCGCGAGCATATCAGTGCGCTGATTGTTATCGGCGGGGACGGTTCGCTGGCGGGTGCACGCATCTTTGCTGATGAATATGACGACGTGGTATGCATCGGCCTGCCCGGCACGATAGACAATGACTTGTATGGCACGGATTATACCATCGGTTATGATACAGCCTTGAATACCATTGTGGAGTGTGTGGATAAAATCCGCGATACGGCGACATCGCACGACCGTATCTTCTTCGTGGAGGTCATGGGGCGTGATGCGGGCTTTCTGGCACAGAACAGTGCCATAGCTTCCGGGGCCGAGGCTGCCATTATTCCTGAGGATCGAACGGATGCCGACCAGTTGGAGCAGTTCATCAGTCGTGGTATCCGTAAGACGAAGAACAGCAGCATCGTCATCGTGTCCGAGAGTCCCAAGGATGGCGGGGCCATGCACTATGCAGAGAGGGTGCGCAAGGAATATCCGCAATACGAGGTGCGTGTTTCCATCCTCGGCCACCTGCAGCGTGGTGGTTCGCCCAGTGCGTATGACCGTATCCTGGCCAGTCGTCTGGGTGTCGGTGCCATCGAGGCTTTATTGGAAGGGCAGCGCAATGTCATGATAGGCATCCACGATGATGAGATTGTCTACGTGCCTTTTGTGCAGGCCATCAAGGATGACAAGCCTTTGGATAAAAGCCTGATCCGGGTGTTGAACGAGTTGTCCATCTGAGATGGCTCAGGGCTTGTCCGCAGTCGGCTGTTTCTCCAGCCGCCGCATGCTGAACTCGCATCCGCAATACTGCTGGTTGTAGAAGCCGTATTCGCGGAGCAACTGGTTGCGCCGCTCTTGCAGGCCTCCCTTGCGCCAGTTCTGTTCCCAGAACAGGGTGCCGGGATGGCGTGCGGCGGCCGCTCTGCCCGCTTCGTTGATTTGCTCCAGGCTTTTCCAGCGTGACGAGGCCAGCGTGGTGGTGAACAGCCGGAAGCCGTGGGTGGCGGCATAGGCGGCTGTGGCCTCCAGGCGCAACGTGAAGCAGCGCAGGCAACGGCTTCCGCGTTCGGGCTCGTCTTCCAGCCCTGCTGCCACTTCGTGCAGCCAGCGGCCGTGGTCGTAGTCAGCATCTACGAAGTCCAGTCCTTGTGCCGTGACGAAGCGGATGGCTTCCTGCTTGCGGACTTCATACTCTGCCTGTGGGTAGATGTTGGGGTTGCAGTAGAACACGGTGGGGCGCAGTCCGTTGGCCAGCATACATTCGATGATGGCCGACGAGCACGGGGCGCAACACGAGTGCAGCAAGACGCGCGTGTCGCCGTTGGGTGTTTGTAGGGATAGCATGGTGTGTTTTTTGATTGATGTCGGGTGCAAAGATAGGAAACTATTCCGTAGCCTGTGCCGTGCGCCTCCTCTTCTTTCTGATATTTCCACAGTCTCCGCATCGGTGCTTCCCCTTTGCCCTGGTATTGAGGGGTGTCTTCTACGTAGGGGGATGGCATACTATTCCCGGCTTATGTGGGGTAGTCCCTTACTCAGAGGATAGGTGTATCCCCTACGTAGAGGATGTGATAGTTCTCTGGATAGGGGGCAGGGGTGCCCCCTATATAGGGGATGGGTGCGCTATCCCCGTAGACAGGCTTGCAGCACCAGCAGGCTTTCGGGACCCATGTTGAACAGGAGGTCAACGATGCTCAGGTTGGGCAGGAAGCCCAGGCGCGACTGGAACACCTGGTAGTAGGGGTGGGGGGTGAAGGCGGGGTCTTCCGTGCGGAAATCCTTCTTCGGGTGGATGCGCTCGCGGAAGTCGTCGGTTCCGGTCGGGGTGGGGGCGAAGGCGTCGGTGCGCCGCAGGTGCGGGGCGATGTCGACGAGCGAACAGACCAGGCGGCACAGCGCTTCGTTGAAGTCCATCAGGAATTCGTATTTCTGCTCGTAGAACGGGCGGAAGTCATCCTTGTAGTATTCGAAGAAAGGCGTGTGGTTGTAGGCCGACTCCAGGGCGTTCCAGTGCAGGTGCCGCCAGTTGCCGTGGTCGGAGATGCGTATGTCGCGGGTGAAGCATTTCGGGGTGTCGGGCTTCACGGTGGGCACGGTGAGGGCCAGCGGGCCGTCGGGCGCGGCGATGGTGCAACGGTTGCGGTATGTTTGCTTCACGTAGTGGTCATATTGTTCCACCAGTACGTGGTCGTAGGCCAGCAGTTTGGTGTAGTATTCTACGGGAGCCAGGTAGGCGGTAGACAGTAGTACGGTATTCATCGATGTGGAGGGTTTTCAGGATTCTCGGATTTATTGCACGCGCATGCCGATGCGTCCCCAGCGATAGCCTCTGAAGAGCGGTGTGTCTTGTTCTTTCGAGAACCAGATGCGGGCCGCCCGGCCGATGACGTGGTCTTGCGGCACGAAGCCGAAGAGGCGCGAGTCGGACAGGTTGGCGTCGTTGTTGGCTGCGACCCAGTAATAGTCTTGGCTGAAGGAGCACGTATCTGCCGGTTGGCCGTCCACGTAGAGGGTGTCGCTCTTGATGTAAGCGTCGCGCCCCTCATGCAGCAGCAGGGTGTTGCACAGCAGCGTACGGTTCCAGGGGCGGACGCGCACACTGCGTCCGCGTCCGGGGATGACGAGCGGGTAGAGCTTCGTGGGCGAGTCGGCCTGCGGCGTCAGTTGCAGGTCGGTGTCGGTGGCCTGCTCCAACAGGTAGCGTTCGTAGCGGCTGAAGCTGCGGATGTGGCGTGCCGAGTCGCTGCCCAGCAGGGGCGAGCGGATGCCGAGTGTCGTCAGCAGCGAGTCTATCTGGCCTTCCAGTTCCAGCGGATAGGCGAAGAGGAACTTCTGGTCGGGGGCAAGCCTTTCGGACGATACGGCATTGAACAGCGAGTCGACCAGCAGCGTGTCGCCCGGCGTGCCGATGCACCGCCCGATGAAGGCTTCGCGGCGGCTGATGAGCGGCTGCTGGAGGTTGCCCGGGTTGTTGAAGACGATGATTTCTTCCTGCCCGACGGGACGGGAGCCCCAGCGGTGGTAGCCCCACCACTGCATGAAGGGCAGGCGCAGCCCGTAGCTCCATTTGTTCACCAAGATGCGCTCGCCCTGGTAGAGCGAGTTCTCCATGCCGGTCGAGGGGATGAGGTAGGAAGTGGCCACACAGGTGCGCAGCAGTGCTCCGACGAGCACAGCCGCGGCCAGGGCTATCAGTGTCTTCCGTACCCGTTTCATGCTTAGTTGTTGTCTACCCACTTAAACAGGCGGTCCCAGCGTATCTTTCCGTCGAACCAGTCGCGGTCTTTGTCCAGCGAGAGCCATACCACCAGCGGCTTGCCCACCACGTGGTCTTCGGGTACGAAGCCCCAGTAGCGCGAGTCGAGCGAGTTGTGGCGGTTGTCGCCCATCATCCAGTAATAGTCCATGCGGAACGTATAGGTGTCTGTCTTCTCTCCGTTGATGTAGATGCCATCGGCGCGTTGCTCCACGCGGTTGCCTTCGTAGGCCTCGATGCAGCGGCGGTAGATGGGCAGGTTGTCTTCGGTCAGGCGGATGGAGGCGCCTTTGGCGGGAATCCAGACGGGTCCGTAGTCGTCGCGCGTCCACCGGGTGTAGAGGTTCAGCGGATAGACGTCGCCTCCGTAGGCGGCCGGTTCGCGCACGATGCGGGCGACGAGCCGTTTGTTGCCAGCCAGCGTGTCATACATCTTTTGGGTCAGGGGCAGGTGGTAGACCGGTGCGGGTCGTCCTTGTGTGTCGGTGGCATCGAGGCCCATCGAGGCCAGTACGGCCAGGCTTTCCGCGTCATTGGCCGGGAAGAGCCATTGGTCGTCCTTGCTGATGCCCAGCTCGCGGAACAGCGTCTCCGGGATGAGCGGCCCGGTGGTCTGCACGAAGTAGTTGAACTGCAGGTTCTCCGGGTTGGCCACGGCGCTGCCGTTCAGGTACAGTTGCCCGTCGATGATTTGCAGCGTGTCGCCCGGCAGTCCCGTGCAGCGTTTCACGTAGTTCTCCCGTCGGTCTACGGGGCGCACCACGATGTCGCCATACGTCTGCGGGTTGTTCAGCACGTACTTGCGCCCGCCTTCGTAGTAGAGGTCATAGATGGCGCGTTGCTGCGTGCGCGTCAGGCTGTCCATCTGCACGGGGTTGGGGTATAGGCGCCGGCCTTCGCGGTAACAGAGCGAGTAGAAGTCCTCCATCTGGTGGTTCAGCGCCACGGTGTCGCCGGCGGGGAAGTTGAATACCACGATGTCGTTCAGCTTTACCCGCCCGAAGCCTGGCACGCGCTTGTAGTCCCAGTGCGGCCAGTCTAGGTAGGACTTGCAGTTGAAGAGCGGGAGCGTGTGTTGTGTCAGGGGCATGGACAGCGGTGTCTGGGGGACGCGCGGGCCGTAGCTCACCTTGCTGACGTAGAGGAAGTCGCCCACCAGCAGCGACTTTTCGAGCGAGGATGACGGTATCTGGTAGTTTTGGAACCAGTAGAGGTTGACGAAGTAGACGGCCACCAGTGCGAAGACGATGGCGTCCACCCAGCTCATGATGCTGCGGACGGCGGCGTTCTTCGAGCGTTTCCAGAATCCCCAGGGGATGAACTTCGTGATGTAGGCGTCGAAGATGAAAGGCAGGACGATGAGTCCCCACCAGCTACGAATCCAGATGAGGAAGAGGAGGTAGAGCAGGGTGACGACGGCGAACTTTATCCACGCGTTCTTTCGGCGTGTCTTGGGGCGATCGAGTTTCGGATTGTTGGTAAATTCCATGCGTTTTTCTTATGTGTCGTTATTCTTTCAGAAAGGGGAAGAGGTCTTCCATCGTCAGCAGGCCCGTGTGCTGCGCGGTGTATTCGGCTGCCAGCACGGCTCCCAGGGCGAAGCCGCTGCGGTTTTTGGCGTCGTGTGTGATGGTGATGCTGTCGGCGGCCGAGTCGTAGCGGATGCTGTGTATGCCCGGCACTTCGTCGCGGCGCACGGAGCTGACGGCCAGTTCGTCGGGGGCGCACTGTGCGTTGCCGCTCAGTGTGCCGTCGGGCGCCGTCAGGGTGCCCTTCACCCAATGCGTCTTGCGGTCGAGGTTCTGCACGATGCTTTCGGCCAGCGTGATGGCGGTGCCGCTCGGTGCGTCCAGCTTGTGGACGTGGTGCGTTTCTTCCATCGCGACGTCGTATTCGGGGAATTGGTTCATGATGCGTGCCAGGTAGCGGTTGACGGCCGAGAAGATGGCCACGCCCAGGCTGAAGTTGGACGACCAGAACAGTGTCTTCCCTTCTTCCGTACAGAGGCGGCGCACCTCGTCGCCGTGTTCGTCGAGCCATCCCGTACTGCCCGACACTACCTTGACTCCGGCGCGGAAGGCCCGGAGGTAGTTGCCGTAAGCGGCGCGGGGGTTGGTGAACTCTATGGCGACGTCGGCCGTGCGGAAGGCGTCCGATTCGAAGTCTTGCTGGTTGTCTACGTCGATGATGCTGACGATTTTGTGTCCGCGGCCGAGGGCGATGCGTTCTATCTCTTTGCCCATCTTGCCGTAGCCTATCAATGCTATTTTCATTGTCTGTCGGTTGTTAATCGGTTATCTAACTATACAGTCTGTCGCAAAGATAATGCTTTTCTCACCATGCGGGGCAAGTTTTCTCATTTTTTAACCGCCTGCCGCCTGTCCGGGGCGTTCGGGCGGGGGTGCGGCGGGCGGTTGCTTCGTGTTCGGACGGGGCGTGCTTCGTGTCCGGCAGAGGCGCGGCTCTTGTCCGGCGTGGGCATCCGGGGTGTGCGGAAAGGCATCAGTCCAACACGGTGGCCAGCCATTCGCCGCAGGCTATGCCGAGCAGCAAGCAGGCGGTCAGCGAAGCCAGCCCTGCGGTAATGAGCATCAGTGTGCGGGCAAATGTGCTTCGGGTTGCCGCACGCTGGATTCGGTGGAAGATAAAGCCGGTTTTTGTTTTTTCTCGGTTCATACATTGGGTTTATTCGGGTGATACATCTTGTTCCTTTTCGCACGGCAAAGATACGTCGTTCTCCGCTCGTCGTACGTTAACGTTAGGTTATCGTTAGGTTAACGTGCCGGCCGTGAGCGATGAGTGAGCCTCCGTCGGCTAAAATACGGCGTAAAAGTTTGCCATCCGCATTATTTCTCTTATCTTTGGCAACGATAAACCGATTGGATGCCATGGAACAACTGCTGCATTACGTTTGGCGGCACCGCATCTACCCGTTGCAGCCTTTGCTGACGACGGACGGCGAGGCGCTGGAGGTCATTGACCCCGGTTTGCCCAACCGGCACGCGGGGCCCGATTTCTTCAACGCCAAGGTGAAGATTGGCGGGACGCTGTGGGCGGGCGATGTCGAGGTGCACGACCGTGCTTCGGACTGGCTGCGCCACGGGCACGACCGCGACCGGGCTTACGACCGCGTGGTGCTGCACGTGGTGGGGGAGGCCGATTGCGACGTGTGCCGCACCAACGGTGAGCGCATCCCGCAACTGCTTTTGCCTTGTCCTGACAACGTGCGGCGGCGTTACGACGAGTTGTGCCTGTCCGATGCCTGTCCGCCTTGCCGCCGGTTGCTGCCGGAGTTGCCGCTTCTGAAGGTGCACGGCTGGCTGGCTTCGTTGCAGACCGAGCGCCTCCGGCAGAAGGCGCAGGCCGTCGGCGAACGGATGAAGCGTTGCGACAGCCGCTGGGAAGACGCTTTCTTTGTGACCCTGGCCCGCAACTTCGGCTTCGGCCTGAACAGCGATGCCTTCGAGGCATGGGCCTTGCGCCTGCCGTTCCGTGCCGTAGACAAGCACCGCGATTGCCTCTTTCAAGTGGAGGCCATCTTCTTCGGCACGGCGGGGCTGCTGGACGAAACGGCCGACGACAGCTACGCCCGTTCTTTGTGCCGCGAATATGCTTACCTGAGCCGTAAGTTCGACCTGTCCGAGCCGTTGCCGCGCGAACAATGGCGCTTCCTGCGCCTGCGTCCCGCCAGTTTCCCGCACGTACGGCTGGCACAGTTGGCCTTCGTCTATCATCGGGAGCAGAACCTGTTTTCCCGCGTGATGGAAGCGGAACAGCTCGATGCGGTGAGAAGCCTGTTCAACGTCCGTCTGCCAGATTACTGGACGGTGCATTACAGCTTTGGCAAGCCCTCTGCCCGCCGGACGGGCAGGCTGGGCCGGGCGACGTTGGATTTGCTGGTGCTGAACACGGTGATACCCTTCCTTTATGCCTACGGGCTGTATCGGGCGGACGATGCCTTGTGCGAACGGGCCTTGCGCTTCCTCGAAGCTTTGAAGCCCGAAGACAACCGCATTGTCCGGAGCTGGGCCGAAGCCGGGCTGGCTGTGCAGTCGGCTGCCGATTCGCAGGCCGTGCTGCAATTGCAAAAGGAATATTGTGACAAGCGCGATTGCCTGCGCTGCCGCTTCGGCTACGAATACCTGAAACGAGGCTGACGGACTGCTGTTGGAACAAACTTTTTATGAATCAATGGATATGAACGAACTCTTGAGCATCGTAAGCCACTTTCGCCCGCAAGGAACTGTGAGCGACATCCGCCCCCTGGGGACGGGCTTGATAAACGATACCTACCGGGTGACGACGGACGAACCCGACGCGCCCGACTATGTGCTGCAACGCATCAATCACCACATCTTCCGCGATGTGGAGGGATTGCAGCGAAACATCGAAGCCGTGACGAACCATATCCGCCACAAGCTCGAAGCGCGTGGCGAGAAGGACGTCGACCGCAAAGTGCTGCGCTTCCTGCCCACGGACGAGGGGAAAACGTATTGGCACGACGGTGAGTCTTATTGGCGACTGTCGGTCTTCATTCCCCGCACGCGGACACTCGACGTGGTGAGCCTTCATTCTGCCTACGCCACAGGCCAGACGTTCGGCAGGTTCGAAGCTATGCTGGTCGACCTGCCCGACCCCCTTGTGGAAACCATCCCCGACTTCCACAACATGGAACTGCGCCTCCGCCAACTGCACCAGGCCGTCGAGGCCGACGCGGCCGGGCGGGTGAAGGAGGTCGGACGATACCTGGACGAAATAGGACAGCGTGCCGAACAGATGTGTCTGGCCGAACGCCTTCACCGCGAGGGAACGTTGCCCAAACGTATCTGCCACTGCGACACGAAGGTGAACAACATCTTGTTCGACCAGGAGGGAGACGCGCTTTGTGTCATCGACCTGGATACGGTGATGCCGTCGTTCGTCTTCTCCGACTACGGCGACTTCCTGCGCACGGCGGCCAACACCGCTGCCGAAGACGAACGGGACCTGGACCGCGTGGACTTCAATCTGGACATCTTCTACTCCTTTACCCAAGGCTACCTGGACTCGGCCACTCTCTTCTTACAGCCCGTGGAAATCGAGAACCTGCCCTATGGGGTAGCCCTTTTCCCCTACATGCAATGCGTGCGCTTCTTGACGGACTACCTCAACGGGGACACGTACTACAAGACTGACTATCCCGGACACAACCTGGTGCGCACAGCTACCCAGTTCAGGCTGCTGGAGCGTGTGGAGGCCAACCAGGAGAAAATGCGCGCTTTCATCGACCGATATATGAAGTAAATTAGTTGTGAACATCATGAATGAACTGACCATCAAGAGAGTGAGCGCGGCCCATCTGCCCGTCGAGGCCATCCCCGCGCTGTTAGACCAAGAGAAGATAGGCTTCCAGCCCGTAGCTGCGGTCAACTGGGAGGAGTTCCCGTACCGGCCTTCCGTGCAGTTCCGCCTGGCACACACGGATGATTCGCTGTTGCTGCACTTTCAGGTGCGCGAAGCCTCTGTCCGGGCCACGGCTTCTGCCGACAACGGACGGGTGTGGGAAGATTCGTGCGTGGAGTTCTTCTCGGTGCCTGCCGGCGACGGCGTCTACTACAATCTGGAGTGCAACTGCGCCGGCACGCTGCTGGTCGGAGCCGGTGCTGCCCGCGAAGGGCGTCAACGGGCACCGCAGGCCGTGTTGGACGGCGTGCAGCGTTGGGCTAGCCTGGGGCGTGAACCTTTTGCCGAACGCATAGGCGCGTGCAGTTGGGAAGTGGCGCTGGTCATTCCGCTGTCAACGTTCTTCCTGCACCAGTTGGACTCGCTGTCAGGCCGTAACGTCCGTGCCAACTTCTATAAATGTGGGGACTTGTTGCAGACACCCCACTTCCTGTCGTGGAATCCCATCGACCTGCCTAAGCCGAACTTCCATTGCCCGCAGTTCTTCGGGCTGCTGCATTTTGAGTGAAGGGTCGCTGTGACCTCTGGCGGCGAGTCACTGTGACCCTTGACGAAAAGTCACTGTATCCCTTGGCGACGAGTCACTGTGACCTTTGACGGAGGGTATCTGCGACCCCTGGCGACGAGTTACTGAGGGTACAAAAAGAAGAGGCTATGCCATTGCCGGCATAGCCTCTTCTTTAGGATAATTGTCTTGGCTTATTTTACAATGCCTTTCGAGTTCTTGATGAAGTTCACGATGTTATGGATTTCATCGCTCATCGGAATCTGGTCTTGAATCTTCAGCACCGCGTCTTGTATGCTGAAGTTGCCTTGATACACCAGCCGGTAAGTGTTTACAATGTGTCGCAATACACGGTCAGTCACTTGGTTCTGGTGTTGCAGCACGGTGGCGTTGATGCCGTGGTACTGCACCGGGTTTCCGGCCATGATGACGTAAGGCGGCACGTCTTTCGAGATGCGGCAGCCAGATTGTATCAGTACCCAACTGCCGATATGGCAATGCTGTTGCACAATGACGTTGCTGCTCAAGATGGTGCAGTCGTCCACACAGCTCTCGCCAGCCACCATGCTGCGGATGCCCAGCACGCAATGGTTGCCTATGTGGACATCGTGACACAGGTGCGTACCGTCCATCAGGAAGTTGCCGTTCCCGATGCGTGTGCCTCCCTCCTTGTGCGTGGCACGAGCCACAACCACGTTTTCGCGGATGTCGTTCTCGTCTCCGATAAACAACTGGCTGTCTTCTCCCTCATAGTGGAAGTCTTGGGGCACGCTGGCCAATACGGCTCCGTGGTGTACGGTATTTTTCCGTCCCATACGGGTACCGTTCAAGATGTGCGCACCCGACATGATGACGCAGTCGTCGCCGATTTCTACATCGCCTTCAATGTAGGCGAAAGGTTGTACTGTCACGTTCTTGCCGAGCTTTGCGGCAGGATCAACGTATGCTAAAGGACTAATCATGATATTGAAGGTTTAAAGTTATTCTCTTCCTCCGCCCAAGGCCTGGTACAAGTTGATGACAGCTTGCATCCGGCTGAACGTGTCGCTTACCTCGGAAAGCTGGGCGCTGAGGTAGCTCTGTTGAGCCGACAGCACTTCCAGGTAAGTTGACGTGCCTAAGTTAAACAATTCCCGTGTATCTTCCGCGGCTTTGCGGGCAGAATTTACTTGCATGGCACGCATTTCGGCTTTTTGGTTCGTGTTCTGGTACAAGGCAAGGGCATTGCTCACCTCGTTGCCGGCGTTCAGCAGAGCCGTTTGGAAGCTTATCTTGGCTTGTTCCTCAAGGGCACGTGCTTGGCGCAGGCGTGCGATGTTCGTTCCCCGGTAGAACAGCGGTTGCGTCAGCGAACCGATGACCGAAGCCAGCAGTTTACTCGGGTTGACAATGGCCGCACCGGCACTGTTGGTCCATCCGGCCGAACCGCTCAGGGTTATTTGCGGATAGAAAGCTGCACGGGCGCTGTTGGTGTTATAATAGCATGCAGCCAACGACATTTCTGCAGCTTGCACGTCCGGGCGATTGGAGAGAAGTTGCAGCGATACTCCAGCCGAAAATTCGGTAGGCAGTTGCTGCTCTTCCAGCAGGCCGCGTTCTACGTGTTGAGCAGGCTGGTTCAGTATCAGGCAGAACGAGTTTTCCGTCTCCGTGATGCTTTGGCGCAGGTCGGACAGCGAGGCAACCACCTGTGCATAAGCGCTGCGGCTCTGCTCAATGGCGGCACTGGTCACGTTGCCATACTCGTTCATCGCAATCATGGTCTCCAGATTGTCTTTCAGCACATCGGCAGTTTGTTCCGTGATGCTCAGTTGGCGGTCCAGCATGAGCAGCGTGTAGTAAATGTACGCCGTGTTGGCGATAAGCTGCGTCTGGACGGCCTGTTGCTGGTATTTGGCCTGCCTTAACGATACTTGTGCATTTCGCTTGGGGTTCAGGATTTGACCGAACAAGTCAATTTGCCAGCTAGCAGTGACAGGCAGCGAGTAGGTCTGTGAAGCCTTCCCTTTGTCCCAACTGCTGATGGTGCCTTGCGGCGAAAGTGCCAGTTGGGGCAGATAGGCCAGGCGGGCAGACATGAGTGAGGCCCGGGCTTGCTCTACATTGAGTGCGGCACTGCGCAGGTCGGCATTGTTGGCCAAGGCTAGCTCTATATAGCTTTGTAACTGCGGGTCAGTAAAGACTTCCCGCCAAGGCAGGTTCCCAAAGTTGCTCGTGTCCGAGGCCAGCGTGTCGTTCACCAAAGCTGTGTCACGATACAGTCCCTCGGCCATGATATCTTCCGGCCTGTCGTATGCTTTGTAGATATGGCAACTGCTCAGCAGAGCTGTCGCACACATCAGGGTGATAATCTTTCCTTTCATATAATATAATTCTTTTTGATGAAGAACTTAGGGATGAAGAATGAAGAACGGAGCTTGGGCAGAGCTTTTATTGGGCTTTCCGGCAACGGTTCTTCATTCTTCATGGAGTTATTATTTGCTGTATTGTTCTATTTCAGCCTCGGCATCAGAGTTGTCTACGTCGTCCCATTCCATTGGCTTGAATTTCTCTTGCAAGTATTGGAATGCTACGAACAAGGCCGGCACAATGAAGATTTGCAGTATCATGCCGATTAACATACCGCCGATGGCCGAAGTACCCAGTGTACGGTAACCGTTGGCACCAGCACCCGTGGCAAACATCAACGGCAGCAGGCCAATGACCATAGCCAATGACGTCATCAGGATAGGACGCAGACGGGCACCTGCACCCAGCACGGCAGCCCACGTGATGCTCATACCCATCTTACGGCGGTCGAGGGCGAACTCTACAATCAAGATGGCATTCTTGGCAAGCAAGCCCATCAGCATGATCAAGGCAATCTGCATGTATATGTTGTTAGACATGGTGCCTATGATCATTTGCAAGGCAGGTATGCCTCCGATGAGGCTGGCGCCGTTTACGAAGATGAAGCTTCCCATCAGACCAAACGGCACGGAGAGCAATACGGCCAGTGGCAAGATGTAACTTTCGTACTGGGCACTCAGCAACAGATATACGAAGACGAAGCAGAGCAGGAATATCAATCCTGTGGTACTGCCACTCGTTTCGGCCTCTTCACGTGCCATACCGCCTAATTCGTAACCGAAACCGGCAGGAAGGTTCTGGTCGGCTACTTCGGCAATGGCTTGCAGGGCTTGTCCTGACGTGTAACCAGTGGCCGGAGCTACCATCACTTTCATGGACGTGTACAGGTTGAAACGGTTGATTACATCCGGGCCGTAAACCTTGGTCAACTTCACAAACTGGCTGACAGGTGCCATCTCGCCGTCTTCGTTGCGTACTTTGATGCTTTCCAGTGACTCCAAGTCTTTCGTTGCGTCGCGTTCACCCTGAATCATGACACGATACATCTTACCGAAACTGTTGAAGTTGGACGCATACAAACCGCCGTAGTATCCCTGCATCACGCTCAGGATGCTGCTGGGACTGATGCCGGCGCGCTTACAAGCTGCGGCGTCGATGTCCAATTGATACTGCGGGAAGTTCGGGTTGAAGTTAGTAGCAGCCGAAGTAATCTCCGGACGTTCCTCCAAGGCAGCCATGTAATCCTGTACCACCGAATAGAAGCGGTCCAAGCCGCCGCCCGTCTTATCCTGCATGTTCAACTCAATGTCTGTGGATACTGAGTAACCCGGAATCATAGGCGGAGCGAAGAACAATACCTGCGCTTCCTTGATGATTTTCTGCGCACGCATGAACAGCGTAGCGTAGACGATGTTGGAGTTCTTCATGGTCGAACGTTCTTCCCATGGCTTCAACTTGATGATGATAGAGCCGTAGCCGGGGCCCTGGCCACCGATGAAGCTGTAACCCGAGATGACGGTGCGTGATGCCACAGCAGGCTCTGCTGCTACCAGGCTGTCTACTCGAGCCAGAATCTTCTGGGCGCGTTCCTGCGACGTGCCGGGAGGCAGTGTGACTGCACCCATGATTGTACCCGTATCTTCGTTGGGCACCATGCCTGTCGGGGTAATCTGCATGAAGACTACCAGCAAGACGATGGAGCCTATCACCATGCCGGTGCTCAGCCAACGTTTCTGGATGAACTTCAGTACTTGTTTCTTATACTTGCCCAAGATGGAGTCGTAGTCTGAATTGAACGTTTGCTTGAACTTGTCTGTGGTCATGCCGGCTACAGCCAGTACGCTGATGACAATAAAGATGGGGCAGAGTATCGGGTGTTCGCTGAAGCTGAACAGGCCGAATATCATGCCTATGATAGCTACGACCGTAAAGAGGATGGTGAGCTTCGGCTTCATGATATTGCCGAGACCTTGCGCGTAGCGTTGTATCCAAATCTTGCGGGCTTCTTTCGTGGCGGTGCCAATGCGTTCTTTCAGTGAAGCTTCGTGACCATCAGTGTTGTGGGGCTTCAGGAAGATGGCGCACAATGCGGGACTCAACGTCAAGGCGTTGACTGCCGAGAAGAAGATGGCGATGGCCATGGTCAGACCGAACTGCTGGTAGAAGGTACCGGCTGTTCCGCCCATGAAGCTTACGGGGATGAACACGGACATCATGACCAGCGTGATGGATACGAGGGCGCCGCCCAGTTCGTGCATGGCGTCGATGGCAGCCAGACGGGCAGACTTGTAGCCTTGGTCCAGCTTGGCATGGACGCCTTCGACGACGACTATGGCGTCATCGACGACTATGGCGATGGCGAGCACCATGGCCGAGAGTGTCAGCAGGTTGATGCTGAAACCGATAATCTTCAGTACGAAGAATGTGGCAATCAGGGCCACGGGAATGGCGATGGCGGGAATCAGCGTAGAGCGCATGTCCTGAAGGAAGATGTACACTACGATGAATACCAGTATGAAGGCCTCAATCAATGTCTTCACTACTTCGTGGATGGAGGCGAACAAGAAGTCGTTGGCGCTCTGGGCGATGTTGACGCCGATGCCGGCAGGCATGCTCTTTTTCATGTCATCCAGCACCTTTTCCAAGTTTTGGATTGTTTCTGTAGCGTTGGTACCAGCCATCTGGAACACGATACAACTGACACCCTTGTGACCGTCCACGGTGGCGTCGAAGCCATAGGTGTTACGTCCCAGTTCGATGTCGGCCACGTCTTTCAGGCGCAGCAGTTCTCCGTCGGGCAGGGATTTAATGACGATGTTCTCAAATTCTTCGGTCGTTTGCAGACGTCCGCGGTAGCGGATGGTGTACTGGAAGGTCTGGTTGCTGCGTTCGCCGAACTGTCCCGGTGCGGCCTCGGTGTTTTGTTCGGCCAGCACACTGCTGATGTCCGAGGGAATCAGACCGTATTGTGCCATCACGTCCGGCTTCAGCCAGATACGCATGGAGTAGTCGGCGCCCATCACGAAGGCATCGCCCACGCCGGACACACGCTTGATTTCCGGGATGATGTTGATGTTGGCGTAGTTCTCGATGAACTCGATGTTGTACTTGTCCTCCATGTCGTAGATGGTGAAGATCATCAGCATGGACGACTGACGCTTACGGGTGGTCACACCGATTTGCGTTACTTCCTGTGGCAGCAGACCTTCGGCAGCGGTCACACGGTTTTGTACGTTCACCTGTGCCATGTCCGGGTCCGTACCCTGGTTGAAATAGACGGTAATGGTGGCCGAGCCGTTGTTGGAGGCGTCGGAGGTCATGTACATCATGTTTTCCACACCGTTGATTTGGTCTTCCAAAGGCGAGACAACCGCGTTCAGCACGGTCTGGGCATTGGCGCCCGTATAGGTGGCGCTCACACTGATGGTAGGTGGCGCAATGTCCGGGTACTGGGTGACGGGCAACGTGGCCAATCCGATGAAACCCAGGATGACCAACAGGATGGAGATTACTGTTGACAGTACCGGACGGTTTATAAATCTGGCTAAGTTCATACTCTTTTTTTAATGAAGAATTAAGAATGAAGGATTAAGAATGAAGAAATGTCCTGTTTTCCAACGTGATTCTTCATTTTGCCGCAGGGCGGCTATTCTTCATTCATCATTTAACTTATTTTTTTATTGGAATGCGGTTTGTATGTTGCCGTTCTTTTGGTCTTCCAGGGCTTGCTTGTAGGCGGCTTCCTTCTCAGCAGGAGTGATGGGAGTGATGGCTTGGCCGTCGTTCAGTGCCTGCACGCCTTCTATCACCACTTTGTCGCCGGCTTTCAGTCCGCCTGTCACGTAGTAGTTCTGGCCGTCGTTCAGGCTATACACCTGGATTTCGGTGTTCTTCACCGTGTTGTCGGGCTGCAGGACGAAGACGAATTTCTTGTCCTGGATTTCCGTGGTAGCCGACTGCGGGATGAGGATGACGTCTGTCAACAGGTTCGGGAAGATGACGTTGCCCGTGGAGTTGCTGCGCAGCACGTTGTGTGTGTTGGGGAACATGGCGCGCATGCTGACCGAGCCTGTGGTGGGGTCGATAACTCCGCTGATGGTCTCCACGCGTCCGCTGTCAGGATAGATGGTGCCGTCGATGAGGCTCAGGTTGATCTTAGGCAGCTTGGCCAGGATTTCTTCCATCGAGCCGCCTTCGCGGATCATGGTGAGCAACTGGCGTTCGGTCATGGAGAAGTAGGCGAACATCTCGGAGATGTCGGACACGGTGGTCATCGGAGTGGACATTGAGGCGCTCACGAGGCTTCCTATACGATAGGGGATTTGGCCAACGACGCCGTCGCTGGGGCTGGTCACTTCGGTATATTCCAGGTTGCGCACAGCGTTAGTCAGGTTTGCCTGAGCCTGGGCCAGCGAGGCTTTGGCTTGTGCCAGTTGGTTTTCGGAAGTGCTCAGTTGGTAGTCGCTGACGATGCCCTTCTTGTTCAGCTCGCGGTTGTTCACCGTGGTCAGCTCTTGGGTTTGCAGGGCGGCTTTGGCTGTCTCGACAGCAGCTTTGGCCGTTTCGACGGCAGCTTTATACTGCACTTGGTCGATGGTGAACAAGACTTGCCCTTTCTTCACGACAGAGCCTTCGTCTACGTGCAGTTTCGTGATGAATCCGCTGACCATCGGTCTGATTTCAACGTCTTGCTTACCCTTGATAGTGGCCGGGTAGCTGTTTGTCAGGTGGGCAGTGGTGGCCTGTGTGGTAATCACTGCGTACTCGGGTGCTTTCGCTTCACCGTTGTTGCCGTTTTTGCAACTGCTCAGCAGTGCCAGGCAACAAGCCAGTAATACTAATCTACTCTTCATAATCATTTTTTGTTCGCTATAATCTGATATAATTTACACTTTTGGCTTTTTCCCGCTGGGCGGGAGGCGTATGGCGAAATAAGAAAACTGATTTCGCTATTTCAGTTTTCGGCCGCAAATTTAGCCTTTTCTTCTTATATAAGTGATGGGTTCCCCCTCTTTTTTAACTATGTTTTGAAAGAGAAAAGATTCTTTTTCGGATAACCTCCTTTTGGAACATTTTGTAAGAAGTTGTTTGACAAAAGATTGCTTCTCCTGCACGAAGACGTTCCTTTTTGTTCGTACGGGGCGCCTTTCTTATTCGGCAGAGGCATGCTTCTGGTGTGGAAGAAAGAAAGACGCAGTTCTTGGGTTAAAATTACGTAATTCCGTGCCCTTATTGCGCGATAAGCTTTATTTTTGCAGCATGTTGAACGTGTTATGTTACGAATGACCAAGAGAACGAAACTTTTCTTTCGCCGTGGGGCGCTATTGTTGCTGGTTGCGGGCATCCTGTACTCCTGTGCCAGCGTGGGGCGTATCGAAGGGGGGCCTATTGACGAAGACCCGCCCGTTTTTGTGCGCAGCACGCCACAGCCGGGTGGACTGAACTATGACCGCAGGCGCGTGACCATTGAGTTTGACGAATACATCAAGCTGGAAAACCCGGGCGAGAAGGTGGTGATTTCGCCCCCGCAGGTGCAGCAACCCGACATCAAGACGCGAGGCAAGAAAGTGGTGATTAACCTGCAAGACACGCTCAAGCCGGACATGACGTACACCATCGACTTTTCCGACGCCATCGAGGACAACAACGAGAGCAATCCGCTCTACGATTTCGCCTTCACCTTCGCCACCGGCGAGCGTCTCGACTCGATGGTCGTCTCGGGCACCCTGCTCAATGCCTCCAACCTCGAGCCGGTGAAGGGCATGCTCGTGGGGCTGCATGCCAACCTGGAAGACTCGGCCTTCACCGCCTTGCCTTTCGACCGCGTGGGACGCACCGACAGCCGGGGACGCTTCTCCATCCGCGGCATTGCACCCGGACGCTACCGCATCTACGGCCTGCAGGATGCCGACCAGAATTACTTCTTCTCGCAACCGTCAGAAAACATCGCCTTCAACGATTCCCTGGTTATACCCACCAGCGAGCCCCGCGTGGCGCAGGACACGATGTGGATAGACACACTGACCTATGACACCATTATCCCGCGTCCCTATACACACTATCTGCCGGACGACCTCATCCTGTTCGCCTTCAAGGAACACACCACCCGCGCCCAGCGCTTGGCCAAGGCAGAACGTTCCGTCATGCACAAATTCACCTTGTGCTTCACCGCACCGGCCGACACCCTGCCCCTGATTGAAGGCATGAACTTCGATGCCACGGACGCCTTCATCATCGAAAAGCCTACCGGCCGCATCGACACCCTGGACTATTGGATAAAAGACTCGCTCATCTACCAGCAGGACACGCTGAAAATGCGCCTCTCCTACCTCTATACCGACACCCTGAACCAACTGGTGCCCCGCACCGATACACTGGCCCTCGTGTCGAAAGTCAAACCCAAGACCGAAGAAGAAAAAGCCAAGGAACGCGAGAAAAAAGAAAAAGAACGCAAGAAACGCCGCAAGAAAGGCGACGAACCCGAACCGCCCGACACCGAGTTCCTGTCGATGGAAGTCTACGCCCCCTCGGCCATGGATATCTATGACTACCTGACGCTGACCTTCACCGAACCTGTGGCCAGCATAGATACTGCCGCCATACACCTCCGCCAGAAGGTCGACACTCTGTGGACAGACATCCCCTTCGAACTACGGCAAGACACGGCCGACATTAAGCTCTACAACATCTTTGCCGACTGGACGCCAGGCGAAAGCTATGCCTTCGAGGTTGACTCTACCGCCATACACGGACTCTACGGTCTCTTCACCGACAAAGTGAAAAAAGAATTTAAAGCCAAGAAACTGGAAGACTACGGGCAGATATTCTTCGACGTTGTCGGAGCCGATTCCGCATCTTTCGTCGAACTGCTTGACGCACAAGACAAAGTCCTGCGCACCGTGCCTCTCACCCAGGGACGAGCCGACTTCTACTACCTCAACCCCGGGAAATACTGTGCCCGCCTCATCGAAGATACCAACCACAACGGGCAGTGGGACACGGGCGACTATGCACGCAAGCAGCAACCCGAGTCGGTCTACTATTACTGGCAGGTGATAGAACTGAAAGCTAACTTCGACCTGACACAAAGCTGGAACATCAAAGACCGGCCGCGCGATAAACAAAAACCTGATGAACTGAAAAAACAAAAACCGGATGAAGACAAACGAAACAAAAACCGGAATAACCGTAGTAGCTCGGGCAACAGTGGCCGGGGCTATAGCTATTAGCGAGAGAAAATGCAAGAGCATGGGCAGAGCCTTGCTGGCGCTGCTTCTGTTGGCCTTGGCTGCCACCACCGAAGTGCAAGCCCAGTGCTCGGCCCGAAACACAGCCTTTCTGCCCGGCGAACACATCTCTTACGACCTGATGTTCAACTGGAAGTTTATCTGGATTAAAGTGGGGTATGCCGAACTGACCACCGACTCCGCCGAATACCAGGGAAAGCCCGGATACTGCTTCCGCCTGAAGTCGCACACCAGCAAGCGCGCCGACTTCTTCTTCAAGATGCGCGACACGCTGACCTGCCATGTCACCGACCGCCTGGAACCGCTCTACTTCTGCAAAGCCGCCGAAGAGGGCAAACGCCACACTCGGGACGAAGCCTGGTTCTCGTACAAAGACGGGACATCCTATGTCAAGCAGCGTCGCACCTGGTACAAGCCCGCTGACCGCGAGACGCAAGAAATGGAATACAACGACGACCGTTGCATCTTCGACATGCTCAGCATCTTGGGACAAGCTCGCTCCTGGCGTGCCGAAGACTACCAGGTGGGCGACAAGATACATTTCCCCATGGCCACCGGCCGCCGTGTGGAACAGCAGACACTTATTTACCGGGGTGTTGAAGACGTAGAGGCCAAAGATGGACACACGTATCGCTGCCTCGTCTTCTCCTTTGTGGAATACGACGAGAAAGGCAAGGAAAACGAAATCATCACCTTCTTCATCTCCGACGACGACAACCATCTGCCCATCCGTCTGGACATGTATCTCAGTTTCGGTTCGGCCAAGGCATTCTTTACAGGGGTCAAGGGCAACCGCTATCCGCTGACCTCGCTCGTGAAGTAAAGTCTTTCGGCAACCGATAGCAAGAATGTGAGAGCGTGCCAAAACTCCGGGACAATCGTTTTCCTGTCCCTTGAGAGTCTTGGCACGCCCTCGCATTTTTGTTTTTTGTCCTTTTCTTTATTCTTGAAAGGTGGGGGAACATCTTCCCCTTGCGCTACGGCAGCGTGAAAGGAAGCGCATCACCTTTTCGGAAGACACTGGATTCGAACACCGCAATCAATTCTCCTTGCTGGTTGGTAATGTCCACCTGGTAACAGCCTGTCGTGCGCCCTACGTAGCGTTCGCGGGCTTCGGCACAGAGCGTGTCTCCTACGCCGCTGGCGCGCAGGAAATTGATGTGTGAGGAAAGCGACAGAGCCAATTCCCCGTATGAATTGGCCGCTGCCGCCAATGCCAAATCTGCCAGTGTGAAGAGCACTCCGCCTTGCGTGCGCCCTCCGGCATTGAGATGTCCGTCGGTAATGGTGATGCGCGCTTTGGCATATCCCCTTTTTACCTCCAGCAGTTCGATGCCTATCCGTCCGGCAAAATGATCTTCCTTGAAGAACTCTTGTGGAGTCATAAGGCTATTTGTTCAGTTTCCATTCCGTCCCGTTCTTCCCGTCTTTTATTTCAAAGCCCAAGGCTGCCAGTTCGTTGCGTATCTTGTCGCTCGTGGCCCAGTCCTTGTTCGCCTTGGCTTTGGCACGTTCTTCCAGCAGCATGTCCACCACGTGGCCGAAAGCTTCCTCGCGGGCGGCATTAGACGTGTTGTCGGCCCGCAAGCCCAGGATGTCGAAGGCAAAGAGGCGGAAGGTGTCCTTCAGTTCCTGCAAATCCTCGGCAGTGATGGTGTCGTTGCCTGCCGCGATGTTGTTCACCATCTTCGCCCCGTCAAACAGGTGGGCGATGACGATGGGCGAGTTGAGGTCGTCGTTCATGGCTTCGTAGCACTTGGCCGCCAGCGCATGCACATCCACCGACGAGGCGGCTGCCGGCTTCAAGTTATCCAGTTCGTGGATGGCATCCATCAGGCGGGCCAGTCCCTTTTCGGCGGCTTGCAAAGCCTCGTTGCTGAAGTCCACCGTGCTGCGGTAGTGCGCCTGGAGGATGAAGAAGCGGATGGTCATCGGCGTGTAGGCCTGCGTCAATTTCTCGTGCTGCCCGGTGAAGAACTGCTCCAGCGTGATGAAGTTGCCCAGCGACTTGCCCATCTTCTGTCCGTTGATGGTAATCATGTTGTTGTGCATCCAATAGTGCACCATATCATCGCCCTGCGAGGCCACGGCCTGGGCAATCTCACATTCGTGGTGCGGGAAGACGAGGTCCATGCCTCCGCCGTGTATGTCGAAATGCGCGCCCAGATACTTGCGCCCCATGGCCGTACATTCACAATGCCAGCCCGGAAAGCCGTCGCTCCAAGGCGAAGGCCAGCGCATGATGTGCTCGGGTTGTGCTTTCTTCCACAGGGCAAAGTCGGCGGGGTTGTGCTTCTCCTCCTGGCCGTCCAGCTCGCGGGTAGTGTTCAGCACATCGTCCAGGTTGCGGCCCGACAGCACGCCGTAGTGATGGTCTTTGTTATACTTGTTCACGTCGAAGTAGACGGAGCCTTGGCTCTCGTAAGCATAACCGTTTTTCAGAATCTCCTTCACCAGTTCGATTTGCTCGATGATGTGTCCGCTGGCCTGTGGTTCGATGCTGGGTGGCAGGACATTGAGGGCACGCATGGCGTCATGATAGCGGTTGGCGTAGTATTGCGCCACCTCCATCGGCTCCAGTTGCTCCAGGCGCGCCTTTTTGGCAATCTTGTCCTCGCCCTCGTCGGCATCGTGTTCCAAGTGGCCCACGTCGGTGATGTTGCGCACATAGCGCACCTGGTAGCCCAGATGCTTCAGGTAGCGAAACAGCAGGTCGAACGTGATGGCGGGACGTGCATGTCCCAGGTGCGGGTCGCCATAGACGGTGGGTCCGCAGACATACATCCCCACATGGGGGGCGTGCAGGGGTTTGAACACTTCTTTCTGCCGGTGCAGGGTATTGTAGATGAGTAAGGGTTGTTCCATATCGTTTTGTATTTTTGGGTTCTTGTCAGATATTTCAAAAGTAAGTGATGCGCAAATATAGGAATTATTTATTAGATATGTTGTCTTCTGCCGGATGTAAAATTCATTGTTTTTGTCTGATACAAGCGGTAGAAAGCCTGGTGCATTATCTGGAACTGATGGTGGGCGAAGATTATTGGCAATGCCATCCGGAACTCCGGCAGATCGTGGACGATGTGTTGGACTCTTTTCGGGTGAATCCCACCCATACCGTCGACTAAACGCTACGCGGAAAGCTGTCTGTGCTTGTAAATAAATATTGTTTCCGACACCGTCATTCTTCGCAGCCCTACCCGAGTCCTAACCTAGACACATTGATTTTCTATATTTACGAATTTGTAACAATTTTGTTTGTAATAATCTTGTTAGTAACTGTCTTATTTGCTACTTTTACCATTAATTGATAGGCAGTTTGTGGAAAACAAACCTTTCGTGCTCAGAATTGTTACTTCCGGCGTTATTTTTACTGACTGGAAAAATCGGATTGATTATAATATATCTACATTTGTTTTGAGGCTACCAGAAAAAAGTCTTCCAAGAATTAGCCGAGAAAATCTGTCATACTGCAGACAATTACTCCTCTTTTAAGTCTAACAATTATCATATCAAGGCTAATTATGGGTTTATATAGACAGGGAAACAACATGGGGCGATTTCTGTGAGTCTATATTCGATATCCTGACTCAGAATACCCCTTCTGTTTGAAAGATAGATAAAACTGACGGCTTACTAGATGAATTTCTTGCGGGTCATCACAGAAGAGGCATGCACAGAATTTGAGACCCAAGTAATCCTTCGGAAATATCAGTTGTGAACTTCGGCCAATGTAAGTGCCATCAAACGGGCTTTGGGAAAAAGAATTGATAGAATCAGAAAATATATATCGAATCCGGTGTTGGAACTGTGGCTGAGAAATGAATACAGCTCATATCTGTTGCATTAAAAAAGAGAGCATGATAGTAACAGAACCGTCAACC
>DXCK01000119.1 GCA_019116045.1 Candidatus Bacteroides merdipullorum | reverse complement strand
GTGTCTTGGTTGTCTATAAAAGAACTGATTGCTTCGGTGGGTAGTCTTAATATGTAAGGCTTGGTGTTTCCCGGCACGATGTTGCGTTTATATTGAGGGTTTAAACTTTTGATTTCTTCCAAAGGAATATGACAAATATCTGCTATTTGTTCAAAATGCAAATTCCGATTTACTAGTACGGTGTCTGTTGCCAGGGGAATGTTGGTTTCCATAGGGCAGATATTATGTTTGCAATAGTAGGTCATGACATAATTGGCCGCTATAAAGGCTGGTACATAACCCCGGGTTTCTCTTGGTAAATAGTTATAGATAGCCCAATAATCTGTTTTTCCGCCTGCGCGCCGTATGGCTTTGTTGACATTGCCGGGACCGCAATTATAGGCGGCAATGACTAAGTTCCAGTCTTTGTATATGTCGTACATGTCTTTCAGATAGTGAGCTGCAGCCCAAGTAGCTTTGATTGGGTCACGCCGTTCGTCCACCAAGCTATTGCTTTCCAATCCATATAATTTGCCTGTGGTTAGCATGAATTGCCATAATCCGGTAGCTCCCGCGCGTGATACGGCAGAAGGGTTTAAAGCAGATTCAATGATGGGTAGATATTTTAATTCGAGAGGTAAATTATAGGCGTCGAGTGCTTCTTCGAAGATGGGCATGTAAAAATTGCAGGCACTTAGCATAAAAGATACTTGATTACGCAAGCGGATGGTATATGTGTCTATGAACTTACGTACAATATCATTATAAGGCATTTCCATGATGACCGGCATACGTGAGAGACGGTCAATATAGATTGAATCGCTGAATGTAGGATTGATGGTAGACGTGCTGCAGTCTTTGCTTAAATCGATATATGTTTTGGCTTTCCAGTCGTTGAGTAGACTATCCAGCGGATAAGTCATACTGATAGGTAGGTCGATGGTTTCTGTATGTTCTGTGCCGTTCTCGTTGATGACTACATTTACGCTCTCTTGTGCCTGAGCCGGAAAGACGGCCAGCAGGCTGCCAATCCAGAGCGAGGTGACAATTAAGCTGGTTTTTATGTGCATGATTGTTATCTGTTCTTATATTTGTATACTTTCTAGAAGCGGAAACTGCATTGCAATCCTACTGATTTATTGGTGGAGTGGTTGATTTGCGTGTCTATGACGGTTGGTTCTACCTTCATGCTCAAGTCCGGGGTGATGTCGAAATTGGACAATTCTGCATCTACATATGCGTCAACCACAGACAGCAGGTAAACTGCCACAAAAGCAAAAATGCTCAGATCGCGGTAGCGCCGGTAAGTATCTTTTCGTCGGCGCAGCAGGTCGACCAGCCGCTCTTGCGACACTTGGTTCATGTAAGAAGGAGGAATCAAGTCTGTGATATTGGTCGAACTCCAATTTCCGTTGGCCGCATCACGATAGGCGTTGAAGTAATCACGATACATCTTTCCGTTCCACGTCAGTGCGTAGGCACATCCGGCAAAACCTCCGTAGAAAATAGGCAGTTTCCAATATTTCCGGTTATAAATCTGTCCTCCGCCCGGGATGACAAGTGCCAACCATGTAGCGCGTACCGGATTGGGCACCCATGATTTTCGTTTCATTTCCTTGCCTAAACTGTCCGTAGATGTCTGTGGCTCTTTTATTTGAGGGGAAGCGGTTAGCTCCATCATCTTCTTCTTGTTCTCGACGGCAATACTGTCTGCTATGGCCAAACTGTCTGCCGAAACCACCAAGGCCGAATCGGTTAATGAGCGAATGGCTGTCGGACGTAAAGTGTCCCTGTGTTGAATATGGACAGGTTGTTGAAGTGTATCTGTTGTCAACTGGTGTGCTCTCTTCTGAGCGGCTCTCGGACGTATTTGTCCATATGCTACAATCCCTGCCGCTTGTACGAAGCAAAGCAGCAGGGCTATTGCAAGGCGATATGTATAGTTGTTTCTTATCATCTGTTTTTCAGCGTGTCGAAGATGCCTATAATCCTTTCTAATTCTTCTTCGTTATTGAATGGGATGCTGATTTTTCCTTTTCCTTTATCCGAACAAGTCAGTTGTACTTTAGCCTGGAAGAAACCGGATAATTGTTGTTTCAACATATTAAATTCCTCGGGAAGTTTATTCTGCTTGGGGGAGAGCTTACGTCCGCCGCTTTTGACTGCTTCACCTTCACTCAGAGACTTTACTATTTCTTCGACTTTTCGTACAGAATAATTATGTTGTACGATTTCTTCATATACTTTTACCTGAAGTTTCGGGTCGTCCAGCGTCAGTAATGCTCGTGCGTGCCCCATGTCTATCTGCTTGTTTTGCAAACCTATCTGTATAGGGGCGGGCAGTTTCAGCAGGCGCAGATAGTTGGCTATCGTGGTACGCTTTTTGCCTACGCGCTCGCTGAGCCGTTCTTGCGTTAACCCGTATTGGTCAATCAGGTGCTGATAGGCCAAAGCGATTTCTACGGAGTTCAGGTCTTCACGTTGTATGTTTTCGATGAGTGCCATTTCCATCACATTCTCGTCGTCAGCCGTGCGAATGTAGGCCGGTATTGTTTTCAATCCGGCCAGTTGAGAGGCTCGGAATCTTCGTTCGCCGGCAATGATTTGGTACTCGTCATTTCCCATCTGCCTCAAGGTGATGGGTTGTATGATACCGATTTCCGCTATCGAGTCTGCCAGCTCTTGTAAGGCTGCGGGATCAAAATCCCGGCGAGGCTGATTGGGGTTGACAGAAATTTTGTCCAGTTCTATTTCATTGATGGATGAAGACCCTTCCGCCTGTACCTCATCCATCGAGAAGAGGGCGTCCAGTCCGCGTCCCAAAGCATTTCTTCGTTGTACCATAATTTATTAAAGAGGCTTTTCTTGGTTTCTGCTTATTAATTCTTTGGCTAATGCCATGTGGTTTTTAGCGCCTGTCGAATCGGCGTCATACAAGATCGTGGGCACGCCGAAACTGGGGGCTTCGCTCAGCTTGACATTACGCTGTATGACTGTCTTGAAAACCAACTCTTGGAAATGGCGCTTCACTTCGTCATATATCTGGTTGGCTTGTCGCAAACGAGAGTCATACATGGTCAGCAGGAAGCCTTCTATTTCAAGGGCCGGGTTCAGTTTCGACTTGATGATTTTTATGGTATTCAGCAATTTACTGATACCTTCCAGTGCGAAATATTCGGCTTGTACGGGGATAATGACCGAGTCTGCGGCTGTGAGCGCATTGACTGTAATCAATCCCAACGAAGGCGAACAGTCTATCAGGATGTAGTCGAAATCATCTTTCAGCGGTGCAAGCACTTCTTTCAGAATTTTTTCGCGGTTGGGCAAGTTTAGCATTTCAATTTCCGCCCCCACCAGGTTGATGTGCGATGAGATGACTTTCAGCGTATCTATCTCTGTGTCATGGATGGCTTTCCGTACGTCAGCGCGATTAATGAGGCATTCGTAGATGGTGCAATCTGCCTGCTTGATGTCCACTCCCAGACCCGACGAGGCATTGGCCTGTGGGTCAGCGTCGACAACAAGCACTTTTTTTTCGAGTGTGGCAAGTGAAGCGGCAAGGTTGATGGTCGTCGTTGTTTTTCCTACGCCGCCCTTCTGATTTGCCATTGCGATAATTTTTCCCATAATCTTTATATATTTATCTGACGGCGAAATAAGCGATAATTTCTCATTGCACCTACTGAAAAGAAGAAAGATTGCGAAAACAGTTGAAAAGTCGCCTGTTTTGTTAATAACCCGCCTGAACCTTCTTTCTGCTTATCGGGGGCAAATATACATATTAATATTGAAAAGGAAAAACGGTCTTAGGGCTCGCTTACAGAAGATTAATATTTCTAAACCTATCTGTTCTTTAGAAGTTTGACATAAGTAAGCCGTGTCCAGCGTACATTTTTGGTTATATAAGTGCGATGGATACGTGCGGATTTTACTTGTACGATTTCTCCCGGCTTGAATGTATGTTCGAGCGCAGGCAGCACGCCCGATTCATGGCTGGGAGTATGTGCCGCCACACGAAAGGTGGCGCAGTTGCCGGCTGCATCTTTCAGCCACAGCACCTGCCGCACGTAGAAGCAGGGTGTGTTGTCTTGCACTTGTGTCCGGTATGGGTCATCTTCTGTACATACTTTGGTGACTGTCAGTGTGAGGTTTCTTACGCTTTCTCCTTCTTTCCCTAAGAAATGTCCTTGTATTCCCTGGCGGTTACGCCGTTGCTGAAAGTCCAGGTGTACCGAATGGTAAATCTTTGCAATCGCCACGAAACGTTCTTGCTTGGGTATGCGTGGTGTGAATTTGAAGGCTATCCATGCCACATAGGCTGGGTCCACGGCCAGGACCTCATGCAAAAAGTGTCCGCGGTATTTGCCAAAGGACACCAAGTCGTCGCCCCGGCTTTGCATGTGTTTGGCATTATATTCCACCACCAAAAGTCGGCGCGAGGAGTAGTAGCACCAACTGCTGGCCATGCGCAGGGATTCTTCGACATCGGGAACCAATTCGTGCAGGTAGAAGATGCTTTGGCGTCCGGGCAGCGGAGAGTAAATCCATAACGTGTAGTTGGGATGGCCGGGACGGGGTAGCACGACCAGATATGCACCTGTTGCTTTGTAGGACGGGCGCCCTTCATTGTACTGCCGCAACCGCGTATACAACTTCTCTTGTTCGTGCCAGGCCAGGCCGGGAAGTAATGGATTTGCCATGCTATTGCTTATTCTTCAATTCCCAAATATAAACATTTGGGGCGAGAAAAGCAAATTGGTTCCTGTCTTTTTCGTCTCTTTTCCGTACCTCGTCCTTGTCATACACAGGGACGAGGTAGGGAGAAGGTAGGGAGGAGGTACGACTTTGGTAGGATGTGGGAGGGGGTGGACGGCTCAGAAGCGTACCATCAGTTCTAACACGATTTTGTCTTGTTCCGATTCTTTGGCGATGCTGCCTTCGGGATAGAAATATTTTTCGAAATTGAGGCGCAGGTCGGTGCGGAAAGCTTTGCTGAGGCTGAAGGTTATGCCGGCTGTCAGGCGATGGCGTTTGTAGTCGGTGATGCTCAAGGCTCCGGTATTCTCATCGCGAGTTTCGCCGTCGCTGTGGTCGGTCATCATGTCATAGCGGGCCAGGAATGACATTTTGTTGAATACCTTGCGCAAGGGTAGGTCGTAGTTGACAAAGGCGTCTACCGAGTGTACATCATCGAAAGCGTTGTGTGAATATTGTTTGTAGAGATATTCGGCTTCGATGTGGAAACGTTCTGTCTCGTAGTAAGCGCCAATGTCGTAAGAGTGCATCCATACGTCTACCGGTTGGATGCCTTGCACGCTTAATGTCAGGTTGAAACCGTCGGCAGGAAATAGTTGTGCTTTAGCGGAATAGTTCACGTCTTTGTGCCATACTTTTTGGTTGGTCAGGCCGGAACCGTTGTAGAGTCCTCCTTCCAGGATGATGGGCATGGCTGTGGGGAAGGTGTATCCCAGTGTCAGTCCTACGTCGCGCACGTTGCCTACTTGTTTGGCAATGAACGAGCGGTTGGCAAAGTATTGTTCGTGGGGCGAGCGGTGTGCGTCAATGGTGAAGGGGACGCGCATCTGTCCGGCTGTGACAGTGAAGTCTTTCAGTGGAAACAGGCGGGCATAGGCATCCAGCATTTTGATTTGCCCTTCGTCGGACAGGTCGATTTCTGCTTTATAGGCCACTTTGGGCAAGACGTTGCCCGTGATGCTGACGCGTGCGGTACGTACTTCGAAGCGTCCGGCGCCCATGCTTGTCTGGTATTCGTATTTTGCACGGATAGTCCCGTGGATTTCAGGCTTGTAGTCTTCTTGTTCCAGCTTTTCTTTGTCAATCGCTTTTCCGTCCACATTGCCTGTGCCTTCTTGGGCATATCCGGCTAAGGGGAGCATGGATAAGAGCCATATGCAAATGCTTTTCTTCATTGTGGGTTGTGGTAGAATTGTTATTGTTTGCAAAATTCGGAAATAGTTGTTATGTCTTTATGTCATACATATTTCATTTGTGTTACAAATGTTTCATGCTTCTGCCGAGAGCCGCCTGTGTGTGAAAGAATCTTCCTGTTCTATATTTCGCGTTTCACTTTTTTTTGTACTTTTGCGGCTGTTTCAAGAACTTATAATCTACAAGAAGCGTATGAGTTTTAATATTGCAAAAACAAATGCTAAGCGAGTTGTAATCGTAGGTGGAGGTTTTGGCGGTTTGAAGTTGGCCAATGCACTTCGTAAGTCGGGCATGCAGGTGGTGCTGGTCGACAAGAATAATTTCCATCAGTTCCCTCCGATGATTTACCAGGTGGCTTCTTCAGGCATCGAACCAAGCTCTATTTCATTCCCTTTCCGGAAACTATTCCGGAAGCGCAAGAATTTTTACTTTAGAATGGCAGAAGCCCGTTGCATATTCCCCGACCGCAAGATTCTGCAAACATCTATTGGTAAGGTGGAGTATGATTACTTGGTTTTTGCTGCCGGTACCACTACCAATTTCTTTGGGAACAAGCATCTGGAGGAAGAGGCCATGCCTATGAAGACTTTGCCAGAGGCTATGGGACTGCGTAATGCTTTGTTGAGCAACTTGGAGCGTAGCATTACTTGTGCTACCGAACAGGAACGTAATGAATTGCAGAACATCGTGATTGTGGGTGGCGGTGCCACGGGGGTGGAAATAGCCGGTGTGCTGTCCGAAATGAAGAGATATGTGCTTCCGACCGATTATCCGGACATGGATAGCAGCCAGTTGAATATTTTCCTGATAGAAGCTGCCGGACGTTTGTTGGGCGGTATGTCACCCGAATCGTCTGCCGCCGCCGAGCAGTTCTTGCGCAATATGGGCGTGAATGTCTGCCTCCACAAGAAAGTGACGGATTATCGTGACCATAAGGTGATATTCGAAGACGGTATGGAGATTCCTACTCGTACGTTCATTTGGGTAAGTGGCGTGAAAGCTGTCTCCATCGGTAATATACCTCCTGAATGTTTAGGACGCGGAGGTCGCTTGAAGGTGGATGCCTACAACCGTGTGGAAGGTCTGAAGGATGTGTTCGCCATTGGCGACCAATGCATCATGACTGCTGATAAGGATTATCCCAACGGTCATCCTCAGTTGGCGCAAGTGGCTATTCAGCAAGGCAAGCTTCTGGCTGAAAACCTGAAGCGGATGGAGAAAAAGAAATCGTTGAAGCCTTTCCATTATAAGAACCTTGGGTCGATGGCCACTGTCGGACGCAACAGGGCTGTAGCAGAGTTTAAGAAAGTCAAGACGCAGGGTTGGATTGCGTGGGTGTTGTGGCTGGTGGTGCATTTGCGTTCTATCTTGGGCGTGCGCAACCGGGTCAATGTCTTGCTGAACTGGATGTATAATTATTTCACCTACGACCAGTCATTGCGTATCATCGTCTATGCCCGCAAGGCCAAGGAGGTGCGTGAGCGCGAGGAGCGTGAGGCACGTGTGCATTGGGGGGAGGATTTGCAGACGCAAGAGAACAAGGATAAGGAATAAGATAAAGACAAATAGAATGACTCCCGAGAAGAGAGTATTGGTAGGTATGAGTGGCGGTATTGACAGTACCGCCACTTGTCTGATGTTACAGGAACAAGGTTACGAGGTCATCGGAGTGACCATGTGGGTTTGGGGAGATGAACCGGCGGAGGCCGTGGCTTTGGCCCGTGAAATGGGGGTGGAGCATTATGTGGCCGATGAACGTGTGGGGTTCCGCGATACCATTGTGCGTTATTTTATCGATGAATACCGCGCGGGGCGTACGCCCAATCCTTGTGTGATGTGCAATCCCTTGTTCAAGTTCCGTTTGCTGAAGGAATGGGCAGACAGGTTGGGATGTGCGTACATAGCGACCGGGCATTACATCCGTCTGGAAGAGCAGAGGGGACATGTCTATGTGTGTGTGGGTGATGACGAGAAGAAAGACCAGTCTTATTTCTTGTGGAGGCTGGGGCAAGATGTGTTGCGCCGTTGCATCTTTCCCTTGGGGACTTATACCAAGCCCCAGGTGCGTGAGTATTTGCGTGACAAGGGATATGCCGTGAAGGCAGAAGACGGTGAAAGCATGGAGGTTTGCTTCATTAAAGGCGATTACCGCGACTTCTTGCGCGAGCATTGTCCGACGATAGATCAGGAAGTCGGCACAGGGTGGTTTGTCAATGCGGAGGGCGTGAAGTTGGGTGAGCACAAGGGTTTTCCTTATTACACCATCGGACAGCGCAAGGGCTTGGAGATTGCTTTGGGTAAGCCGGCATACGTGTTGAAAATCAATCCGGAAAAGAATACTGTCATGTTGGGCGATGCCGAACAGTTGAAGACGGAGTGGATGTTGGCCGAGCGCGACCTGCTGGTGGATGAAAGCGAAGTGTTGGGCAATCCGGACGTGTGTGTGCGCATCCGTTACAGGGGAAAGCCTCTTCCCTGCGAGGTGAGCCGCCTGGACGACGGCCGCCTGTTGGTGCACTTCCGCGAGGAGGCTTCGGCCATCGCGCCGGGACAGTCTGCCGTCTTCTATCTGGGTGGCCGTGTTGTGGGAGGGGCTTTTATTGCTTCCCAGCGGGGCATCGGAATGTATGTGGAACAATCTAAATAGTGAATAGAACAGTGCTTATGAGAAAGCTTGTTTGGTGTTTGGCTCTGCTTTGGCCATGGGTTGGGGTATGGGCGGAAGGAGATTCGTTGAAGTATCGCGTTTGCCTGCGGGACAAGGCGGCCACGGAGTATTCGTTGAGCCGTCCGGAAGATTTTCTTTCCCGCAAGGCCATTGAGCGCAGGAAGAGACAGCATTTGCCTGTCGATTCTACGGATTTGCCTGTGTGTCGGGCGTATGTGGATGCGATTTGCTGCCTGGGGGCAAAGGTGGTGGTCAAGGGGAAGTGGGAGAACTTCGTGACCGTGTCGTGCAGTGATTCGACCCTGGTTGCCCGCATGGCTTCCCTGCCTTTTGTGCGTTCGGTAGAGCGGGTATGGAAGAGAACGCCTGCCTATTGGGAGGTGAGAGATGCCGGGCGTGACTCATTGTCGGATTGCCCGGCTGTGCATCCTGACAGCGTGTATGGATTGGCCTTCAGACAGATAGCCATGAGTGGCGGACATAAGCTGCACGAGGCAGGATTTCGGGGAAAGGGAATGACGATTGCCGTCATCGATGCCGGATTCCATAATGCCGACCGTATGAAGGCCATGCGCAATGTCCGTGTGTTGGGGACGCGTGACTTTGTAGAGCCGGGTTCGGATGTCTATTCCAAAGGCAGTCATGGCATGATGGTGCTGTCGTGCATGGCCATGAACCGGCCGGAGGTGATGATGGGCACGGCTCCGGAGGCGGCTTACTGGCTGTTGCGCAGCGAAGACGAACGCAGCGAGCAACCGGTGGAAGAAGACTATTGGGCGGCGGCGGTCGAGTTTGCCGACAGTGTGGGCGTGGATGTGGTGAACACCTCGCTGGGCTATTATGAGTATGACGATCCGTCGCAGAGCTATCGCCTGCGCGATTTGGACGGTCGCCGCGCCCTGATGTCACGGCAGGCGTCGCACATGGCCGACAAGGGCATGGTGCTGGTGTGCAGTGCCGGCAACTGCGGTATGGAGCCGTGGAAGAAAATCACTACTCCCGCCGATGCGGAGCAGGTCCTGACGGTGGGTGCCGTGGACAGGCGGGGGGTGCTGGCTCCCTTCTCTTCCGTGGGTAATACGGCCGACAGCCGCGTCAAGCCAGATGTGGTGGCCGTGGGGCTGGAGGCAGAGGTCATGCGGACGAATGGCAACCAGGGCACGGCCAATGGCACGTCGTTTGCCTCGCCCATCATGTGTGGCATGGTGGCTTGTCTGTGGCAGGCCTGTCCGGAGCTTACGGCCAAGGAGTTGCTGGAGCTGGTGCGCCGTTCGGGCGACCGGGCTTCGTATCCGGACAATGTCTATGGTTATGGGGTGCCTGATTTGTGGCAGGCGTTCGAGTCCTGCCGTTCTGCCCGCTGAAGCGTTGTGTGTCTTATGGAGGCTTTGTCGTTATATGAACTGAATGTGCTGGTGCGCCGTGCCGTAGAGGAGGGGCTGAGCGACTCGTATTGGGTGCAGGCCGAGCTGGCCGAGGTGCGTGTCAATGCTGCGGGACATTGTTATGTGGAGTTCGTGCAGAAGGCCCCGCAGGGCAATGCCTTGCTGGCCAAGGCCCGTGGGGTGATTTGGAGCAATGTCTTCCAGGTGCTGCGCCCTTACTTTGAGGAGGAGACCGGGCAGGCCTGGGCTCCGGGCATCAAGGTGCTGGTCAGGGTCACGGCTGTCTTTCACGAGTTGTATGGATTCAGCCTGGTGGTGTATGACATCGACCCCGCCTATACGTTGGGCGACTTGGCGCAGCGCAGGCGTGCCATCCTGAAGCAGTTGGCAGACGAGGGGGTGCTGACCTTGAACCAAGAGTTGCCCATGCCCGTGCTGCCCCAGCGCGTGGCGGTCGTTTCGTCGCCCACGGCTGCCGGCTACGGCGACTTCTGCCATCAGTTGCGGCACAACCCGCACGGTTATTATTTTCACGTCGAGCTGTTTGCGGCCGTGATGCAGGGCGAGCGTACGGAGGACAGCATCTTGGCGGCGCTCGATGCCATCCATGCCCGGCAGGACGAGTTTGACGTGGTGGTCATCATACGGGGCGGAGGGGCCACTTCCGACTTGTCGGGCTTCGACACCTACCTGCTGGCGGCTGCCTGCGCCCAGTTTCCTTTGCCCATCATCACGGGCATCGGCCATGAGCGGGACGATACGGTGCTGGACAGTGTGGCGCACGTCCGTGTAAAGACGCCTACGGCTGCTGCCGAGTACCTGGTGTCCCGCGTGGAGCAGGCGGCGGAGGCACTGTATGCCTTGGCTGCCCGCTTGCAGCAGGGGGTGTCGGCCGCCTTGCGCAAGGAACGTTTGCGCCTCGAGGGCTTGAAACGGCGTGTCCCGGCGGGAGCTTACCGCTGCGTGTCGCAGACGCGCCTGTCGCTGTTGATGCTGCGCAAGGACCTGGCGAGGGGGGCGGAAGCCATGCTGGCCCGCCAGCGCCACCGGCTGGAGCTGTTGCAGCAGCGTCTGGCCGATGCTTCGCCCCGTAAGCAGTTGGAGCGAGGCTACAGTCTGACGCTGAAAGACGGCCGGGTGGTACGCGACGCTTCGTCCTTGCAGCCGGGCGATTGCATCGAGACGCGTCTGGCGCGAGGCACGGTCCGTTCGGTGGTGTCGGATTAGCCGAACGTGCCTTGCTGCGGAATTCGGTAAGAAAGCAAGCCGTTCTCCTATTATTGTCTTTACAACAACGCGGTGATGGCCGCAGCCGGTATCTCTAATTTGGAGAAGGCGAACATCTTCTTGCCGAGGTCTTTCAGCGAGGCGCCGATGTGATAGATGTCCGTCCCGTCGATAATCAGGAAGCGGTCGTGGCACTTCTTGTAGGTATGGATGCCCAGCCGATAGTTGATGGCATGGCCTTTCAGCAGATATTCTTTCAGTACCTTGTTTGCCCAACGCCGGAACTCTATGCCTCTGTTGGATTTAACCCGATAGCCGACAGACAGAACCATGTCCAGATTATAGTATTCCACTTGGTACACTTTGCCATCGGCTGCAGTTGTCGCAAATTTTGCGACAACTGAAATACCTGCCAATTCCTCTTTCAAGGCATTGTTCACATGCTTGCCTATCGTTTTGATGTCACGGGCAAACAGTTCAGAAAGCTGTTGCCTGTTAAGCCACACCGTCTCATTCTCCAGCCGCACTTCCAGCTTCACTTCATTGTCCGGTTGATATAGTATGATTTCTCCTTGATTCTCCATGTGTCGCAATTTTGGCAGACAAAGGTAATGCTTTTCAACTGCTTGACAATCAATGGACACAGTTTTTCTTCCCATTATTCACTTTCGTGCATCTTTACTTCGCTCGGCAGAATGTGCAAGCACCCTCTACGCTTGCTTATCGTAAAGATACCTTTTTCCAGTCTGTCAAAGAACGTGCAAGCCGAGAGCAATGGCAAATCATGCTTGCATGGATTTGCAGATTGCCGAGGCGCAGCCGTTGTTCTGTAAAGAACGCTTTTATCATTTCAAGCGACAGCATGAACTGTCTGCATATCTTCTCTATGCCTTGACAGATTGGAAAAAGGAAACCGCCTGCCTCTTGCGGGCGTTCGCAAAGGGCAGGCGGAATAATGGGGATTTGTGCAAAAACTGACGGTCACTTCAAAAGTTCGCGCTCTCCTGTGAGGTCTTCCAGCACTTGCATCTGTTGTATGGCAATGCGGTTCAGGCGGATGAGCCGTTCCCGTTGGGGGATGCCGTCTTGTATGAACACTGCATTCAGGCTCTCCATGTTCGACAGGCATATCAATTCGTTGATGGACGCATAGTCGCGGATGTTGCCTTTCAGGTCGGGATGCTTATCGCGCCATTCCAAGGCGGTCATTCCGAAGAGCGCCATATTCAGCACATCGGCTTCGTTGGCATAGATGCGCGAGGCTTGTGCCGGGGTTATCTCCTGCGGGATGAGGTTCTGTTTGATGGCATCGGTGCTCTCAATCCATTCGGATGCGCTCAAGACGAAACTTGGCAAACCTGCCTGCTTTCTAAAGTGGTCAAATTCGACCACTTTAAAATCGGGATTGTGAATCATCTCCCACGTACCCAAAAACTCGATGGTATATCTGTTGCGAATCCAGTTTTTGATGATGTCGGCAGCGCGGCTGTCACCTTCTTTGGCACTCGCCATGTCTGTCAGCGATATGTAGTCGTGACTGTTATAATTTAGCACGGTTATGTCCGTGTTCATTACTGATATTTTAGCCATATTCTTTATATGCGATTATATACAATTAAACACGTGGGCAAAGATAGCTTAAAATGAAGACATTAAAGCTTATTCTCATAGATAATTCTAATCCCCTCGAATCCGAGGGGATATTTAAAACCTGTCGAATTCGACATAATTAAACTCCGGATTATTAAGCTTCTCCATTATTCACTTTCGTGCATCTTTACTTCGCTCGGCAGAATGTGCAAG